>NZ_LYSP01000001.1:0-288619 GCF_001728945.1 Pseudomonas sp. ENNP23
GGTGGTGCCCCGGGCTGAAGCCCGGGCTACGGGTCAGTACGTCGGTGGATGGAGAAGTGGCATCCACCTCACGAAACTCACAGGCCGACGTAGGGTGGATCGCGCTTCATCGATCCACGCGGTGCGGGGTTGGTCGACGGGCAGGGCGTGCATTTACCTGCGGCCACGGTGTTTGGGGGCGGGCGCGGTGGTGGATGGGTAAAGCGCCATCCCCCCTACAACCCGGGGGCTCGGGTCAAGGGGCGTCCATATTTTTGGACATCACTCGAAATAGGCGTCCAACAAACAGGACACCGTCCACTCATGTGGACACCTGAATCGCTTCGCTCCCCTTCCTGCTAACGGCTCAAACCCACTACCAGCGCCTTCCCCAGGGCTTTTCAGCCCACCTGGCACAGCTTTCGCTCTATACCGGCAAAGGGCCGACCCAGGCCCGGCCGCTGCGGCGGTTCAAAACAACAACAAGAAGGAAATCCCATGGGTACCCTCGGAATCCTGCTGTCCCTCGCACTGCTGATGTTCCTGGCCTACCGCGGCTACAACGTGTTGATCCTGGCGCCGCTGATGGCGCTGCTGGCGGTGCTGTTCGCCGGTGATGCAGCGTTGATGCTGCCCACCTACACCCAGGTGTTCATGAAGTCCCTGGGCGGCTACCTGATCCAGTTCTTCCCACTGTTCCTGCTCGGCGCCATCTTCGGCAAGTTGATGGACGACTCCGGCTCGGCCCGCGCCATTGCCCAGGGCATCGTCACCCGGCTGGGGCGCGAGCGGGCCATCCTCGCCATCGTGCTGGCCTGCGGGCTGCTGACCTACGGCGGCGTGTCGCTGTTCGTGGTGGCCTTCGCCGTGTACCCCATCGGCACCGCGCTGTTCCGCGAGGCGGGCATTCCCAAGCGCCTGCTGCCCGGCGCGATCGCCCTGGGTGCCTTCACCTTCACCATGACCGCCCTGCCCGGCACACCGGCGATCCAGAACGCCATCCCCAGCCCCTTCTTCGGCACCGACGCCTTCGCCGCGCCCATCCTCGGGCTGATCGGCGGGCTGCTCATGCTCGGCCTCGGCAGTTGGTGGCTCGCCGCCCAGGCCCGCAAGCTGATGGCCGCCGGCGAAGGCTACGGCAGCCACAAGGACGACCCCACCGAGCAGAGCGGCCTGCCGGTGACCGGCTTCTGGCTGGCGCTGCTGCCGATCCTGCTGGTGATCGCGCTGAACTTCCTGATGGCCAAGCAGGTGCTGCCCAACCTCGACACCAGCTACCTGGCCAAGCCCGAGTTCGGCGGCCTGCAGGACGCCAAGTCGGTGATCGGCATCTGGTCGATCATCGTCGCCCTCAGCGCGGCGGTGCTGCTGCTCATCGGCCTGCACTGGCGGCGCTGGGCGGACCTGAAGCAAAGCCTCAACGACGGCACCTTCGGCTCCATGCTGCCGATCCTCAACACCGCCTCCGAGGTGGGCTACGGCACGGTGATCGCCTCCCTGGCCGGCTTCGTGGTGATCCGCGACCTGGTGCTGAGCGTGCCGGGCAACCCGCTGGTGTCCGAGGCGGTGGCGGTGAACATCCTCGCCGGCATCACCGGCTCCGCCTCAGGCGGCATGTCCATCGCCCTCAAGACCCTTGGCGCGCAGTACCTGGAGATGGCCAACGCCGCCGGCATCAGCCCCGAGCTGCTGCACCGGGTCGCCGCCATGGCTTCCGGCTGCATGGACACCCTGCCCCACAACGGCGCGGTGATCTCGCTGCTGGCCATCTGCAAGCTGACCCACCGCGATTCCTACAGATTCATCTTCATGAACACGGTGATCTTCCCCCTGCTGGCCCTGGTGGTGGTGATCACCCTCGGCAGCCTGTTCGGCAGCTTCTGATGAGTAGCCCGTGGGAGCGAATTCATTCGCGATGCGGCCCGCAGGGGCGCCCCGGGTCCGCTGCGCGACCCTTCGCGGCTGAAGCCGCTCCCACGGGTGAAGCAGGCAGCCCCCAATTCCACGCTCGAGGTACGACATGAGCAAAGTGATGAGCGCCGCCGAGGCGGTGGCGCGTATCCCCGACAACGCCCACCTGGCCACCGGCGGCTTCGTCGGCATCGGTTTCGCCGAGGCCATCGCCATCGCCCTGGAGCAGCGCTTCCAGGCCGAGCAGGCGCCGCGCGACCTGACCCTGGTCTACGCCGCCGGCCAGGGTGACGGCAAGGGCCGGGGCCTCAACCACCTGGCCCACGAAGGGCTGGTGCGCCGCGTGATCGGTGGCCACTGGGGGCTGGTGCCGGGGTTGCAGAAGCTGGCGGTGGAGAACCGCATCGAGGCCTACAACCTGCCCCAGGGGGTGATCTCCCAGCTGTTCCGCGACATCGCCGCCGGCAAGCCGGGGCAGTTGTCGCGGGTGGGCCTGGGCACCTTCGTCGACCCCGAGCACGGCGGCGGCAAGCTCAACGCGCGCACCACCGAGGAGCTGGTGCGCCGCATGCCCCTCGACGGCGAGGACTACCTCTTCTACAAGACCTTCCCCATCCACGTCGGGGTGGTGCGCGCCACCAGCGCGGACGAGGACGGCAACCTGACCATGGAGCGCGAGGCGCTGACCATCGAGAGCCTGGCCATCGCCATGGCCGCACGCAATTCCGGCGGGCTGGTGATCGCCCAGGTGGAGCGGGTTGTCGCCCGTGGCTCGCTCAACCCGCGCCAGGTGAAGATTCCCGGCATCCTCGTCGACTGCGTGGTGGTGGCCGCGCCGGAGCACCACCAGCAGACCTTCGCCACCGCCTACAACCCGGCCTTCGCCGCCGAGGTGCGGGTGCCCGAGGGTAGCCTGCAGCCGATGCCGCTGGACCTGCGCAAGCTGATCGCCCGCCGCGCCGCGCTGGAACTCAAGCCCGGCGCGGTGGTGAACCTGGGTATCGGCATGCCCGAGGGCGTGGCGGCGGTAGCGGCGGAAGAAGGGGTGATCGACCTGCTCACCCTCACCGCCGAGCCCGGGGTGATCGGCGGCGTGCCGGCCTCGGGCCTGGACTTCGGCGCGGCCTGCAACCACAGCGCGCTGATCGACCAGCCCTACCAGTTCGACTTCTACGACGGCGGCGGCCTGGACCTCGCCTTCCTCGGCCTGGCCCAGGCGGATGCGGCGGGCAACCTCAACGTGTCGAAGTTCGGCACGCGGCTGGCCGGCGCCGGAGGCTTCATCAACATCAGCCAGAACGCCAAGGCGGTGGTCTTCGTCGGCACCTTCACCGCCGGCCCGCAGGACATCCGCATCGAGAACGGCGCCCTGCGCATCGTGCAGGACGGCGCGCTGCGCAAGTTCGTGCGCGAGGTTGAGCACCGCACCTTCGCCGGCCGCCTCGCCGCCGAAGCCGGCAAGCCGGTGCTCTACGTCACCGAGCGCTGCGTGTTCCGCCTGACCACCGAGGGCCTGGAGTTGATCGAGGTCGCGCCGGGCGTGGACATCGAGCGCGACATCCTTGCCCGCATGGACTTCCGCCCCCTCGTCGACAAACCCCAACTGATGGATGCGCGTCTGTTCCAGGACCCCCGCCTGGGCCTGCGCGCCATGATCGACAGTTGTGCGTGAAACCACGGGCCCACCCTTGGGCCCGTGGCTTTTTTCAGGTGCATCCCGTAACACCCCGTGGGAGCGGCTTCAGCCGCGATGCTCGTGCTTCACCTCGTTCGCGACTGAATTCGCACCCACCGAGCCAGAGCGCTCCGTAGCCCGGGCTTCAGCCCGGGAATCCCTCCGGCTGGTACCAACCTCGTAGGAGCGAGCTCTGCTCGCGAACGCCCACCCCAGGCAGCACCGCCGGTCCCGGACTGAAGTCCGGGCTACAGGTGGCCACCCTGAGGGAGCAGCTTCAGCCGCGATGCTCTTGCTTCACCTCGTTCGCGAATGAATTCGCTCACACCGAGCCAGGGCACTCCGTAGCCCGGGCTTCAGCCCGGGAATCCCACCGGCTGGCACCAACCCCGCAGGAGCGAGCTCTGCTCGCGAACGCCCATCCCCGGCACCACCGCCGTCCCCGGACTGAAGTCCGGGCTACAGGCGGCCACCCTGTGGGAGCGGCTTCAGCCGCGATGCTCTTGCTTTACCTCGTTCGCGAATGAATTCGCTCACACCGTGCCAGGGCACTCCGTAGCCCGGGCTTCAGCCCGGGAATCCCACCGGCTGGCACCAACCCCGCAGGAGCGAGCTCTGCTCGCGAACGCCCATCCCCGGCACCACCGCCGTCCCCGGACTGAAGTCCGGGCTACAGGTGGCCACCCTGTGGGAGCGGCTTCAGCCGCGATGCTCTTGCTTTACCTCGTTCGCGAATGAACTCGCTCCCTCAGTGCCGCGCCTATCGCTCGCCCACCTTATGCCGCGCGGCATACAGGCAGATCATCTCCATCGCCAGGGTGGCGCCGGCCAGGGCGGTGACTTCGGCGTTGTCGTAGGGCGGCGCCACTTCCACCACGTCCATGCCCACCAGATTGATGCCGCGCAGGCCACGGAGGATTTCCAGCGCCTGGTGGCTGGAGAGCCCGCCGCACACCGGGGTGCCTGTGCCGGGGGCGAAGGCCGGGTCGAGGCAGTCGATGTCGAAGGTCAGGTACACCGGGTTGTCTCCCACTCGCGCGCGGATGCGCTCGGCGATCTGCTCCGGGGTGTGGCGGTGCACCTCGCGGGCGTCCAGCACCTGGAAGCCCATCACGTCGTCGTTGGTGGTGCGCAGGCCGATCTGCACCGAGCGCGCCGGGTCCACCAGGCCCTCGCGGGCGGCGTGGAAGAACATCGTCCCGTGGTCGATGCGCTGGCCCTCTTCGTCCGGCCAGGTGTCGCTGTGGGCGTCGAAGTGGATCAGCGACAGCGGCCCGTGCTTGGCGGCGTGGGCCTTGAGCAGCGGGTAGCTGATGAAGTGGTCGCCGCCCAGGGTGAGCATCGCCGCGCCGGCCTCGAGGATGTGCGCGGCGTGGGCCTGGATCGCCTCCGGCGTGTGCTGCGGCGTGCCGTGGTCGAAGGCGCAGTCGCCGTAGTCGATCACCGCCAGGTGGTCGAAGGGGTCGAACTCCCAGGGAAAATGCCGCGCCCAGGCCATCTGCACCGAGGCGGCGCGGATGGCGCGGGGCCCGAAGCGGCTGCCGGGGCGGTTGGTGGTGGCGGTGTCGAAGGGCACCCCGCTCACCACCAGGTCGACGCCGGCAAGGTCGCGGCTGTAGCGCCGGCGCATGAAGCTGGTGATGCCGGCGTAGGTGGCTTCGGCGGCCGTGCCCAGCAGGCTCGGCCGGGTGATGGCCTGGTCGTTGTCGTAGGCGTGTTCCATGTCATCGGGCTCCATCGGTGGGGTGTTTCCCGTCTGCGCGGGTTCAGTACTGGGTGCGGAAGCGCGTCCAGAGGCGGGTGCGCTCGCGCTGCTGCTTGAGGGTCAGTTCCTGCTCGCCGAACAGGCGGTCGCGCACGGCCTGGGGCGGGTAGATGTCCGGGTCGTTGGCCACCGCCGGGTCCAGCAGCGGCGTGGCGGCCTGGTTGGCGTTGGCGAAGAACTGGCTGTTGGTCAGCTCGGCGATGGCCTCGGGGCGCAGCATCCAGTCGATGAAGGCATGGGCCGCCTTGGGGTGCGGCGCGTCGGCGGGGATGGCCAGGGTGTCGAACCAGATCAGCGTACCCTCGCGGGGGATGCGGTAGACCACCTCGAAGGGCATCTTCGTCTCGCGGGCCTGCCCGGCGGCGATGATGGCGTCGCCGCTGTAGGTCAGCGCCAGGCAGATCTCGCCATTGGCCAGGTCGTTGATGTGCTTGCCGGTGCCGACGTAGCGCAGGTTCGGCTGCAGCGCGGTGAGCAGCTCATGGACCGCCGCGAGGTCGGCCTTGGCGGAGCTGTAGGGGTCCTTGCCGAGGTAGTGCAGGGCCACGCTGATGACCTCCTGGGGCGAGTCGATCACGGCGATGCCGCAGTCCTTCAGGCGGCTGGCGTACTCGGGCTTGAACAGCAGTTCGAGGCTGTTCAGCGGTGCGTCGGGGATGCGCTTCTGCACCGCGTCGCGGTTCAGCCCCAGGCCGATGGTGCCCCAGGTGTAGGGCACGCCGAAGCGGTTGCCGGGGTCGACGCTGGCGAGCTTGGCCAGCAGCTGCGGGTCGAGGTTGGCGTAGTGCTGCAATTGCCCGCGCTGCACCGCATTGGCCTTGATCGCCCGCGCCAGGCCGCTGCTGGCGGGGAACACCACGTCATAGCCGCTGCCGCCGGTCATCAGCTTGGCGTCGAGGGCTTCGGCGCTGTCGAAGATGTCGTACTTCACCCGGATGCCGGTCTCGGCCTTGAAGCGCTCCAGCGCCTGGGGCGGGATGTAGGCGGACCAACTGTAGAGGTTCAGCTCCCGGTCCTGCCCCTGGGCGGGCAGGACGCAGGCGGCGAGCAGGGCGAACAACAGGGAAAGGCGCATGGCGAAAGCTCCCGGAGCGGTGATGGGGCGATCCTGCGCCGGGCTTTGCTTCGGATAAATATGAAGTGTTCTACTTTGGCATCGCTCGCCATCGATGTTTGGAGAATCCCATGCTCGCCCAACTCCAGGATCTGGACCTGCAACTGCTCAGGCTGTTCGTCACCGTGGTCGAAAGCGGCGGCTTCAGCGCCGCCCAGGGCGCGCTGGGGGTGGGCCAGTCCACCATCAGCACGCAGATGGCCAAGCTGGAGACGCGCCTGGGCTTTCGCCTGTGCGAGCGCGGCAAGGCCGGCTTCCGCCTGACGCCCAAGGGCGAGCAGGTGCTGGCGGCCACACGGCGGCTGTTCGGCGCCATCGAGACCTTCAAGGGCGAGGCGCGGGGCATGGCCGACATGCTCCTGGGCGAGCTGCGCATCGGCCTCTCCGAAGCCCTCGACGATGCCGTGATGCAGCGCCTGGCCGACGCCATCCGGCGCTTCCGCTCGCGCCGCCAGGCAGTGCGCATCGAGCTGCTCAGCGCCATGCCCGCCGAACTGGAGCGGCGCCTGCTGCAGGACCAGTTGCACCTGGCCATCGGCTACTTCTCCGGCAACCAGCAGGCGCTGGAGCACCGGCCGCTGTTCGTCGAGGAGCAGCTGCTGTTCTGCGGCGCCGGGCACCCGCTGTTCGACCGCACGCGCGTGACCGAGAGCGACCTGCGCCACTGCGACCGGGTGCTGCACCCCTACCGCTTCATCGGCGAGGCCGAGCCCTTCCAGTCCGCCGCCAGCAGCGCGGTCACCGAGCAGGTGGAAGGCACCCTGGCGCTGATCCTCTCCGGTGCCCACATCGGCTACCTGCCCCGCCACATCGCCGCGCCCTGGGAGACACGCGGGCAACTCCGCGCCCTGCTCCCCGAGCGTCTGGGCTTCGACGTGGAATTCCGCCTCACCCACCACCGCGGCCGTGAACCCAGCGAAGCGCAGCAGGCGTTCGTCGAAGACCTGCTGGCCGCCTTTGGCGGGGTGGACCGGGCGTAGGGGAACCACGCTGCATCGGCCCACCATTCGGGGCCATGGCGAGCGCCGCTGGTGGATGGAAAGAGCGCCATCCACCCTACGCCCCGACCAGCGACGTGCCGGCGTGTAGGGGCGAGCTCTGCTCGCGAAAGACGTAGGGTTGGACCACGCTTCACCGGTCCACCGTGCGGGGTCATGGCGAGCGCCATGGATGGATGGGAAGCGCGCCACCCACCCCGCACCCGGCGCGTCCCGCTACAGGTACCAGCGGTATTCCCGGGCGCTGACTTCGTTCATGAAGTCGAGGTACTCCTGGCGCTTGTTCTCGCAATAGACCATGACGAATTCGCTGCCCAGGCCCTGGTTGACCACGGGGTGGTCGCGCATGGCGGCGACGGCGGTGAGCATGTCCGTGGGGAAGTCGATGCCGCTGGAGCGGTCTTCGTTGAGCGGTGCGATGGGGTCGCGGGCGGCGTCGAGGCCGTGCTCCATGCCGGTGAGGATGGCCGCCAGCACCAGGTAGGGGTTGGCGTCGGCGCCGGCCAGGCGGTGTTCGATGCGCAGGTTGCGGCCGTCTGATTCGGGGATGCGGATGCATGCGTCGCGGTCTTCGAAGCCCCAACTGGCGCGGCTGGCGGCGTTGACCATGGCGCCGTAGCGACGGAAGGCGTTGTGGTTGGCGGCGAAGATCGGCATGCAGTGGGGCAGCAGGTCCAGGCAGCCGGCCACGGCGTGACGCAGCGGGCGCTGGCCCTGGGCGTCCAGCAGGTTGTGGCCGTCGCGGTCGTAGAGGCTGACGTGTACGTGCATGCCACTGCCCGGCGCCTGCAGGTAGGGCTTGCTCATGAAGCTGGCGCGCAGGCCGTGCTTGAGGGCCACGCCACGGGTGCTGCGGCAGAACAGGGCGGCCCAGTCGGCGGCCTGGAGGCCGTCGTCGCAGTGGCCGAAGTTGATCTCGAACTGGCCGGGGCCGAGCTCGGCGGTGATGACGTTGGCGGCCACGCCCTGTTCGTTGGCGGCGTCGACCATTTCGTGGAGCACGCTGGAGAAGCGCGAGAGGCGCTCGATGTGCATGTTCGGCTGATCGTCCTCGTCCTCGCACAGCGGGTCACGGGGGAAGCGCGGCAGGCCGGCGTCGAGCTTGCGGTCGAACAGGTAGAACTCCAGCTCGAAGGCCACCACCGGGCGGATGCCGCGCCGTTCCAGGCGCTGCAGCACGCGGGCGAGCACTTCACGGGGTTCGAATTCGATGGGTGCTTCGGTGCCGTCGGAGGTGATCAGCATCTGCCCCAGGGGCTCCTTCTCCCAGCGCACCGGCACCAGGGTGCCCGGCACCAGGCGGCGCGGGGCGTCCGGGTCGCCGTCGGCGAAGCAGTAATCGCCGATGGGGTACAGCCCGCCCTGGGTGCCCAGCAGCACGCAGTTCTGCGGGACCTTCAGCGGGCCGCCGGCGGCCACCTTCTCCAGCATGTCGATGGGGTAGCGCTTGCCGTAGAAGTGCCCGGGGATGTCCAGGCAGATGAGGTCGACGTAGCGGATGTCCGGGTGACGTTCGCGGAAGGCGCGGACTTCGCTGAGCAGATCGGGGTGTCTTGTTGTTGTCATCACTGCGGTCCTGCATGGGAAAGAGGTGTTCAGGGGAGAAGCCGCCGGGTGTCAGGTGAAGACCCAGAGCACCCGCGTCGGCCGTTCGGTGAGGTTGGCGTAGCGGAACTGCGCATGGGGCGGTAGCTGGAAGCTGTCGTTGGCCTGGAGGGTCACCGGCTCGGCGTCGTCGCCGTACCAGAGCGTCAGCTCGCCTTCGAGGACGAAACCACCCTGCTCGGAGCTGTCGTCCAGGTGCCCTTCGCCACTGGTGGCGCCGGGCTCCAGGTGGCTTTCGAGCATGGAGAAGCCGCCGGACATGGTCGGCGAGGCCAGCACGTCGGTGATGCCGCCGGCGTAGTAGAGGGTGCGGCGCTCGTCGGGGCGGGTGATCCAGGGGATCTCGCGGGGCTTGCTGAGGCTGTAGAAGTAGGTGGTCGGCACCCCCAGCGCTTCGCTGATGGCGGTGAGGTCGGCCACCGTGGGGCGCGAGAGGCCGCGCTCGACCTGGGAGAGGAAGCCCACCGAGCGGTCGATGCGGGTGGCCAGGTCGCCCAGGGTCACGTTCTTGTGCTTGCGCAGGTCGCGGATGAGGATCGCGAGGCCTTCGATTTCGTCTTGCTTGTCCATCTGGAATCTCCGTGGTGCCCGCCGGGTGCCGGCAGGCAGCCCTTCAGATCAGGTCGCGCAGGCGGTAGTACGCCTTGCCGATGGCCTCCAGCGGTGGCGCCAGCAATGCGCCACCGGGGAAGCCGGGGTTGTTCAGGCGCTGGTAGAGCCCCAGCAGGCGGTCGTCACCGAGGATGGCGTCGGCCACGGCGCGGGCACCGGCCAGGGTCGGCAGCACGCCGTGCCCGGAGAAGCCCTGCAGCCAGTAGCGCTGGCCCGTGCGGCCGATGTCGGGGGTGCGCTTCATGCTGCAGTCCAGGTGCCCGCCCCAGCCGTACTCGATGCCCACGCCACGCAACTGCGGGAAGACCCGCTCCAGGTGCGGCCGGGTGGCGGCCGCTACGTCCCTGGGCAGGCCGCCCAGGTAGGTGCAGCCACCGCCGAAGAGCAGGCGGTTGTCGGGGGTGAGGCGGAAATAGTCGGGGACGAACTGGTTGTCGATCACGCAACTGTTGCGCGGCAGCAGGGAGCGCGCCAGCGCCGGGTCCAGCGGCTCGGTGGCGACCTGGTAGGAGCCCACCGGCAGCACGCGCCGGGCCAGGGCCGGGTCGAGGCGATCGATGTAGGCGTTGCAGGCCAGCACCAGCACGTCGGCGCGCACTTCGCCCTCTGGGGTTCGCACGCTGTAGCCCTCGCCGCGGGCGCGGTACTCCAGGGCCTGGGTCTGTTCGAAGATGCGCCCGCCAGCCGCTTCCAGGGCATTGGCCAGGCCGTGGGCCAGCTTCAGCGGGTCGAGGTGGCCGGCCTCGGGGTCGTAGAGGGCGGCCTGGTAGCGCGGGCTGCCGATCCATTCGGGCAGTTCGTCGCGTTCGATGACGCGCAAGGCGTCGTAGCCCCACTTCGCTTCGGCCTCGCGCTGGGCCTCGTGCAACTGGCCGACCCGGCGCGGCAGCACGGCCGCCCACAGGCTGCCGCTGCGGTAGTCCACCTCGAAGCCGTGGCGGGTGGGCAGCTCGCGGATCTCCTCGGCGGCCCAGCGCATGCTGTCCCACAACTGGCGGGCGCCGTCGACGCCGAGCGCCTTCTCCAGCGGGGGCATGTCGCAGGACCAGCCCAGCAAGGCCTGCCCGCCGTTGCGCCCGGAGGCCGCCCAGGCCAGCCGGCTGGCTTCCAGCAGCACCACGCGCTTGCCGGCCAGGGCCAGGCGCAGGGCGGTGTGCAGGCCGCTGAAGCCGCCGCCGACCACCACCACGTCACAGTCCTGGCTCGCCTGCAGGCGCGGGCGCAGCGGAATGGAGCCGGGGAAGGCGGCGGCGTACCAGGTACCGACATGCTGGGCGGATTGCTTGAACATGGGGGCCTCGTGAAATTTTGTAGATTTAATTTCATGAAAATCTATCCAATAAATTTCACAAAGCCAACCCCGAGCCGGCAACCGACGAGAACCCTTTCACGCGGGGCCGGTCCCACTGGCGGCAACACCTTGAAGCACGGCCGGAAGCCGATCACCCTGTACGCCCGGCGCCGCCGCCCATCCCTGCCCTGGCCGAGGAGCCTCCATGCGTCCGTCACTGTCCCGCCTGTCCGTCCCGCTGCTGGCCGCCGTCCTGCTGGCCGGCTGCACCCACACCGCCAAGACACCGGAGCGCCCTGCCGAGCCGCAGGCACCGGCCAACGTCATCCGCGAGACGCCGCCCAGCGAGCAAGAGGTGCTGCAGGTGCAGGCCCAGCGCGGCGACCCGGAGAGCCAGTTCAAGCTGGGCAGCCACTTCTTCGTGGCCAAGGACTACCGCCAGGCCCAGTACTGGTGGGCCCGCGCCGCCGACCAGGGCCACGCCATGGCGGCGGTGAGCCTGGCCTTTCTCTACACCGGCCGCAACGACCCAGCCCTGGCCAACCAGCCGGAGATGCTGCGCTACCTGAATCAGTCCGCTGCCGCCGGCAACCCCATGGCCCAGCACGTGCTCGGCAGCCTGTACCTGCGGGGCGAAGGCGTACCGCGCGACCCGGACCAGGCCCGCCGCCTGTACCGGGCGGCCTGCGCCCAGCACTACGAGGCCAGTTGCAAGGCGGTGCAGGCGCTGCCGGGCGATTGAGGGCAAGCAGGATGTGCAAATGGCGCTTGCCGTTGCATGGCTTGCCAGTTCGTTGCCGAGCTATGCCGGGGACCTGAGGCCCTTCAACTGCCGATCACGCCGCCGTCGTTCTTGGTGATGAGCACGGTGGTGGAGCGCGGGCGGCTCTTGCCGTCGCTGGCGGGGTAGCTGATGCCGGGGTGCTGGATGTTGACCCACATGCTGCGGCCGTCCGGGGTGAAGGTGATGCCGGTCAGCTCGCAGCCACGCGGGCCGACGAGGAAGCGGCGCACCTCGCGGGTCCTGGGGTCGGCGCAGAGCAACTGGTTGCAGCCGATGCGCGCCATGGCCGGCTCGATGTCGTCGAAGTCGGTCTCGATCCACAGGCGGCCGGCGGGGTCGAAGGCCAGGCCATCCGGGGAGGAGAAGGCGTCGCCGTTGATGGTGCCGATGAGGTTGGCCGGCACCGGCTGGCCCTTGTCGTCCCTGGCGCCCTGGGGCTCGCCGGCGAGCAGGAAGATCTCCCATTCGAAGGTGGTGGCGGTGGGGTCGCCGCCCGCCTCGTTCCAGCGCAGGATCTGCCCGTGCAGGTTGTGCGGGCGCGGGTTGGCGGCGTTCACCGGCTTCTTGGTGCCGCGCTCGTCGTTGTTGGTGAGGGTGACGTAGACCTCGCGGGTCTCCGGGTGCGCGGCCACCCACTCGGGGCGGTCCATGGGCGTGGCGCCGAGAACGTCACCGGCGGCACGAGCATTGAGCAGCACCTCGGCCTGGCTGGGGAAGCCGTTCTCGGCGGTGAGGTCGTTCTGCCCGTGCACCAGGGCCAGCCACTGGCCCTTGCCGTCGTCGTCGAAGCGGGCGACGTAGAGGGTGCCGTCGTCCAGCAGGTCGCGGGCGGCCCTGGGGTTGGCGGCGTCGAAGCGGCCACTGGGTACGAACTTGTAGATGTACTCGCCCTTGGTGTCGTCGCCGTAGTAGTAGGCCATGCGCCCATCCTTGCCGAGTGACAGGGTGGAGCACTCGCGGCAGAAGCGGCCGACGGCGGTGCGCTTCTTCGGTTTGCTGGTGGGGTCGAAGGGGTCGATCTCCACCACCCAGCCGAAGCGGTTGGGCTCCTGCACATGGCCGTCGTGGGGCTGGTCGCGGTAGGGCGTGGCGTCAAAGCGGGGGTCGGCGGTCTCCCAGCCGTAGTTCTTGCTCAGCCCTTCCTTGGCGATGCCGTAGCGCTTGTGCGACACGCGCTGGGCATGGTCGGCCGCGTCGCGGTTGATGAAGTAGTTGTGCCAGTTCTCCTCGCAGGCGAGGTAGGTGCCCCAGGGGGTGACGCCCATGGAGCAGTTGTTGAGGGTGCCGATCACCTCCCGCCCGCTGGGGTCGGAGGCGGTCTTCATGGCGGCGTTGCCGGCCAGCGGGCCGCTGAGCTGCATGGGGGTGAGGGTGGAGATGCGGCGGTTGTAGCGCGAGCCGGCGACCCGCTGCCAGTGGCCGCTGCCGTCCTTCTTCACCTCGATGACGCTGACGCCGTGGGCGGCCTGCTCCTTCTTCACGTCCTCCACCTTGCGCTTGCCATCGACGTAGACGATGCCGGCGGCGTGCAGGGTGGGGTTGATGTACTCGTGGTTGATCACCAGCAGGCCGTGGTCGTTGGGCGCCTCCGGAAAGGGGAAGAAGTGCATGCCGTCGTGGTTGTCGCCGGCCTGCTTGAGCTGGTCTTCCCAGGTTTCGCTGGCGTCGCCCTTGAAGGCCGGGGCATCGGCGAGCACGGCATCGCCCCAGGAGAAGAACGGCCGGGCGCTGTAGCCCTCGGCGACGATGACCTGGTCGAATTTCGCATCGAACTGCTGGGGCACGCCCTTGAAGCCCAGCAGCGGGGTCTCGGCCAGGGTGCGGCAGGCGCTGATGCCGCCGCCGAAGAAGCCCAGAGCCGCGAGGGCCAGGCCGCCCTTGAGGACGTTGCGGCGGCCGGCATCGACCATCTGGTCCAGGGGGCGGTTGCCGCTGGGGTTGATGGCCACGTCGTCGTGGGCGGCCAGTGCGGCGTGGAAAGCGTCGTAGTCCCGGTTCATCACGTCTCTCTTCTGGTTATGCGCCGGCGCTGCGTGCTCAGCGTTCGATGCGGTAGTGGAAGGTGTTGCGCACGCCGGGCACGGCCACGGGCTGGCCGTTTTCGAGGCGCGGCTGGTAACGGAAAGTCTGCGCTGCGGCCAGTGACGGGCGGATGAACAGCGGGTGACAGTCGCCCACCACCTGCGGGTCCTCGACGCGGCCTTGCGGGTTGACCCGGTACTCCACCGTGCAGTCGCCCTGGATGCCCTTGTCGAGGGCGCGCTGGGGGTAGTCCGGCGCTTCCTTGGCGATCGGCAGGTACTGGCGGCTGTTGGCGGCGGCTTCGGCAGCGGCCTGGCGGGCACGCTCGGCAGCCTGGCGTTGCTGCTCCGCCTGGCGGGCCAGCTCCTGCTGGCGCTGCTGCTCGGCGGCGCGCTCGGCCTCCAGGCGCTGCTGTTCGCGGCGCCGGGTTTCCCGCTGCACCTGCTCCTGGCGCTGCTGTTCTTCCACGCGCTTGCGGGCCAGGGCGGCCTGCTCCAGCTTGCGCTGCTCGATTCGCGGGTCCACCTGCGGCTTCGGCGGTTCGAGCGGCGCCGGCGGCGGCTCCACCGGGGCGGGCTCGGCCACGGCCGGCTGCGCCGGCACCGGGGGCGCGGGGGCCGGTTCGGGCGTCGGCGCGGGCAGGCTGATGAGCTGGGTGGTGAGCACCCGCTGCACGGGCTCGGCGGGGCGCTCGGGGGCCCAGCCGGCCATCAGCAGCGCCAGCACGCCCAGGTGCAGGGCGAGGGCGCAGCCGGCGGCGAAGACGGTACGCCAGGTGCGGGCGCCGGGCAGCGGCAGGCGGAAGAGAGGCGCATCGCTCATGACCATCACGCTCATTGCGGCGCCTCGGTGATCAACCCGAGGTTGGCCACCCCGCCCTGCTGCAGCGCGGCCATGGCGGCCACCACCTTGCCGTAGCCGGCGTCCTGGTCGGCGCGGATGTACACCTGGGTGTCACCGCGCTCGGCGATCAGCGCGCCCACCTTGGCGGTCATTTCCTCCAGGGCCACGGCGCTGTCGGTCCGGTTTTCGGTGTCCAGCTCGGTGCCGAGGTTCCAGTAGTAGCCGCCGTCGGCCTGCACCGAGAGGGTGAGGATGCGTTGCTGGCTGTCACGGGGCAGCGCCTCGCTGGCCACCTTGGGCAGTTCGATCTTCACGCCCTGGGTGAGCATCGGTGCGGTGACCATGAAGATCACCAGCAGCACCAGCATCACGTCGATGTAGGGCACCACGTTCATTTCGGCCTTGGGGCCGTGCTTGCGCTGGGGGCGGACGAGCATGCTGCACCTCAGGCTGCGGCGGCGACGGGGTTGGCACCGGCCAGGCGACGTTGCAGGCGGCCCTGCAGTTCGTTGCCGAAGGCGTAGTAGCGCGCCACCAGGCCCTGGGCGCGGGCCGAGAAGCGATTGTAGGCGATCACCGCGGGGATGGCGGCGAACAGGCCGATGGCGGTGGCGATCAGCGCTTCGGCGATGCCCGGGGCGACGGTGGAGAGGGTCGCCTGCTGCACCTGGGACAGGCCGATGAAGGAATTCATGATCCCCCACACGGTGCCGAACAGGCCGATGTAGGGGCTGACCGAGCCGACGGTGGCGAGGAAGGTGAGGCCCTTCTCCAGGCGCTCTTCCTCCTCGGCGATGGCGACGTAAAGGCTGCGCTCGACACCGTCCACCACCCTCTCCGGGGCGATGCCCGGCTCGCGGCGCAGTTGGGCGAATTCCTGGTAGCCGGCCTGGAAGATGCGCTCCAGGGCGGCGTCCTCGTCCGGCTCGCCGTCCTTGCGCTGCAATAGGTTGAGGTCGGCGGTACCACGGAAGCGCGCCTGGAAGGCCTTGGCCTGCCGCTCGACGCGCGCCAGCAGGGTGCCGCGCTGGACGATCAGGTACCAACTGAACAGGGAGGCGAGCAGCAGGATCGCCATCACCCCTTTCACCAGCAGGCTGGCGTCGCTGATCAGGCCCCAGACGGTCATCTGTTCCAGTGTTGCGTGCATGGTTGGTTCCTCGTGTGGCCGGGCCCCGCAGGGCCCTATTCGATTACGCGGCGATGACGGATTGATGACAGCTCAGTGCAGACCCAGGGTCCGGGCCACCTCGGCCCAGGGCACGAACTTGAAGTTCTGGGTCTGCTCGGGCATGCGCTTGCGGCCGTCCTGCACCACCAGCATTCCCTGGTTCCAGGGGCCGCCGAGGTTGGCGGAGGTGACGTCCAGGCCGTCGGTCTCCGAGGCGCCGTCGATGCCGGCGGCGGCGTTGAGGCCGACGCGGAAGGCACCGCGCAGGGCGAAGGGCGGCTCGGCGTCGAGCACCACGTAGCTGTCGTTGCCCTGGCTGGAGATCACCAGGTAGTCGCGGGCCTCGCTCTGGTACAGGCCCAGGCCCTCGACGTCGGCGTGCAGCGTCTCGCCCACCTTCATCACCGACTTGAGGTCGGCGGGGGCGTCGGCGCGGGCGTCCAGGGCCCAGACGCCGACGTCCTCCTCGCCGATGAACAGGCGCTGGCGCTGGTCGTCGGCGACGCAGCCCTCGGGCTGGCTCTCGACGCGGAACTCGCGCACCAGTTGCCCGCTCGCCTCGCCGCTGGCGCCGTCCAGGCGGTACTGCAGGAAGCGCCCGTCCTTGCCGTTGGCGAAGGCGTAGAGCTCGCCGGAGGCCGGCTGGAACAGGCAGATGCCGTAGATCTCCTTGAGCGGGGTGCGCACCTCGCCGGCCGGCTTCACCTCGCCGGTGGTGCGGTCGATGGCGAACAGGCTGAGGCTGTTGCGGTCGCGGTTGCTGGCCACCGCCAGGTCGACCCGCTGGCCGCCGAGGGCGAAACCGGGGCGCACGTCGACGTTGTTCAGGCGGCCCACCGGCAGCTCCTGCAGCAGTTGGCCGTCGAGGCCGTAGACCAGCAGGCCCTGCTTCTTGTTGGTGCCGAGCACGCGGCTGGCGGCCGGGTCGTTGGGGTTGACCCAGATGGCCGGGTCGTCCGCCGCGTCGCCCTGGCGGCCCACCGGCTCGCTCTGGCGCAGGGCGGCGACGCTGGGCAGCACCGGCGGCAGGGCCACGGGCTGCGCCTGCCAGTCCAGGCGGCCCTGGTAGAGGCGCCCGCTGGCGTCGTCCTGCAACAGCAGGTCGGTGCCCTGGGCGCTGGCGGCGACGGCGATGCGCTCGGGCTCGTCCAGGCCGGGTAGCGCCAGGCTGGCCACTGCGTTCCAGGCCTCGCCCTGCTGCTGGTAGAGGTGCAGGCGGGCGGCGGCAGGGTCCAGCGCCAGCAGGCCGCCGGGGACCACGGCCAGGGCCCCGGCGCTTTTCGCCAGGCCGCCGAAGGGGGCGACCAGGTCCACCGGCACGCGGGCGCTGTCGGCTTCCGGGTGGGCCGGGTAGGCCCAGAGGCCGACGTGCTCTTCGTTGACGAACAGGCGGTTGGCGGCGTCGTCCACCTGGCAGTACTCGGCGGCCGGCGGCAGGGCCAGGCCGCGCACGCGCCGGGCCTCGGCATTCAGGCGCGGGCCTGCGCCCACCAGCCACTGCTCGCCATGGCCGTCCTCGCCCACCAGGAACAGGTAGAGGTTGCGGGCGTCGTCGCGGTACAGGCAGAGCCCGGCCACGGCGTAGTCGCGGGCCGGCAGTTGCAGCGGGCGGCCCCAGCGATGGGTGTCGGTGTCCAGGCTCACCAGGGTGGCCTGCTGGGTGGCGTTGTCGAGGCTGGCAACGATCACGCCCTTGGGGCCGGCGCTGCGCAGGTCGAGGCCGGAGTAGGAGCCGGGCAGGCGCGCCAGCTCGCGGCCTTCGCCGTCCAGCAGGAGCAGGCCGTTGCGCTCGCTGGCGGCCAGGCGCAGGGCGGAGCCGGGCAGCGGGCGCAGGTCGTCGGCCCTGACCTTGGCCGAGGCGCCCCAGGGGCTGAGGGCCAGTTGCAGGGCCTGGGCTTCGGCGGCCGGCTGCGGCTGGCAGGCGGCCAGGCCGAGCAGGGCGGCGAGCAGCAGGGGGTTGCGGGTGCGGGTGTGGGTCATCGGGCGGTTCCAGGCGATGCGGGGGAGCGCCCTCCCCATGGGAGGGCGCGGCGATCAGAAGTGGGTGAAGGTCAGGCCGAGGCTGTAGGTGGGGCCGTATTCCTCGTACTGGGCGTTGTAGCTGCGGCTGCCGGTGTAGACGTAGTAGTGCTCGTCGGTGAGGTTCTGCGCCTCGAAGGACAGTTGCAGCTCCTTCGTCAGGAAGTAGCGGGCGCTGAAGTCGACGAAGGTCTGCGCATCCACGTGCAGGTCGTGCTGGCGGTCGCCCACCGGGGCCACTTCGTAGAGGTAGTCGGACTTGTAGTTGGCCGAGAGGCGCAGGCTGAGTTTGTCGTTCTCCCAGCCCAGGATCAGGTTGCCGACGGTGTCGGACTGGTTGGGCAGGTCGATGTCGCGCTCGAGGGGGCGGCCGCTGGCCTGGTCGAAGCCCTCGATGCTGGCGTCGGAACGGCTGAAGGTGGCGTTGGCGCCCAGCAGCAGGCCGTTCCAGGGGGCGGGCAGCCAGTCGAACTTCTGCGAGTAGGCCAGTTCCAGGCCGTAGAGCTTGGCGCTGTCGCCGTTGGCGAAGGTGTTGGCTTCGTCGAAGGTCGCCCAGGCGCCGCTGCCGGCGAGGTCGGTGTTGTAGATGAAGTTGTCGATGTCCTTGTAGAAGACGAAGGCGGAGACCACGCCGGCGCGGCCCAGGTAGTGCTCGATGCCCAGGTCGAAGTTGCTCGACTCCAGCGGCGACAGGTCGGGGTTGCCGAAGCTGGCCTCGTCGCCGTCGATGACGAAGCCCGGGGCCAGTTGGCCGAAGGTCGGGCGCACCACGGACTTGGTCCAGGCGGCGCGCAACTGGGTGTCCTTGTCGATCTGGTAACGGGCGTGCAGGCCGGGCAGCCAGTGGTGGTAGTCGCGCTTGCGCTCGATGCTCTCGAAGTCGCCGTCGCGGATGCCGGTGCCCTTGGCCTCGAACTCGGTGCCCTCGTAGCGCATGCCGGCGATGAAGCGCCAGTCGTCCACGTCCAGGGTGTTCATGAGGTAGGCGGCGTTGATGTCTTCGCTCATGTCGAAGTCGTTCACCCGCGACTCTTCCTCGTTGTAGAAGTCGGCGGCGTTGAGCTGGCCGATCAGCCCCTTGACGGCGCTGGCGCTGATGCCGGGGCCGAAGCGGTCGAGGGCGTAGTGCACGGTGCCCTTCTGGAACTGGCCGAGGTTGAGCTGTTCGTCGCTGAAGAAGGTGTCCAGGTCCTCGTAGGTCCAGGCCTCCAGGTCGTTGGTCTTGTCGCGGCGGCTGAGCTTGCCACCGAACTTGGCCTGGGCGGCGTAGCCGGAGAGGTCGTAGTCGCGGGCGAGGTCGAGGCGGATGTTCTTCTCGGTGTCCTTGGTGTTCTGCTTTTCCCAGTCGACCTGGTCGAGGGCGAAGTTGGCCGGGTCGTAGAAGCCGTCCTCGACGTTGAGGCGGGGCTTCCTGCTGTTGTCGAAGCCGGTGCCGGTGAAGTCGCGGGTGCCCTTGAAGGTGGCGCCGGCGATGTGGCCGGGGCTGTCTTCGCTGGAGCGGCTGTAGCCGGCCTGCCCGCTCAGGGTCCAGAGGCCCATCATGCGTTCGCCGCCGAAGACGTAGGACTGGATCTCCTGGGTTTCCTCGCGGTCCTTCAGCTCGCGGTAGCCCTCGCCATCGCCGGTCTCGCCCGGCAGGCGCGCATCGTCGAACTCCATGCCGGCGGCGTTGCGCGTCTCGCTGTCCTTGTAGCGGCTGTAGAGGGTGCGCAGGTAGTAGCTGGAGACGTCGTCGGGCTTGTAGTCGAAGTTGAGGCCACCGCCGGCGCGCTCGCGGGTGATGGCGTAGTCGCGCTGCTCCAGCTCCTCCAGGCGGGCGCCGTTTTCGAAGTCCCAGGCGCCGCCGGTCTCGACGTTGTCGGAGCCGAACTTGCGCTCCTGCCAGCTCAGGGCGGCGGCCACGCCGAAGTTGTCGATGCCGTCGCCGAGGCTGAAGCGGTCGCTGATGGCGCCGGAGAACTTGGGGCTGGTCTTGTCGGTGTTCTCGTCGTAGCTGGCCTCGGTGCTGCCGGTGTAGAACAGCCCCTCGTGGTCGAAGGCGGAGAGGCTCTCCACCTCGACGGTGCCGCCGAGGGAGTTGGCGTCCATGTCCGGGGTGAGGGTCTTGACCACGGTGAGCGACTGCACCAGCTCGGCGGGCAGCACATCCAGGGCCACGGCACGGCGGTCGCTTTCCGGGGCCGGCACCAGGGTGCCGTTGATGGTGACGCTGTTCAGGTCCGGGCCCAGGCCGCGCACGCTGACGAAGCGGCCTTCGCCCTGGTCGCGCTCCACCGAAACGCCGGGCAGGCGCTGCACCGCTTCGGCGGCGTTCTGGTCCGGCAACTGGGCCACGCCATCGGCATGCACCACGCTCTCGACGCTGTCGGAGGCGCGCTGCTCCTTCAGCGCCTTGTCGATGCTCACGGCCTGGCCGACCACCTCGACGTGCTCGGTGGCGCCGGCGGCGCCATCGTCGGCGGCCAGCGCGACGCCGGCCATGGCCAGGGTCAGCGCGCTGAAGGTGAAGCCCGCGAGCCGGGCGGCGGTGCTGCGCTTGTACATGAATGCTCTCCCCAGGATGGAATCCAGGCCGAGCAAATGGCCCGGCAATGTGGGAGCGGACGCTAGGCAGCACGGATGAAGCTTCTGTGACAGGCCAACGGCACCGGGCCGCAATGGCAGGGTTTTGCGGGGGTAACCCTGGGGTTTTGAGCTGATAGGACCCTCCAGAGCCGCCGTAGGGGCGAACTCATTGGCTCTGTCGGCGTTAGCTGTTGTGGTTTTAATGCAAGGGCTCAAGCACGGCCATTTCCGGGCGCCCAAGGGGTCGTGCCACCGCCACCGCATGGGTTTCGCTTCGCTCTACACCATCCTACGAAAGCCTGTGCGCACCACGTGGCGATGCGCTGGACGAAGAAAGTTGGAGCAGCCGCCAACGCCCCTCCAGGAGGCCGAACGCAGTCGTTGCGCCGGGGGACGAGCGGCATGGATGCCGCGAGAGGCGCGCCAGGCCATGGATGGCCCATCGCGCCGGCCCCCAGAGCGACGATGGAGTGAGGGAACCCCGGCGAAGCCGGGGCCGGATGATGGGGCAAGCGTTTTTGGTTCCTTTTTTGGCGATTGAAAAAAGGGACTCGCCCGGGAGGGCGAAACCAGAATCATCACCAGAGCTCGGCAATCAGCTGGACTCAAATCCTCTAGCAACACTTAACGCAGACAGAGCCAATTCATTCGCCCACCGACCCGCAGGGGCGACGCAGCGTCCAGGCCACGCTGGGGCAGCCCTGCGGGCTGCTTGGCGAATGAGTTCGCCCCTACGGAATGCGACCCGGGCACCTGAAAATCTGCCCATGTGCCCTGAGCCGATTCGACCCTCCCACCCCGCTCCGGCGCTGCAACCTCGCCGTCACAATCATCTGCTCTGCTGGCCCGGTCTAACCCGCCGGACCTGCCCATGACCTCCCTGCTGAAGCTGCACCGCCTCAAGCTCACCGCGCTGTTCCTGGCTGCCAATGCCGGGTTGCTGCTGCACCTGGCGGTGGGCGATCTGAAGGCGGCGTCGGAGTGGGTCTGGCTGGACATCCTCGGCGAGGGCGGCTCGGCGCTGCTGGCGCTGGTGTGGATCGGCCTGGTGCTGAAAAGCCGGCCCGCCGGGCGGGTGACCAACCTGCTGGTGCTGGGGCTGGCGGGGGTGTTCTTCTCCTGGTGGATCGACAGCCTCGACGAGTTCATCCGCATACCCGACACGGTGCACTGGGACCACTGGCTGGAGTCGGTGCCGATGCCCATCGGCCTGGTGCTGCTGACCCTGGGCATCTACCACTGGCACCGCGAGCAGTTGGCCATCAGCGCGCAGATGGAGAAGCGCGAGCGGCTGTTCCGCGAGCACCGCCAGTTCGACACGCTCACCCCGCTGGGCGACGCCGACTACCTGCGCCGCCAACTGGAGCTGGGCCTGGGCGAGGCCACCGCGAACGGCCAGCCGCTGTCACTGGTGATCCTCGACATCGATGACTTCAGCCAGGTCAACGACCGTTTCGGCCATGCCGAGGGCGACCACCTGCTGCTGGCCCTGACCCAGTTGCTGCTGCTCAACCTGCGCCGCCAGGACCTGCTCTGCCGCCTGGCCGGCGACCGCTTCGTGGTGCTGCTGCCGAACACCGGCGAGCGCCAGGCGCACCAACTGGCCACGGAGCTGGGCGAGGCGGTGGCGCACTTCGCCCACCGCACCCGCCAGCACGGCGAGCGCCTGCAACTGCACGCCAGCACGGCGGTGGCGATGGCCCTGGACGAGAGCCCCGAGGCGCTGCTGCAACGGCTCAACCTGGCCCTGGCGAAGGCCCGCTCGCCGCGCCTGGCCCACAGTGCCTGAGGTGCGCGATGACCATCAGGGGTGACTGGTACGAGCGCGACAGCCGCTTCATCCCGGCCCACGGCCAGCCGGCGGTGCTGATCGACCTGGCGCTCTCGCGGGGGATCGACAGCCACCGCCTGCTGCGGGGCACCGGGCTGTTCTACGAGGACATCCTCGCCGGCGGGCAACTGGTCAGCCCGCAGCAGTTCCTCGGGCTGATCGGCAATGCCCGGCGCCTGCTGGCCGCCGATGACACGGCCTTTCTCTTCGGCCAGCGGCTTTTGCCCGGCCACTACGGCGCCGCCAGCCACACCCTGCTGCATGCCGAGCACCTGCAGGATGCGCTGGGACAACTGATCCGCCAGCGGGCGCTGTTGACGCCGTTGCTGGCGCCCCGGCTGGTGCTGGACGAGCAGGACGCCTGGCTGTACTGGGTGGACGCCTGCGGGGCGGGGGAACACCGGCGCTTCCTGCTGGAGGCGAGCATGACGGCGGTGGCGGCACTGTGCCGGCGCCTGGGCGGGGAGCGGCTGCCGTGGCGCTACCACTTCGCCCATGCCCAGCCGCGCTGCATCGAGCAGTACTGGGTGCACCTGGGGGAGGAGGTGCGCTTCGACCAGCACGTGGACGCCATGCAGGTGCCGCGCGCCTGGCTGACCCGGGCGCTGCCGGAGGCGTCGCAGACCGCCGGCCAGGTGGCACGCCAGGAATGCGCGCGCCACCTGGCGGCGCTGGGCCATCGCGCCAGCCTGCTGGACAGGCTCTACGGCTGGCTGCTGGAGCGGGTGCGCGAGGCGCCGGTGCTGGAGGATGCGGCCCAGGCCTTCGCCATGAGCCCGGCCACCTTCAAGCGCAAGCTGGCCAAGCACGGCACGCACTACCAGGAGCAGCGCGACCTGGTGCGCAAGCACGTGGCGCTCTACCTCTACCGCATCAAGGGCTACGGCAACGACGAGGTGGCGGCGTACCTGCACTTCCACGACAGCACCAACTTCCGCCGCTCGCTCAGGCGCTGGACGGGGCTCTCCCCCAGCGCGCTGCGCCAGTTGTTCGGGGCTTGAGGGGCGTCATTCGTAGAACAGTGTCAGCGTGGCCGTGGTCACCACCGCGCCGGGGGTGATGTCCGGTTCGTGCTGGTGATAACGGGCAATCAGCGGAATGGGGCTCGGCCCGCCGCTGGGGCCGCTGGTCTGGTGATACGCCTTGGCCCCTAAGACCAGCGGTGTGCCACCGCCCGCGCCCTTGAGCAACTGAACCCCGACGCCGGTGGCCATGCCGGGCCCTTCGCTGTTCTTGAGCACCGAATCCGCCGCCTGCGTCCCATCCACGCGGTAGGAGATGCTGACGTCCGGGTCGCACTCCAGGTGGATGTCGAATGCACGCTCCCAGGCGGAACTGCCGACACCCTTGAAATGGTGGTGGTTGGCGGTGGGCAGGTGCACGGTCACGGCGGGGTTGAGCAGCCGGCAGCCGGTCTTGTTGAACACCAGGCGGGTCGGCGGGAAGGTGAGCTCGTTGGTCAGCATGTTGTGGTAGTAGACCTGGATCGGATTGATGCCGAAGGTGCCTGACTCGATGGGACCGGTCTTGATCAACTGGAACCACCACAACTGAGCCGGTGAGTAGGAGGTGGCGAGAATCGGCATCCCCCTGCGCGGGTAGTCCATGAAAATGCCGCCACCCATGGTGGCGGGCGGGCGGCTACTGTTGTTGGCCCAGGCCACCTTGATGCCGACGCCCGGCACGCCGCTTTCGTAGACGTGTTGCAGGGACGTTGGCGTCATGGCCCCGCGGTAGCCATGGTCCATCCACGGCTCGCCGGGCCCCGTGCAGGTGACGCTGGCGCTGCCGCCGCCAATCCAGCGGCTGGTGTCATACAGCACAGTGCCGATCGGCGCATCGCGGTGGACAGTCAGGGTGGAGGGAAGAGGTAACTGATTGGTTTTTGCAGACCCGGTGCAGTTAGCTCCCCAGACCGTGCCGGACGTGAGCAGGAGCATCAGGGCGCTGGCGAACAGGCGGGGAGGCAGGTTCATGGGCATGACCGAAGAAAAAAACGGGGAGAAACTCTAACGGCTAGCCCCCCTGCGCTCTGTCGGACAGGCTTCCGGTATGACCGCCACGTCTGTAGGCCATCGCCGCAGGACGATCAGGCGCACTACTCGTAGAACAGGGTCAGGGTGGCCGTGGCCATTACCGCACCGGGCACAATGCGGGGTTCGGTCTGGTAGTAGCGGGCTATCAGTAGAATCTTGCTGAGCCCGCCGACGGCGCCCATGTCCATGTGGTAAGCCTTGGCCCCCAGCACCAGCGGGGTGCCGCCATCCCCACCCCCCTTGAGCAGTTGAACGCCCACCCCCGTGGCCATCTCGGCACCCTCGCCATTCCTGAGCACCGAATCCGCCACCTGCTGCCCGTCAATCCGGTAGGAAATGCGGATATCCGGATCACATTCCAGGGAAACATTGAACGGACTTTGCCAGGCTGAGCTGCCAACGCCCTGAAAGTGGTGGAGATTGGCCACGGGCAACGCCACGGTGATATTCGGGGTCTGCAACCGACAGCCTTGCTTGTTGAACACGAGCTGGGACGGCGTGAACGTCAGCTCGTTGGACAGCAGGTTGTGGTAGAACACCCGCGCTGGCTTGATCTGGAAGGTACCTGACTCGATAGGGCCGGTCTTGATCAGTTGAATCCACCACTGCTGGGCGGGTACGTAGTCGTTAGCAGAGATCTGCACTTCGGCCGGCGGGTCGTTCATGTAGCGACCGCCGCCCATGGACGTAGGTGGGTTACGCCCATTGTTGCTCCACGCCACCTTGATGCCGACGCCCGGCACCCCGGTCTCGTAGACGTGCTCCAGAGCGGTCTTGACCGCCCCGCCACGAAAGCCGTCGGTTAGCCAGATCGTGCCGGGTCCTTTGCAGGAGACACTCAGGGCCCTTCCGCCGCCGACCCAACCGTTGGTGTCGTACAGCACGGTGCCAATGGGGGCATCCCGCTGCAGAGTGATGATTGCAGGGAGCGTGTAGTTGGTTCGCAGAGCATCCCCTCCACTGCAACTGGCGCCCCAGGTAATGCCCGAGGCAAACAGGGATGCCAAAGCACCTGCCAGCTTGCTGTATGCGTTACGGTTCATGCTGATGATCCAGGACATGAAATGGGCCGAGATTCTAACGGCCTCAAAAGCCCGCCACCGTGCGGCATGACCTACAAGAAGCCACCCGTCAGGTAAGCAGATAGCGCGCAGGGCGTAGTCAAAAAGACCTGCAGAGCGCGTCCGGCTCTCTCCGCTGGTTTAAAGGCAGCAGGCCCGTAGGTCGCCCTTCTGTGGATGTCCCGTCCCTCGCCCACGGTGCCGACGATGTCTACCAAGCTGTGCATTACCTTCGTTCATGCGTTCGCTCTTCTGCTGGCGCCGAGTCTTGTGATGGGCGCCAGTTGCACCGGCTCGGGCCTGAAGACTGCCCACACCCTGCCCGCTACCCTCACCGTGCCCCGGGATGCCCCCATTGGCACCGTGCTGTACGACACGGGCGGCTGGATCGGTAACGGCCAGGCCTCGGCCCGCTGTCGGGGATGGGGCTCGTTCTGGCTGAGCCAGGGCTATGCGAACAACATGGCGTCGACCTCGCTGAAGTACGTTTACGAGACCGGGGTGCCGGGCATCGGCATCAAGGTGGCCTGGTACAACAATGCCAAGCAGACCCCTGGCAGCATGAACGCCGGCGCCTTCATGACATCGCCGCGCTCAAACATCGAGATCGCCCGTGATGACTACGTCCCGGCCCAGCGCTGGTGGATTCAGTTGATCAAGACCGGCCCCATGGCATCGGGCACGTTCCGCATCTCGCCGATCCGTATCTACTACCACGACCTCCTGACCAATGAGTTGGAGTTCTCCGCCAGCCAACTGGTGTTCCAGAAGCAGGGGTGTCGACTGCTTGAAGCGAACATGGAGGTACGTCTGGCCAAGGCGAACCTTCGTGACTTCAGCGGACCGGGCTCGACGGCCCGCCCGCACACTTTCCAGATTCCCCTGGAGTGCGATCCGGAGCTGCGCGTCTCCTACAGCCTCGATGCGCCACTGAAGGCCTCGCCGTCGGTGGTGAAGAACAGCGACACCCGTGCCACTGCGAGGGGCGTAGGCATGCAGTTGCTGCGGGAGCCTGGCGGTATGCCGGTGGTCTTCGGCGAGAAGGTCTTCCATGCCTTGCTACCGTCGGGCCAGGAGGCCTTCGTGAACATCCCGCTGACGGCTCGCTATTACCAGTACGACACCCGGTTGGTGCCGGGGACGGTGGAGGCGCTGGTGCAACTGACGCTGTACTACGAGTGATGCGAACGTCGGCACCGTGACATGGCCTGCCATTCGGGTAGCCTTGTACTCCCCTGGACGCCGAATCCATGCCATGTCAGACGCCCTCGCCTTCCTCGACGAAACCGACCGCCAGTTGATTGCCGCGCTGCAGATCAACGCCCGGGAAAGCATCGCCACCCTCGCCCGCCGCCTGGGCATCGCCCGTACCACGGTGAACTCGCGCCTGGCACGGCTGGAGCGCAGTGGGGTGATCAGCGGCTACGGCGTGCGCCTGGGCCAGCGGGTATCCGAAGGCGGGCTGCAGGCCTACGTGGGCATCACCGTGCGGCCACGCAGCGGCAAGGACGTGCTGCGCCGCCTGACCGGCATGGCGGAGGTGCAGTTGCTGTGCACGGTGAGCGGGGAATTCGACTATGTGGCCTGGCTGCGAGCCGAGTCGCCGGAGCGGCTGGACCAGTTGCTGGACGAGATCGGCAACGTGGAAGGGGTGGAGCGCACCACCACCTCCATCATCCTCAGTTGCAAGATCGACCGGGGCCAGCCCCTTCCGGGGCCGGCCTGAGGGGTCAGCGGTAGAACAGGGTGATGGTGGCTGAGGTCACCACTTGACCCGGGCCGACCGCACTGTCGACCTGACGGTAGCGAGCCGTCAGCGGGATGCGCACCACGGAAGTACCTGACGCGGCGGTGCGCCCAAGGAGCACCTCTCTGCCCATGGCCAGCGGTCCCACAAATCCATGTCGGCTAAGCAGCTGAACACCGACTCCTTTAGCCATGTCACGGCCTTCGCTGTTCTTCAGGGTGGAGTCGTCAACCTTGAGCCCATCGATTCGGTAGGAGACTGCGATATCAGGCTCGCATTGAAGATCGATGTCAAAGTCCTTGGGCCAAGCGGTGCTGCCCACACCCTTGAAATCCTTCATCCAGGACTTGCCGAGCAGCACGTTCTGCGAGGGATTGAGCAGGCGACAGCCCTGGGTCTGCACAGCCAGATTCACCCCGGAAAAGGCCAGGCGATTGGAAAGCTGGTTGTGATAGAAGACCTCGACCGTCGGGATTGAGTAGGTGCCGCTGCGTATGGGGCCGGTCTTGATCAGTTGAATCCACCAGAGGTTGGCCGGAGTGTAGCGGCCCCATGCGAGCAACTCGTTACTGATGCGCGGACTAGTCATGTACTGCCCACCCGACATCTGCGCCGGGGTGGACGTATTTCGCGACCAAGCGACGCGAATCCCCACCCCAGGGACTCCCGTGGCGTAGACATAAGGCAATCCGGGGACAGCCGCAGGGCTTCCAGTAAAGCCCCGATCGAGCCACAGGTCACCGTGCTGCAGGAAGCCGCCACAGGTGATGTATGCCTGGCCTCCACCGACCCAGCCCTGGGTGTCGAACAGCACATCGCCAACACTCATGTCGCGGCGAACCGTCAAGCTTGAAGGCAAGGTGTAGGTGGTCATCGCAGGCGATCCCTTGCACGTCGCAGGGAACGCCCATGCCTCCTGCTCATGCAGCCCAAGCACCGTGCAGAAAAGAACGAGCGAACGGCCAACCCATGTACGCATGAGCCATCTCCCTGTGTCCTGGATACGAAGGCCCGCATGATGGCTGATCACCCTGCCTGGACGATCCGAGGCGCCTCCCTTCATCACGAAAGCCAACAACCTACGACACAAGGGAAATTTCCTAGGAACTTATCACCTGCACACAAGAATTCGACATTTCGCTAAAAAATATCGTCATTCTGTATTTATATCCATATTAATGACGACATAAATCGTCTTATAGACGAAATTCAGCCTCCCTAGAATGGTGCCAACGCTGCACAGACAGCCCCTCAAGCATTCCTCGCAGGTCGCCATGCACAACAACAATCGCCACCCCGCCGACGGCAAGAACCCCATCACCATCTTCGGCCCGGACTTCCCCTTCGCCTTCGACGACTGGATCCGTCACCCCGCCGGTCTGGGCAGCATCCCGGCCGAGCACCACGGCGCCGAGGTGGCCATCGTCGGTGCCGGCATCGCCGGGTTGGTGGCGGCCTACGAGCTGATGAAGATGGGCTTGAAGCCGGTGGTCTACGAGGCCTCGAAAATGGGCGGGCGCCTGCGCTCGCAGACCTTCGAAGGCACCGACGGAATCATCGCCGAGCTGGGTGGCATGCGCTTCCCGGCCTCGTCCACGGCCTTCTACCACTACGTGGACATGCTCGGCCTCAAGACCCAGCCCTTCCCCAACCCGCTCACCCCGGCTTCCGGCAGCACGGTGATCGACATCGAGGGCAAGACCTACTACGCCGAGAAGCTGGCAGACCTGCCGGCGCTGTTCCAGGAAGTGGCTGATGCCTGGGCCGATGCCCTGGAGGACGGCGCGCAGTTCGGCGAGATCCAGCAGGCCATCCGCGACCGCGACGTGAAGCGCCTGAAGGCGCTGTGGAACACCCTGGTGCCGCTCTGGGACGACCGCACCTTCTATGACTTCGTCGCCAGCTCCAAGGCGTTCGCCCAGCTCTCCTTCCACCACCGCGAGGTGTTCGGCCAGGTGGGCTTCGGCACCGGCGGCTGGGACTCGGATTTCCCCAATTCCATGCTGGAGATCTTCCGCGTGGTGATGACCGCCTGCGACGACAACCAGCACCTGATCGTCGGCGGTGTGCAGCGGGTGCCCCTGGGCATCTGGCGCCACGCCCCGGAGCGCTGCGTGCACTGGCCGGCGGGCACCTGCCTGGCGTCCCTGCACAACGGTGCAGCGCGGCCGGGGGTCAAGCGCATCGTCCGCGCCGCTGATGGTCGCCTGGCGGTCACCGACACCTGGGGCGACACTCGCCATTACGCTGCCGTGCTAGCCACCTGCCAGACCTGGCTGCTGACCACCCAGATCGAGTGCGAGGAATCGCTGTTCTCGCAGAAGCTGTGGATGGCCCTGGACCGCACCCGCTACATGCAGTCCTCGAAGACCTTCGTGATGGTCGACCGGCCGTTCTGGAAGGACAAGGACCCACAGACCGGCCGCGACACCCTGAGCATGACCCTCACCGACCGCCTGACCCGTGGCACCTACCTGTTCGACAACGGCGACGACAGGCCGGGGGTGATCTGCCTGTCCTATTCGTGGATGAGCGATGCGCTGAAGATGCTGCCGCACCCGGTGGAGAAGCGCGTGAAGCTGGCCCTGGACGCGCTGAAGAAGATCTACCCGGACGTGGACATCGCCAGCCACATCATCGGTGACCCGATCACCGTGTCCTGGGAGGCCGACCCGCACTTCCTCGGCGCCTTCAAGGGCGCGCTGCCGGGCCACTACCGCTACAACCAGCGCATGTACGCGCACTTCATGCAGGACGACATGCCCGCCGAGCAGCGCGGCATCTTCATCGCCGGCGACGATGTGTCGTGGACGCCGGCCTGGGTCGAGGGCGCGGTGCAGACCTCACTCAATGCGGTGTGGGGCATCATGCACCACTTCGGCGGCAGCACCCCCGCAGACAACCCCGGCCCGGGCGACTGCTTCGCCGAACTCGGCCCCATCGCCCTGCCGGACTGACAGGAGAACCCCATGCGCATCGCCCTCTACCAATGCCCGCCACTGCCGCTGGAGCCGGAGGCCAACCTTGAGCGCCTGCGCCAAAGGGCGGCCGAAGCAGCCCGGCGCGGGGCGCGGCTGCTGGTCACGCCGGAGATGTTCCTCAGCGGCTACGACATCGGCCTGGAGGCCGTACAGCGCCTGGCCCAACCCTGCGATGGCGACTGGGCTGCACGCATCGCCGGCATCGCCCGGGAGCACGGCATCGCCGTGCTCTACGGCTACCCGGAGCGAGACGGGAACGGCGCGCTGTACAACGCGGTGCAACTGATCGATGCCCGGGGCGCACGCCTCGGCCACTACCGCAAGACCCACCTGTTCGGCGAGCTGGACCGGGGCATGTTCAGCGCAGGCGAGGACCTGTCCCCGCTGGTGGAACTGGAGGGTTGGAAGCTGGGGCTGCTGGTCTGCTACGACGTGGAGTTCCCCGAGAACGTGCGCCGCCTGGCCCTGGCCGGGGCAGACGCGGTGCTGGTGCCCACGGCGAACATGGCGCCCTTCGACTTCGTCTGCGAGGTGCTGGTACGCGCCCGTGCCTACGAAAGCCAGTGCTACCTGGCCTACGCCAACTACTGCGGCGCCGAAGGCGAGATCCGCTATTGCGGCCTCTCCAGCGTCAGCGCCCCGGACGGCAGCCTGGCCGCCCTGTGTGGCCGTGAGGAAACCCTGGCATTCGCCGACCTGCACCAGGACCTGCTGGAGCGCTCCCGCCAGGCCCTGACCTACCTCAACGACCGCCGCGCCGCCCTCTACGGCCCCCTGGCCTGAAGCGAGCCGGGATGATGGGCTTCGCACAGCGAAGCCCATCCTACGGCGACTCCGCAGCATTCCCCGAAGCGCGCTGCGATGGCCACGGCGCAGGGTGGATGGCGCTCTTTCCATCCACCAGTGGCGTTCTGCATGGCCTCCCGCTGGATCGATGAATCGCGTTCCACCCTCCGCTGCGGTCACGTCCGTAGGATGCGGTGAGCTCCGCGAACCGCATCAGATCCTCACCAAGAAAAACCGCCCGGGGCAAAAGACAGGGCCGCCGGGCGGTTGAGAAAAAGGACTCGAGAAGGGAATCAGGTCAGCACGGCGTGGGGGCCGGTGAGGTAGTCCAGCAGGCGGAACAGCGTCGGCGCCAAGGCACTGCACTGGGGGTAGCCGTCACGGATCGCGGCGGCATCCTCCACCGAACCCGGTCGAGCCAAATCCTCCGGGCAGGCCTGCAACAAGGCTTCGATGCTCTCCGGGGTGCTTTCCAGGTGGCATTGCAGGGCGATGGCGTGCTCGCGCCAGACGAACCCCTGGTTGGCACAGGCGGCAGAGCCGTAGAGCGGAATCGCGCCATCCGGCAGTTCGAAGGTCTCGCCGTGCCAGTGCAGGGCCAGCAGGCGCTGGGGCAGCATTCGCCCGAGCGGAGAGCGGTCGGCCAGGGGGTTCTTCTCCAGCGGCCACCAGCCGATCTCGGCCTCCCCGGGGCGTACCTCGGCGCCCAGTGCTTCGGCCAGCAACTGGCCACCCAGGCAAATGCCCAGGACACGTTTCTCCCCCTCCAGCGCCGCACGGATCAGCGCCTTCTCCTCGCGGAGCCAGGGGTAGAGCGCCTCGTCGTGCACGCTCATCGGGCCACCGAGCACCACCAGCAGGTCGAAGTCTTCCGGCACGGGCAGGCTGCCACCCGCGTGGAGAGGGTAGATCCGCGCCTGTGTGGCGCGCAGCTCCAGCCACTGGGCGATACGCCCGGGGCCTTCGAAGGGGACGTGCTGAAGAATGGCGACACGCATGTCAGGCGATCTCCGGTTCTTTGCTGCGAGCCAGGGACAGCGCGCGGTTGAGGCGTTTGAGCATTTCGTCGACGTTGGCGAGGCTGACGTTCAACGCGGGGGTGAAGCGCAGGCAGTCGGCCTGGGGGGCGTTGATCAGCAGCCCGTCCTCCAGCGCCTGGCGGGCCACCCGCGTGGCCGACTGGCGAATCAGCGGCATGCCGACCATCAGCCCGTGGCCACGCAGGGGGCCGTGGCCGTGGCGGCGCGCCACCCGGGCGAGCCCGTCGCGCAGGTGCCGGGACACCTCGCGCACCTGTTCGAGGAAACCGGGTTCCAGCACGGTCTTCAGCACCGCCAGCCCCGCAGCGGTCATCAAGGCATTGCCGTGGTAGGTGCCACCCTGCTCGCCGGGTTCGAAGCAGCAGGCATTGCCACGGGCCAGCAGCGCGGCCAGGGGCACGCCGCCGCCCAGCCCCTTGCCGAGGGTGATGATGTCGGCACGAATGCCATACAGCTCCTCGGCCAGCAGGGTGCCGCAGCGGCCAATGCCGGTCTGCACCTCGTCGAGGATCAGCAGCACGCCCCTGGCACGACACAGGCGCTCGGCGCCCTGCAGGTAGTCGAGGGTGGCGGGGATGACCCCGGCCTCGCCCTGGACCGGCTCCAGCATGACGGCCACGGTCTCGTCGTCGACGGCGGCTTCGAGGGCCTCCAGGTCGTTGTAGGGCACCTTGGTGAAGCCCGGCAGCTTGGGCTCGAACAGGTGCTCGAAGGCCGGCTTGCCGGAGGCCGACATGGTGGCCAGGGTGCGGCCGTGGAAGCTGTTGCAGGCGGTGACGATGCGGTACGCGCCGCCCCGGTGCACCTGGCCCCATTTGCGCGCCAGCTTGATGGCGCCTTCGTTGGCTTCGGCGCCGCTGTTGAGGAAGTAGACCTGGTCGCTGTCGGTGGCCTGGCAGAGGCGCGAGGCGAGCTTGAGCAAGCTGCGGCTGTAATAGGCTGGGCCGGGGTTGATAACGGCTTCGGCCTGTCGTCTCAGGGCGTCTACCACGGCGCTGGGGCTGTGACCCAGGCTGTTCACCGCCCAGCCCTGGGTGAAATCCAGGTAGGCCCGGCCGTCGGTATCCCAGAGCCAGGAGCCCTGGCCACGGACGAAGACCTGCTCGGGACGCTCCACGGTCTTCATCAGGCGCATGCCGGCAAGCGGGTCACGCATGGTCGGGTACCTCTTCATGGCGGTATTCGATGCCCAGCAGGCGCAACCCTTCCGGGCCCTGTTCGAGGATGCGGCGCAGCTCGCGGCGGCGCTCGATGTGCAGGCTGAAGCCCTCCTCCCGGGGGAAACGGGCGCGCAGTTCGCGGGTCACTTCGACATAGCGGGCCTGGTTGACCGACAGCTCCGCCAGCAGCACCTGGTCGCGACGCAGGCCGATGCGGTAGTCGCTCATGCCCGCATCCCCTCCAGCGGCAACCCTTGCAGGCGGGCACTCCAGTCCTCCACCACGCCGGTGGCGAGGCGTCGGGCGGCGGTGTCGCGCCAGCGGGAGGAGAGCGCCGAACATTGCTGCAACTGCTGCAGGCCGGCGTGCTCCAGCGGGTAGTGGAAGTAGCTCTGGATGGCGTGGGCGACGGTCAGGCCCGGGTAGGAGCGCTGGACCAGTTCCAGGGTGCTGTCGAGGCTGACGAAGCCAGGACGCAGCACGCGGTAGAACCAGCCGCAACGGCCGGTCTCCTGCACCTGCTCCGGCAGCGCCGGGATGCCCCAGCGGCGGCTCAGGCGATAGCACGGTGAGCGCGGTTGGCTGACCTGCAGCAGGGCGCCGCCCCAGCGGAAGATGTCGCCGATGCACACCTGGTCCTCTGTGAGGCCATAGGTGGAAAGGTTCTCGCCAAAGCTCGGCGCCTTCCAGGCCAGGTGGCGGTAATGCTTGCGCCAGTAGCGGTAATGTTCGGCCGGGTAATGATGCAGGGCGCGCTCGGGGCCGCCGTGGAAACGCTGGTCGCCCTGCTCGTCGCTGCCAAGTCCCTGGGGCCACAGCCACAGCCGGTGCTTCACCGCCTGCTTGTCCACTGCGCTGCTGAGCCCACCACCGATATCTTCGGCTTTACCTATGAAAACGCCTTGCACTACGATCCCGGACATTCGCCCTCTCCAGCGCGAGATACAGTCTCTGTGCTGCTTAGGCTAGGGGCTTCGGGGTTGTCGGGCCATTTCGATTTTCAAGCTTTATCGATAAGCAGAACTTATGGATTTTCGCCAGCTTCGCTATTTCGTCGCGCTCTATGAAGAAGGCCATGTGGGCCGGGCTGCCGAGCGCCTGAGCCTGTCCCAGCCGGCGCTTTCCCAGCATATCCGCCAACTGGAACAGGGGCTGGACGTGAGCCTGTTCCAGCGCAGCGGCAAGCGCCTGCTGCCGACCCTCGCCGCCCACACGCTGTACAGCCACGCACTGCCGCTGCTGGATGGCCTGGAACGTGCCCGCGAAGCGCTGCGCGGGTTCCGCGGCCAGGCACCGCGCAGCCTGGCCATCGGCGTGCTGCAGACCGTCAACGCCAGCCTGGTGCCGCTGCTGCTGGAGCGGCTGCGGGAGGCCCAGCCACAGTTGGTGGTGCAAATCTATGAGCTGTCGGGACTGGACATCGAGCGGCGGTTGCTGACCGGCACCCTGGACATCGGCATCGGCTTCCTGCCACCGCGACAGCCCGGCCTGCACAGCCGGCAGCTCTACGAGGACGAGCTGCAACTGGTGATCCCCAAAGAACATCCCCTGCGGGAGTTCAAGAAGGTGTCGCTGAGCCAGGCAGCGGAACTGCCGATGCTGCTGTTGGGCGAGGAATTCCGCGTGCGGCAGATCTGGCAGGAGCAATTGGCCTTGCTCGGCCGCAGGCCCAATGTGCAGGCGGAGCTGAACCAGATGGCCGGCATCCTCGACAGCCTGCCCCATACCCAGCTGGCCACCGTGCTGCCCGGACGGGCGCGGCAGATGCACGCCAACCAGTACCTGCTGTGGAAGCCCCTGAGCGAACCGCGCGTACCGCTGAAGGTGGGGCTGGTGTTCCGCGATGCCCAGCGCCAGCAGGCCACCCTGGAGCTGCTGCACAGCCTGCTGGAGAAAGTCCCGGCACCGCCCTGGGAAGGCGTTTGAATGCGCAAAAGAAAAACCCCGCCGAAGCGGGGTTTCTGCAGACTTGTTTCCCTGACATCCCTGATCAACCGCCATCCTGGCGGAGAATCCACTGCATCCGTGTTTTTCAGTGCGCTTCCTGCGCGGCGTCCTATGGCGTGTAGATTAGTGAGGCCCGCCAAGCAGCGATAGCAGCTATAGCCGCCAGTTCTTGTAAGCATTCTCTTACATGACCCTACAAACGATATGCCCATCACACGGCGCCGATTCATACACGGCCATTTGCAAGCCCAAGCAAGCGGTCGCTTGGTTTTGTCTTGGCAAAACCCAGTTGCTAGACTCCGCCTGTCCCGAATAACAACAAGCCCTCCAAGGGGCGTCCTACTGGGTCATCACCATGCGCGTCGTTGCGATAGCCCTTTCTCTTGCGGCCCTCGCCGCCTCCACCCCACTGCTTGCCGGTGGCCAGAATCGCTTGCCAGATCCCAAGGCCGCGATCCGCGAGGCCTTCTGGAAACAGCTCTACGCCGGCGCTGACACCACTCTCTATTGCGGCAAGCTCTTCCAGGGCGAGAGCGGCCTGCTGGCAGCAAGCCCGGTCTACTCCATCAAGCAGATCAAGAGCGCCTTGCGCTGCATCACCGACAACCAGTGCCGCGAGACGAACCCCCAATACCCCTACATGCTGGCCGACCTGCACAACCTCTACCCCGAACTGGCACGGGTGGAACTGGCACGACGCAACGCGCTGTTCGGCGTGGTGGGTGACGCCGCCTCCGCGCGCACCATCGATGACTGCCCGCTGAAGAGCAGCTTCCAGCTGATGGAGCCGAGGGACGAGGCCAAGGGCAATGTCGCCCGCGCCATCTTCTATATGCATGTGGAGTACGGTCTGCCCATCGTCGGCCAGGTGCAGGTCTTCAAGCAGTGGCACCGCCAGGACCCGCCCGACGACGCCGAACGCGCCCGCAACGACCGCATCGCCGCCCTGCAGGGCACGCGCAATCGCTTCATCGATGACCCGACGCTTGTGGACAAACTGATTCCGGAGTAGGTCCGCCCCGGACGGGGCGGAAGGAGTTCGGCCGGGGAACCCCGGCCGAAGGGTCAGGCGGAGATCGGCGTACGCCAGTCATCCGAGCCGGACGTGCCGGAGACCTCATGGGTCCAGACGATCTTGCGGTAGGTGAAGTACACGTCTTCCAGGTGGGTGAAGTGCGCCATGTTCGGGTCCTGGCAGTTCGGCATGCGCGACTGCACATCGACGATCACTGCGTCTTCCAGCTCGATGGTGAAGTAGTGCTCCTGAGTACCGGTGGAAGAAGTGCGATACCACTCCAGCCGGCACTTGGACAGGCGCTCTCCGGACGTCAGGGCGTTGAAGATCAGCGGCGAGGACTTGTCGAAGACCTTGGTGATCATCAGCGGCTTGTGGACACGCTGGCCGGTGGGCTGGCCGGACTGGGGATCACGAGGAATGATCACCTGGTGGTTGAATGCCTGAACGAGGATCTGGTCCTCGTGGCCTTCCTGGAAGATGTTGCCGACGGAGTCTTCGGTGAAGGTGCCGGCGGTGAGAAGGCCCTGTTTGGTGCCTTCGAGGGACAGGTACGCGGGAGTTGGCATGGTGGTCTCCTTGCCGTGATTGATAATTGGCCCGGTAAATTCAGGCCCCCACTCACAAACAAGTCACATGCCAACTCTGCAAACTTCTTTTAAACCAACAAGTTACAAAATAAAGCTCCATTCCCTCGCGATAAGCACATAAAAAATAAAACCACTTCCGGCCACTTTCCATACGTTCAATACGCAACTTCTTGCACAGTTAAAGCTTAAAAAAAGCAAACAATATTCCCAGCCGTTCAAGCACTTACAAACAGTCAAGAAGTTACAGAGACGCTACGCTCAATACCTGTCTCTATTTCCTACAAACAATGTCGAACACACTTCTTCCAAGCCCCTCCATAATCGATCGCCCTTGAAGATGGCAATTGGCTACGACCGAGCGTCTATCCATCGGTATTGCAATCCCAGCGACACTTAACTGCCCCACAGGAAGTCCCCTTCAATTGGAGTCCAGCAAGGATGAGCTACTCCGGCAAACTCAGCGCGCACTATCAGGAACTGGCTGCCACGCCTATCTCGGCGGAGAGCTTTGCGGGTGAAGACGTCCGCTATTCGCCGGAATTCGAAGCCCTGGAAAACGAGCTGGCCAAGGCAGCCTCCCTGCATACCAGCGCGCCCATCGACTGGCAGATGATCCGGGAACAGAGCGAAGCGTTGCTCCGCACCCAGTCGAAGGATCTGCGCCCAGCCGCCTGGCTGGCATGGGCCCTCTATCAATGTGAATCCTTCCAGGGCCTCCATGCCGGACTGCTCCTGCTGCTGCATCTCTGTGAAGAGCGCTGGGACGGCCTCCACCCGCGCAAACCGCGCACTCGCTCGGCGGCCCTGGCTTGGCTGACCACACGCCTGGAGCCGGTTTTCGACGAAGCTGTGCCGATCAAGGAGCAACTCCCCCTGTTCCGCGACCTGGCGAGCGCCCTCACCCGCCTGGACCATTGCCTGAGCAAGCGCCTGGAAGCGGATGCTCCTTTGCTCCTGCCCCTGTGCCGCCGGCTCGACGAGCGGGTGAACCAAGCTGCGAAAGGCCAACCGGAGAACAACGCAGTCAGCGCCACCGTGGCCCAGGTCAAGCAGGTGGCCAGCCAACTGCTGTCCTCACCCAGCGCCGTGGAGAACGAGCGGGACGCACAGAAGAACCTGCGCGCCCTGCAGGACGCCGCCCGCCCCCTGAATACCTGGTGGTTGCGCCAGAACACCACCGACATCCGCGCCCTGCGCCTTAACCGCACGCTGCTCTGGCTGGCGATCGACAGCCTCCCGGAGCGCAACACCGAACAGATCACGCCCCTGCGCAACCTGCCCAAGGACAAGCTGGAGAACTACCGGGATCGGCTGGCCAAGGGCGAGTACGCCGACCTGCTCGCCGAACTGGAAGGCAGCATCGCCCGCGCGCCTTTCTGGCTGGACGGCCAGCACATGGCGTGGGAATGCCTTCAGGGCCTGGGGGCGGAGGCCGCCATGCTCGAAGTCGAACTGCAGTGCGCACTGTTCCTGCACCGTTTGCCGGGCATCGTCGAACTGCGCTTCCACGATGGCAGCCCGTTCGCCGATCCCGCTACCCGCAGTTGGATCAGCGCACACGTCCTGCCTCACCTGCAGACCGTCGATGCCGCCCCGACGCCCACCAGCGGCCACGATGCGCCTGCCTGGGAGCAGGCCCTGCAGGAGGCCCAGGCCATCCTGCGCAAGGACGGCCTCAAGGCCGCCACCCAGCGCCTCAAGCACGGCCTGCAATCAGCCCATGGCGGCCGCCAGCGCTTCTTCTGGCAACTGGCCATGGCCCGGCTCTGCTACCACGCCAAGAAATACGAGCTGGCCCGTATCCAGCTCGAAAACCTCGACCAGGACCTGCAGGACAGTGGCCTGCACGCCTGGGAACCCGACCTCGTCCTGCGGGTGCTCAACCTCCTGCATAGCTGCTGCGAGCTGCTGCCACAGAACCACAGTGTGCGCGAACGCAAGGACGAGGTTCACCGCAGGCTGTGCCACCTCGATCTCGAGGTGGTACTCGACTAGGCCCTCGGGCCCCCACGCAAAGGAGACATACCATGGCCAAAGAAGGCTCGGTCGCCCCCAAGGAACGCATCAACATCACCTTCAAACCCGCCACGGGCAACGCCCAGGAAGAAATCGAGCTGCCCCTCAAGCTGCTCGTGCTGGGGGATTTCACCCAGCGCGCAGACGACCGCAAGGTCGAGGACCGCAAACCGATCGGCATCGACAAGAACAGCTTCGACGAAGTGCTCGCCAAGCAGGAGCTGAGCCTCACGCTGAACGTGCCGAACCGCCTCCAGGAGGACAAGGAAGACGACGAGCTGGGCATCAGCCTGGCGGTCAACTCCATGAAGGACTTCAACCCCGCCAACCTGGTCGAACAGGTGCCCGAGCTGAAGAAACTGATGGAGCTGCGCGACGCCCTGGTCGCCCTCAAGGGCCCGCTGGGCAACGCCCCCACCTTCCGCAAGGCGATCGAAGGCGTGCTGGCCGACGAAGAGTCCCGCACCCGCGTATTGGGTGAGCTGGGTCTCGATACCAGCCAGGACGAGTAACAACCGGAACAGATTGAAAGGACGCGAACCATGAGTATCAGCGCAGCACAGGAACAGTCGGCGAAGGCCGCCGAACACGGGATCCTCGACCGAATCATCGCCGAAACCAGCCTGACCCCGGAGGACGAAGCCTACGGCATCGCCAAACGAGGCGTCTCTGCCTTCATCGAAGAACTGCTGAAGCCGCAGAATCAGGGCGAGCCGGTCAAGAAGGCCCTGGTGGACCGCATGATCGCGGAGATCGACACCAAGCTCAGCCGCCAGATGGACGAGATCCTCCACCACCCGGAGTTCCAGGCACTGGAATCCTCCTGGCGCGGCCTCAAGCTGCTGATCGACCGCACCAACTTCCGCGAGAACATCAAGATCGAAATCCTCAACGTCTCCAAGCAGGACCTGCTGGATGACTTCGAGGACTCCCCGGAAGTGGTCCAGTCCGGCCTCTACAAGCACATCTACACCGCGGAATACGGCCAGTTCGGTGGCCAGCCGGTCGGCGCGATCATCGCCAACTACTACATGAACCCCAGCGCCCCCGACATCAAGACGATGCAGTACGTCGCCAGCGTCGCCTGCATGTCCCATGCGCCCTTCATCGCCGCCGCCGGGCCGAAGTTCTTCGGCATCGAGAGTTTCACCGGCCTGCCCGACCTCAAGGACCTGAAGGACCACTTCGAGGGCCCGCAGTTCGCCAAGTGGCAGAGCTTCCGTGAACAGGAAGACGCCCGTTACGTCGGCCTGACCCTGCCGCGCTTCCTGCTGCGCAACCCCTACGACCCGGAAGAGAACCCGGTGAAGACCTTCGTCTACCGGGAGAACGTCGCCAACGACCACGAGCACTACCTCTGGGGCAACACCGCGTACACCTTCGCCAGCCGCCTCACCGACAGCTTCGCCAAGTTCCGCTGGTGCCCGAACATCATCGGTCCGCAGAGCGGTGGCGCCGTCGAGGACCTGCCGCTGCACCACTTCGAGAGCATGGGCGAGATCGAAACCAAGATCCCCACCGAGGTCCTGGTTTCCGACCGCCGCGAGTACGAACTGGCCGAAGAAGGCTTCATCGCCCTGACCATGCGCAAGGGCAGCGACAACGCCGCATTCTTCTCCGCCAACTCCACCCAGAAGCCGAAGTTCTTCGGCATCAGCGAAGAAGGCCGCACCGCCGAACTCAACTACAAGCTCGGCACCCAGTTGCCCTACCTGTTCATCGTCAACCGCCTGGCCCACTACCTGAAAGTGCTGCAGCGCGAGCAGATCGGCTCCTGGAAGGAGCGCTCCGACCTGGAGCTGGAGCTGAACAAGTGGATTCGCCAGTACGTGGCCGACCAGGAGAACCCCAGCTCCGAAGTCCGTAGCCGCCGTCCGCTGCGTGGAGCCCAGGTGCTGGTCACCGATGTCGAAGGCGAACCGGGCTGGTACCGCGTGAGCCTCAGCATCCGACCGCACTTCAAGTACATGGGGGCGGATTTCACCCTGTCCCTGGTCGGCAAGCTGGACAAGGAGTAAGGGGCGGCAGATGGACGGTTACGGCAGCCTGTTCGAACGACTGGGCGGCAAGGCACACGAACGTGTCGGGCTGAGCCGCGAAGTCGCCGTCATGTCGTCCGTGGCCGACCATCTGGCCAAAATGCTCAGCACCCGAGCGGGCAGCGTGCAAACGCTGCCCGACTACGGGTTGCCCGACCTCAACGACATGCGCATGAGCCTGCACGACGCCCTCAACCAGGCCCGTGCCGCCATCGAGCGTTTCATCGAGGCCTATGAACCCCGACTGCAAGGCGTCCGCGTGGTAGCACTGCCGCGTCGGCACGACCCACTCAACCTGTCCTTCTCCATCGAAGGTACGCTGAACATCGACGGCACCCGGCGGCAGGTCAGCTTCGCCGCCCACCTCGACGGCAGCGGCAAGGTCAAAGTCCAGTAAGGAGATACCCCCATGTCCGGCAAACCCGCCGCACGCCTGTCCGACCCGACGGCATGTCCCATCCCGTTCCACCTGATCAACCCGATCGCCGTTGGATCACCCGACGTGCTGTTCGACGGCCTGCCCGCCGCACGCCAGGGCGACCCGTCGGCCTGCGGCGGGGCCATGGCGGCCAACCTTTCCGCCACCGTACTGATCAATGGGCGCCCTGCCGCCACCGTGGGAAGCATCGGCAGTCACGGCAACGTCGTCCTCAGCGGTTCGGGAACCGTACTGATCGGCTGACGAATACAGCGCCCTGGCCCTTTCGCCAGTCTTCGCCCAGGAACACCGGGAACACAGTCCTCCATGTCCTTCAACCACTACTACCAAAGCGAGCTGACCGCCCTGCGCCAGCTCGGGCGCCGCTTCGCCGAGCGCAGCCCGGCATTGGCGCCCTTCCTCGCCCAGGCGGGGCGAGACCCGGATGTGGAGCGCCTGCTGGAGGGCTTCGCCTTCCTCACCGGCCGGCTGCGGCAGAAGCTCGACGACGAACTGCCCGAGCTGACCCATTCGCTGATGCACCTGCTGTGGCCGAACTACATGCGCCCCCTGCCAGCGTTCAGCATCCTGCAGTTCGATCCATATGCCAGCGCGGGTGAATCGCTGGTGGTGCCCCGTGAGACCTGCGTGGCTAGCAACCCGGTGGATGGTGTGCGCTGCCGCTTCCAGACCTGCTTCCCCACCGAGATCCTGCCCCTGCGGGCCGATGGCCTGAGCTACTCCATCACCGGGGATGGCGCCTTGCTCAGCCTGCGCCTGGTGCTGATCGACGACGGCCACCTGGGCACCCCCCCCTTCGACCGGCTGCGCCTGCACCTGGCGGGCGAGCGCTACATCAGCCAGACGCTCTACCTCGGGCTGGTACATGACCTGGACAACATCGAGTTGGTGCCGCTGGATGCGAACAACGTTGCCTTACAGGACGAGCGCGGCCAGCCCATCGGCCTGCGCCTGCCATCCACCAGCATTCACCCCGTGGGCTTCGCCGAGGAAGAAGCGCTGATCCCCTACCCGCTGAACACCTTCCGCGGCTACCGCTACCTGCAGGAGTACTTCGCCTTCCAGGACAAGTTCCTCTTCGTCGACCTCACCGGCCTGGCCTGCCTCGGCGGCCTGCCCAAGGAGCAGCTGGAGCAGACCAAGGGCCTGGAGCTGCGTTTCGACATCCGCCGCAGCGGCATCCAGCGCCTGCGCCCGACCCTGGACAACCTGAGGCTCTACTGCACCCCGGTAGCCAACCTGTTCCGCCACGACGCCCTACCCATCCGTCTCGACAGCAAGCAGGACGAATACCTGATCCTCCCGGCCGAGTACGACCCACAGCACTGCGGCGTGTTCTCCGTCGATACCGTCAGCGGCTGGCTGCCCGGCGGGGTCGGCCATCGCGACTACGTACAGTTCGAATCCTTCGAGCACGACGCCAGCTTCGACGTGCCGATGCCCCGGCCGCACTACAGCGTGCGCCAGCGCAGCTCCCTGCTGCACGACGGACTGGACACCTACCTCAGCTTCGGTGCGCGCAGCGGCCAGGAGCAGGAAACCCTCTCCGTGGAGCTGACCTGCACCAACCAGAACCTGCCGCGCCGCCTGCGCCTGGGAGACATCTGCCATCCGGGAGAGGGGGCGCCTGACTTCCTCACCTTCCGCAACATCACCGCCGTGACCGCCAGCTACGCCCCGCCGATCAACCGCGAGTTCCTCTGGAAGCTGATCAGCAACATGTCACTGAACTACCTCTCGCTGGCCAACGTCGACGCGCTGAAGGTGATCCTCGAAACCTACGACCTGCCGCGCTACTACGACCAGCACGCGGAAAAGGTCAGCAAACGCCTGCTCAACGGCCTCAAGTCGATCCGCCACCAGCATGTGGACAGGCTCCACCGCGGCCTGCCGGTCCGAGGCCTGCGCACCGAAATGAGCATCGATCCCGAGGGCTACATCTGCGACGGCGACCTGTTCGTCTTCGCCTCGGTGCTCAACGAATTCTTCGCACTCTACGCAAGCCTCAACTCGTACCACGAGCTACGGGTCTGCAGCACACAGGGAGAGGTGTACCAATGGACACCACGCATGGGCCAGCAACCCTTGCTCTGAGCCGCCTGAGCCAGGGCATCCGGGAATACGCGCTGTTCCAAGCCGTGCTCCTGGCAATGGAACACCTGCACCAGGCCGATGGCACGGACGAGGAGATCGACGAGGAGCGCCTCTACGATCGCATCGAGTTCCAGGCCAACCCGAGCCTGGGCTTCCCCGGCACCGACATCCACAGCCTGACCTTCTTCGAAGAAGGGGGCGAAACGCGAGCGCGTATCTGCCTGAACCTCGTCCGCCTCTCCGGCTCGGGCTCGCCACTGCCTGCCTTCTATGCCGAGCAGGTACTGGACGAGGGTGACGACGACAACCCCACCCGGGACTTCCTCGACCTGTTCCATCACCGTCTGCAGCGGCTGCTGCTACCGATCTGGCGCAAGTACCGCTACCGGGCACGCTTCCAGAGTGGTGCCCGGGATGCCTTTTCCGAGCGGCTGTTCGCCCTGATCGGCCTCGGCAGCGAGGAACTGCGCAGCGCCGAGGAGCTGAACTGGAAGCGCCTGCTGCCCTACCTCGGGCTGCTCAGCCTGCGCGCCCACTCGGCCGCGCTGATCGAGGCCGTGTTGCGCTACTACTTCAAGCATGCCGAGCTGTTCATCGAGCAATGCATCGAACGCAGCGTCGACATCCTCCAGGAGCAGCTCAACCGCCTGGGCCAGGCCAACAGCCAACTGGGTGAAGACCTGGTATTGGGGGAACGGGTGCGCGATCGCGGTGGCAAGTTCCGCATCCACATCCGCCAACTGGACTGGGAACGCTTCCACGAATTCCTGCCCATCGGCACCGGCTACCAGCCCCTCTGTGCCCTGGTGCGCTTCACCCTGCGCGACCCGCTGGACTACGACCTCCGCCTGGAACTGCGCCACGACGCCATCCGCGAGCTGCGGGTCGGCGCCGATAACCCCTGCCGCCTCGGCTGGACCAGTTGGTTGGGCCGCGAACGTGCCGACGGCATCGTCTCGCTGCGCAGCCGCACTCATTAAGGACCGATGAGCCCATGATCAATATCGACCTGCAACAACTCGTCCAGGCCCTGGACGCCGACACCCGCCGTGACCTGGAGATCGCCGCCGAGCGCTGCGTCGGCCGGGGCGGCAGCCGCATCCTGGTGGAGGACCTTCTGCTGGCCATGCTGGAGCGTACCGGCAGCCTCATCCACCGCGCCCTGCAGGACGGCGAGGTCGACACGGCCGAGCTGGTCGCCGCGCTCCAAGCCAACCCGGAGCACAGCGCTTCGCGCAATCCGGTGTTCGCCACCGAGCTGGTGCAGTGGCTGCAGGACGCCCTGCTGGTGGCCAATCTGGAACTGCACCGCAGCCTGATCGACCAGGCTGCACTGCTCCTGGCGCTGTTGCAGAACCCGCTGCGCCACGCTGGAACGCGCTACCACGCCCTGCTCGGCCACATCAGCGCCGAACGGCTGCGGGACTTCGCCCGCGCCCAGCAGGCGGAGCCGGGCACGGCCAGTGCCCCGTCCACGGGGGAATCGCTGCTCAAGCGTTTCACCCACAACCTGACCCAGCAGGCCCGGGAAGGAAAGCTGGACCCGGTGCTGTGCCGGGACTCCGCCATCCGCCAGATGATCGACATCCTCGCCCGGCGCCGGAAGAACAACCCGATCGTGGTCGGCGAGGCCGGCGTGGGCAAGACCGCCGTGGTCGAGGGCCTGGCCGGCCGCATCGCCAATGGCGAAGTGCCGGACGCCCTCAAGGATGTCGAGCTGCTGTCCCTCGACCTCGGCCTGCTGCAGGCCGGCGCCAGCGTGAAGGGCGAGTTCGAACGACGCCTGAAGGGCGTCATCGACGAGGTCCGCAACGCCCCGATGCCCATCATCCTGTTCGTCGACGAAGCCCACACCCTGATCGGCGCGGGCGGCCAAGCGGGCAGCTCCGACGCGGCCAACCTGCTCAAACCGGCCCTGGCGCGGGGCGAGCTGCGCACCATCGCCGCCACCACCTGGGCCGAGTACAAGAAGTACTTCGAGAAGGACCCGGCACTGGCCCGACGCTTCCAACCCGTACAGCTCCACGAGCCCACCGTGCCCGAAGCGGTGACCATCCTGCGCGGGCTCGCCCGCGTCTACGAGCGCAGCCACGGCATCTACCTGCGTGATGACGCCGTGGTCGCCGCCGCCGAGCTCTCCGCCCGCTACCTCGCCGGCCGCCAATTGCCGGACAAGGCCGTGGACGTCCTCGACACGGCCTGCGCCCGTGTCCGCATCAGCCTCGCGGCCGCCCCCGAGGCCCTCGAACGCCTGCGCGGCGAGCAGGCCGAGGACACCCGACAGCACCAGGCCCTGCGCCGCGACCTGGACGCCGGACTGCCGGTGGACGGCACAACCCTCGACGACCTGGCCACACGCCTCCACCAGCGTGAGGACGAACTGCAAACCCTCGAGGCCCGCTGGAACCACCAGCGCACCCTCGCCGAGCAACTGCTCGACCTGCGCCAGCGCATCGCCCGGCTGCGCCAGGGTGACGAGACGGTACCCGCCGAAGCGCCGGGCCTGGCTGAACTGGAGGCACAGTTGCAGGATACCCACAGCGCCCTGCGGGACCTGCAGACCACCGAGTCGCTCGTCAGTTTCGAGGTCTGTCCGCGGCTGGTGGCCGAAGTGATCAGCCACTGGACGGGCATCCCCCTCGCCCAACTGGCCCGCGAGCACAACGCCCGGGTATTGAGCTTCGCCGACGACCTGCGCCAGCGCATTCGCGGCCAGGACCAGGCCGTGCAGGCCCTGGACCGCGCCGTGCGCGCCACCGCAGCCGGCCTGAACCGGCACGACGCCCCGGTCGGCGTGTTCCTCCTGGTGGGCCCAAGCGGGGTGGGCAAGACCGAGACAGCACTGGCCCTGGCCGACCTGCTGTATGGCGGCGAGCGCTTCCTCACCACCATCAACATGTCCGAGTTCCAGGAGAAGCACACCGTCTCGCGCCTGATCGGCTCCCCGCCCGGCTACGTCGGCTATGGCGAAGGCGGCATGCTCACCGAGGCGGTGCGCCAGAAACCCTACTCCGTCGTGTTGCTCGATGAAGTGGAAAAGGCCGACCCCGACGTGCTGAACCTCTTCTATCAGATCTTCGACAAGGGCATCGCCAACGACGGCGAGGGGCGCGAGATCGACTTTCGCAACACCCTCATCCTGATGACCTCCAACCTGGCCAGCGAGCGCATCGACAGCCTTTGCGCCGACGGTCAACAGCCCACGCCCGAGGCGCTGGAAGAGGCCATCCGCCCGCAGCTCGTGCGGCATTTCAAGCCGGCACTGCTGGCCCGCATGCGGGTCGTTCCCTACTACCCCATCAGCGGTGCGCTGCTGGAAGAACTGGTGGGTCTCAAGCTCGAACGCCTGGGCACCCGCCTGCAGCGCCGCCAACTGGAATTCAGCCACTGCCCGGATCTGGTCGCGCACATCGCCAGCCTCTGCCAGCAGGCCGAGAGCGGCGCCCGGCTGATCGACCAGGTGGTGGAGTCCCGCCTGCTGCCCCAGGTGGCCGACCAGTTGCTCGCAGCCATGGCCACCGGCACCCCGGTCAGCCGCGCCCACGCCCGCCTGGGCGAGCACGGTGCCATCGTCTGCGAGCTGTGCTGAGGAGATGGGCATGTTCGCGCAGATGCCGCAGCCGCTCGACTACGCCGAAACCCTGCTCGGGCAGTACGACCGACTCGTCGGGCTGAGCGACAGCGACGAACTGCTGGGCAGCTTCGTCGGTGCCGCCGCCGAACTGAGCGGCTGCGAACTGGCGCAGCTCTACCTGCTGGACGCGGCGCGTACGCACCTGGGGCTGACGGCGGAATACCTCGAACCCCGCCTCCAGCCCCGGGACCGCGCCACCCTGCCCGCCGACTACCACGACCAGCAGCTGCTGCAGTACAGCCTGTGCCAGGGCCAGCCCCTGGCCCTGACCGAACTCAACCCCGGCCTGCACGACACCAGCTTCCTCCCCGAGGAAGGCGGCCCCTGGCGGGCGCTGCTGTGCCTGCCCTTGCGGGCGCACCAGGGCGCCATACGCGGACTGCTGCTCTGCGCCACCCGCCAGGCCCGCGACCTGGCGGCCTTCACCGGCTCGCTGGAGCGCATGGGCCGCCTCATGCTGGCCCAGCTCGACCTGTTCCAGCGGTTGCAGCCCACCGCCCGTGGCGACGGCTCTCGCAGTGCAACGCCCCGCCCCTGCGCGCGCGGTTTCGGTCTGATCGGTGAGAGCAAGGTGATGCGCCAGACCTACCGCCTGATCGGCAAGGTTCTGCACAGCCCCTACACCGTACTCATCCACGGCGAGACCGGCACCGGCAAGGAACTGGTGGCCCGGGCGATCCACGACCACGGCCCCCGGCGAGAGGCCCCCTTCATCGTGCAGAACTGCTCGGCCCTACCGGAGCAGTTGCTGGAAAGTGAACTGTTCGGCTACCGCAAGGGCGCCTTCACCGGCGCCGACGCGGACCGCGAAGGGCTGCTGGATGCGGCGAACGGCGGCACGCTGTTCCTCGACGAGATCGGCGACATGCCCCTGGCGCTCCAGGCCAAGCTGCTGCGGGTGCTGCAGGAAGGCGAAGTCCGCCCGCTGGGCACGCCCCATCCGCACCGGATCGACGTGCGCATCATCGCGGCCACCCACCGCGACCTGCAGGCCATGATCGCCGCCGGCGAATTTCGCGAAGACCTGTTCTACCGGCTCTGCCAGTTCCCCATCGAACTGCCGCCGCTGCGCCAGCGGGGCGACGACATCCCCCACCTCGCCCGCCACTTCGCCAACCAGGCCTGCCGCTTTCTCCAGCGCTCGCCCTGCCTGTGGTCGGAGGAGGCGCTGGAGCGGCTGGCCCGGCACCCCTTCCCCGGCAACGTGCGCGAGCTGAAGGCCCTGGTGGAGCGCGCCGTGCTGCTCTGCGACGGCGAATTGCTGCCGTCCCACTTCAGCCTGCGTGGCACGCCCCTGCCCAGCGGGCAGCCCCTGAGCCTGCGCGAACGCCTCGACCACTACGAACGCGGCCAACTGATCGAGGCCCTGCGTCACCACGATGGCAACCGTGCACAGGCCGCCCGCGAACTGGGCCTGCCCCGCCGCACCCTGCTTTACCGCATGGAGCGCCTCGGCATCGGCACAGCGGACCTGTGACGAGCCCGGCCATGCCCACACCCCACTCACCCCCGACTTCCGAAGGAGGATGCCCGATGTTCCCCCTCACCCTACGTGCCCTCGCAGGCCTCGCGCTGTGCATCGCCCTGGCCGGCTGCGGCGGCAACTACAAGTTCGACGACGGCGACTACCGCCCGCTCGGCACCCCGCAGATCCTCAACCGCGGCAACTGACCGCCAGGGAGCGACACGCCATGGAACTGGTTCTAGAAATCGTTGGCGCCCAGCAGTTCGTCCCGACCACCTCCGGTCGGCGACGCTTCCTCCGCGCAGGCGGCAGCCTCGGCCGTGCCGAGGACTGCGACTGGGTGATCCCCGACCAGCAGCGCCACCTGTCCAACCGCCACGCCCGGGTGACCTACCGCGACGGGCGCTACTTCCTCACCGACACCAGCAGCAACGGCATCCGCCTCAAAGCGTCAGGGGCCCACCTGCCCAAGGGTGAGGCGCACCCCATCGAGAACGGCACCGTGTTCTGCATGGGCAGCTTCGACATCCAGGCCCGTCTGGTGGCCACCCAGGACGTTCCACTGGAGGACATCGGGCGGCCGACCCCGGCCGGCAGCATCATCCCCGACGACTCCTTCCTCGAGCTCGACCCCCTGGCGAGCCTCGACCAGGAAGAAGAAGCAGACCGGGACGACCTCCACGGCCTGCTCCAGGCCCCCCCCGAGCCCCTGCGCCAGCCCCACGACCATGCGCCCATCGAGCGGGATAGCCTGCCCCTGCCGGAGCTGGTGCCCCCAACCGAGCCCCCTGCAGCGCCCATTGCTGCAGCCGAGGTGCCGGTCAGCTTCTGGGAGCGCCTGGGCGATGCCCTGGGTGTCGACCTCGCCCGGCTCGACGCGGTCGAGCGCGAAGCCATGGCCCTGGAGGCCGCCCACCTGCTGCGCCAGTGCGTCCAGGGCCTGCAGCAGAGCCTGAGGACCCGTGCGGAGATCAAGAACGAACTGCGCCTACCCCTCACCTCGGTGCAGAACACCGACCTCGGCCCCCTGCGCACGCCCCTCGACGGCCGCGACAGCCTCGGCGCCCTGCTCGCCCCCGGCCAGACCGGCGCGCCCAACGCACGGCTGGCGGTGGCACGGGCCTTCCGCGACCTGCAGGCCCACCAGGTGGCCCTGCTCAGCGCCAGTCGCGCAGCCGTCCGCGCCACCCTCGACCACTTCGCACCCGAGCCGCTGGCCCTGCGCCTGGAGCGGGACGGACGCCTCTCGCGGCTGAGCGGAGCTGGCGGGCGCTGGCGTGCCTACCAGCGCTACCACCAGCGCCTGCGCCACGACGACGACTGGACCGAGCGCCTGCTGGCCCGCGACTTCGCGCAGGCCTACGAGGAACAGGTCCGCCTCATCGCCACCCTTCACGGCAACCCAAGGGAATGATCGCCATGACCCGCTTCAAATCCTTCACCCTCCTGGCCGTGCTGGCGCTTCTCAGCGCCTGCTCGGCCCTGTCGCCCTACTCCGAGCTGACCAAGCTGGACCTCGACCTGCAGGCCAGCGACCAATTGAACCCCGACCTCGACGGCCGCCCCTCCCCCGTGGTGCTGCGTCTGCTGGAACTCAAGCACCCGGTAGCCTTCGAGAACGCCGACTTCTTCAGCCTCTACGAGCGCGCCCGGGAAACCCTCGCCCTCGACATAGTGGCCAGCGAAGAACTGGAGATCCGCCCCGGCGAGCGCCGCGAACTGAAGCTCAGCATCGACAAGGACAGCCGCTACGTGGCCCTGCTCGCGGCCTACCGCGACCTGCCGGAGACCCGCTGGCGCTACGTGATCGCCGTGCCGCCGCAAGAGCGCACCCGGGTCACCCTGCACCTGGAGCGCAGCGGCCTGTTCGAACCCCACGACCTGCCCAACCGCGAGGTGCGCTGATATGCACACCCACAAGGTCATCTGGCGCGAAGGCATGCTCCTGCGCCCCCAGCACTTCCAGCAGAACGACCGCTACCACGACAACCAGATCCGCCAGCGCACGCGCCTGCTCAGCCGCTACTGCTGGGGCTTCTTCCACCTGGAGATCGACCCGCAGTTCCTCGCCACCGGCAAGCTGGTGCTGAGCCAGGCCGCCGGCGTGATGCCCGACGGCAGCCTGTTCGACCTGCGCAGCCGCAGCGAGCCGCTGGCGCTGGACATCCCGCCCAACACCAACCAGACCCCGGTGTACCTGGCCCTGCCGCTGGTCACCGGCAACCACATCGAGGCCCGCCGCAGCGACCAGGCCGACGTCCTGGCGCGCTACACCGGCCATGACCTCGACGTGGCCGACTCCAACGCCGGCGAGGACTCCAGCACCCAGATCACCTGCGCCCGCCCGGACTTCCGCCTGCTCCTCGGTGAACAGCGCAACGACGAAGCCTACGTAAGGCTGAAACTCTGCGACGTGCTCGACACCTCCCCGGAAGGGCGCATCACCCTGGACCCGGCCTTCATCCCCAGCCACCTGCACCTGGCCGGCTCCGCCTACCTGCTGTCCTGCCTGAAGGAAGTCATCGGCATGCTCGGCCACCGGGGCGACACCCTCGCCGAGCGCATCCGCTCCAACGGCCAGGTGGCCGGTGCCGAGGTCGGCGACTTCATGATGCTGCAGCTGATCAACCGCACCGACCTGCTGCTCCGGCACTACCTCGAGCAGGAGCACGTGCACCCGGAGGAGCTGTACCGCACCCTGCTGGCCATGCTGGGCGAGATCACCACCTTCTCCAGCGACAGCAAGCGTGCCCGCCTCGACAGCCGCTACCAGCACAACGACCAGGGCGCCAGCTTCCGCGCCCTGATGGATGCCCTGCGCCAGGCCCTGTCCATGGTGCTGGAGCAGCACGCCATCGAACTGGGCCTGCAGCAGCGCCAGTACGGCATCCTCGTGTCGCCGCTGAAGGACCACACGCTGCTCTCCACCTCCTCCTTCGTGCTCGCCGCCAGCGCGCAATGCGAGCCCGAGGAACTGCGCCAGAACCTGCCCTCGCACCTCAAGGCCGGCGCGGTGGAGCAGATCCGCCAACTGGTCAACCTGCACCTGCCGGGCATCCGCGTGCGCCCGCTGCCCGTGGCGCCCCGGCAGATCCCCTTCCACGCCAACAAGACCTACTTCGTCCTGGAAATCACCGCGGAGGAGCGCAGCCAACTGGAGCGTTCCGGCGGCTTCGCCTTCCACGTATCCGGCGAATTCGCCGGGTTGGACCTGAAGTTCTGGGCCATCAGGAACTGAGCGCATGCAAAAGGAAATGGACTATCCACAGGACGACCGCACCGTCCTGCTCGACCGCCGCAGCGACGCCCCTCATCGCGGCCCCCTCACCGACCTGGCCGACGCCCCGCGCCTCGAACAGCTGGAAAGCCGCATGGTGCATGCCGCCCGGCTGCGACCGGCGGAGGCCTTCAACATCAGCCTCAACCCGCTGGTCTCCGCCGCCGCCAGCCTGCTGTCGGAGATCGTGCGGCTCAAGCACAGCCAGCAGGGGGAGGACCTCGCCGTCCTCAACCAGGCACTGGCCGACGGCGTCCGCCAGTTCGAGCAGCACGCCCTGCAGGAAGGCCTGGAGAACGGCGATGTGATGGCCGCCCGTTACGTGCTCTGCACCGTGCTGGATGAAGCCGTGGTCACCACCGCCTGGGGCGACCAGAGCACCTGGGCACAGATAAGCCTGCTCAGCCAGTTCCACAACGAAACCTTCGGCGGCGAGAAGTTCTTCCAGTTGCTGGACCGCCTGACCCGCAACCCGGTCAAGCACCTGGCCATGCTGGAGCTGATGTACCTCTGCCTGGCCCTGGGCTTCGAGGGCAAGTACCGGGTAGCGGCCCGCGGCATGCTCGAGCTGGAGGCCATCCGCGACAGCCTTTACCGACAGATCCGCCACCTGCGCGGCGACGTGCCCCGCGAGCTGTCGCCCCAGTGGCAGGGCATGCAGGAGCCTGGGCGCGGACTGGTACACAGCGTCCCGGCCTGGCTGGTGGTGGCCCTCACCCTGGCCTGCCTGCTGGCCATCTACGCCGGCTTCGCCTGGGTGCTCGACGATCAGCGCGAAGCCGTGCTGCAGCCCTTCCTCCCGGCCGCCTCCGGCCCGCTGGACCTCACGCCGTAACACAGGGACCGTGTCATGAAAGATTTCTTCAAAAAGCTCGGCGCCGTGTTGCGCCGGACCTGGGTCTGGAGCCTGCTGCTGGTGCTGATGCTGGCCCTGCTGGTGTGGTTCGCCGGGCCCCTGCTCGGCATCGCCGATCACAAGCCGTGGGAAGACGCCGGCAGCCGACTGCTGAGCATCGCCGTGCTGTTCCTCTGCTGGGGGCTGTTCATCGTCTTCAGCACCTGGCGGGGTACCCGCAAGCGCGAGGCGCAGCAAGCCACCGAGGACGGCCAGGAGCAACTGCGCCGTGAGGAGGAGGCCAGCGAGGAACAACGCGAACTCACCGCCCGCTTCAAGGACGCACTGCGTACCGTGCAGCGCTCCAGCCTGTACAAGGGCCAGGGCGAACAGCGCCGCCGCGACCTGCCCTGGTACCTGGTACTGGGCCCCCAGGGCAGTGGCAAGACCACCCTGCTGGACTTCTCCGGCCTGGACCTGCCGCTCAACCAGAACGACCGCACCCTCACCCGCGACACCCACGGCACCCGCTACTGCGAGTGGTACTTCGCCGAGCAGGGCGTGCTGATCGACAGCCCCGGGCGCTACCTCACCCAGGGCGACCCGGAGGTGGACGGCGGCGCCTGGAACAGTCTGCTGGCCCTGTTGCGCAAGCGCCGTCGCACCCGCCCGCTCAATGGCGTGATCGTCAACCTGCCCATCGACCTGCTGACGAGCGGCGACGAGCAGGCCCTGGACGACCTGGCACGGCAGGTCCGCAAGCGCCTCCAGGAGATCCACCAGCGCCTGCATGCGGAAGTGCCCGTCTACCTGGTGCTCGGCAAAGCCGATACCCTGCCCGGCTTCGAAGAGTTCTTCGACCACCTCTCCCGCGAGGAAAGCGACCAGGTCCTCGGCGCCACCTTCCGCGAGGGGCAGAACGGCACCAGCGGCCAGGTGGTGCGCCAGGAGTTCGAAGCCCTGCTGCGGCGCCTCACCAGCCAGGTCATCACCCGCATGCACCAGGAGCGGGACACCGGCCGCCGGGGGCGCATCCTCGACTTCCCCACCCAGCTCGGGCGGATCGGCGAGCCGCTGTGCGTGTTCATCGACATGGCCTTCACCGGCAACCGCTACCAGCGCGCCAGCCTGCTGCGCGGTTTCTACTTCACCAGCGCGCCGCATCTGCTCCAGGAGCTGGACGAAAGCACCGCCCGGGTCGGCGCCAACCTGGGCCTGCGCAGCAGTGCCCTGCCCACCCTGCGCGGGGGGCGTGCGCGCTTCATCCACCAACTGTTCAGCCAGGTGATCTTCCCGGAGGCCGACCTGGCCGGGCTTGATCCGCGCGAAAAGCGCCGCATCGACTGGGGCCAGCGCGGGCTCTACGCCAGCGCGTTCGGCTGCGTGGCGCTGTTCGGCCTGGCCTGGGCGGCGGGCTTCAGCAGCAACCACCAGCGCCTGGAGGCCGTGCGCGACCATGGTCGGGTGATCGAGACCCAACAGGCCCTGCTCGACCCTCGCGAAGACGCCCGCGCCGTCCTCACGCTGCTGGACCACAGCTTCGCTGCCACCCGCGTCTTCCCCAGTGCCGCCGAGCGCTCGCTGCTGGAACACAACGGGCTCTACCAGGGCGGACGCAGCCAACCCGTACTCGACGACGCCTACGGCCGCGCCCTGGAGCAGCAGTTGCTGCCGCGCATCGCCACCAGCCTGGAGGGCCAGGTACGCGCCAGCCTGGGCAACCGCGAACGCCTGCTGGCCAGCCTGCGTGCCTACCTCATGCTGAACCTGCCGGAGCGGCGCGACGCCGCCTTCCTCAAGAGCCAGCTGCAGGCCGAATGGTCGCTGCGCTACGGCGGCGATGCCGCGACCCAGGCCGCGCTGACCGAGCACCTCGACCGCCTGCTGGCGCGCCCCTTCGTCCACCCGCTGAACGAGCCCCTGGTGGCCCAGGCCCGGCAACGCCTGCGCAGCGAATCCCTGGCAGCCGTGGTCTACCGCGTACTCCGCGACCAGGCCCGCAGCCTGCCGGAGTACAGCTTCGCCCAGCGCCTGGGGCCACAGGGCGCGCTGTTCTCCGGCACCGACTACCGCATCCCGGGGTTCTACACCCGCCAGGGCTACCAGCAGTTCTTCTCCGCCAAGGGCCTACCCACGGTGCGTGAGCTGCTGCGGGACAACTGGGTGATGGGCGAAGGCGGCAACCTCAGCGTGCAGGACCTCGGTCGCCTGATGGTCGAGCTGCAGCAGCTGTACTTCCGCGACTACGCCAACCACTGGAGCGAGGCGATCAACCGCCTGAAGCTGGAGCCCCTGCTGGACACCTACCAGGGCGCCGAGCAACTGGCCGGGCTGACCGCAGCCAACTCGCCGCTGCTGCAACTGCTGGTGGAGGTGCGCGAGCACACCCGCCTGCCCGGCATCGCCGACGCCACCGCCGAGGCACCTGCCGACGGGGCCAAGGCCGACGGCGCCCTGGGCAAGGTCGCCGCCGTCGCGGAGAAGGCCCGGGACGCCCTGGCCAGCAACCTGCCGGACACCGCGCGACTGACCATGGAGCGCCGCTTCGAAGCCCTGCACCTGTTGCTGGACGACAACGGCGGTGCCGCAGCCGACCTGGTCCCGGTCATGCGGGCGCTCAACGAGCTGCAGCTGCAATTGGCAACGCTGGCCCGCTCCAGCCAGCCGGAGCAGGCCGCCTTCGACCTCGCGCGCAACCGCATGGGCGGCCAGAGCGATGCCCTGGCCAACCTGCGCAGCAGCGCCTCGCGGCTGCCCCAGCCGATTGGCGGCTGGCTGGCGATGATGGCGGGGGAAAGCTGGCACCTGATCCTCAGCGGCGCCCACCAGTACCTCAACCAGCGCTACCAGAGCGAGCTGTACGGCTTCTACCTGAAGGCCCTGGACAAGCGCTATCCGTTCAACCCGCGCAGCCACAGCGACGTCGCCCTGAGCGACTTCCGCGAGTTCTTCAAGACCCAGGGCCTGGCGGATCGCTTCTTCGACACCTACCTCAAGCCCTTCGTGATCGGTACGCCCGGTGAGTACCGCGTGCGCTCGGTGGACGGCGGCAGCCTGCCCATCGCCCGCGGTTTCCTCGACCAGATGGCCAACGCCCAGGCCATCCGCCTGAGCTTCTTCGCCGACAACCCCAACGAGCCGCAGGTGCGATTCCGCCTGGAGCCTTACTCCATCGATCCGGCCCTGAGCCGCGCGGAGTTCCGCTTTGGCGACCGGCTCATGGAGTACCGCCATGGGCCCATCGTGCCCATGTCCTTCAAGTGGCCCACCGAGGCCGAGGAAGGGCGCAGCAGCCTGGTGCTGGAGGAGCTCAGTGGGCGGCGCATCGGCGTCGAGCGCAACACCGGCCCCTGGTCGCTGTTCCGCCTCTTCGACCAGATGCAGACCGAGTACCACAGCGGCCGCGACGTGCTGATGCTCAAGGCGGAAGTGGACGGGCTGCGGGCTCACTACCTGGTGCAGAGCCAGCGTTCACCGAACCCCTTCGACCTGGGCATGCTGCGTGCCTTCCGCCTGCCGGTGAGCCTCTGATGCCAGGCGCAACCTGGACCAGCGCTGCCCGCACCCACCCTGGCAAGGTGCGGGCACGCAACGAGGACGCCTTCCTGGACAGCCCGGACCAGGGCCTGTGGGTGGTGGCTGACGGCATGGGCGGCCACCACGCAGGCGACCGCGCCAGCCGCCTGGTGGTGGAGAGCCTGGCCGAGTTGCCTGCCACGGGCGACTTCGCCAACCGCTTGCAGCAATTGCGCCGCCATCTGCACTGGCTGAACCGCAGGCTGGCGGACGAACTCACCGTCACCGACGGCCAGCGGCGGATCATGGGCAGCACAGTGGCCGCCCTGCTGGTGGAGGGCAGTCGCGCCGCCTGCGTGTGGGCCGGCGACAGCCGCTGCTACCTGTGGCGCTGGGGCTGCCTCTACCAGCTCACCCGCGACCATTCGCTGCTGCGCGAGCTGATCGAGGACCAGGGCATGAGCCCGGAACAGGCCGGCCGCCACCCATCCGCCCATGCCCTGACCCGTGCCTTGGGCGGCGACGGCGACTTCGCCCTGGATGTGCTGGAGCTGGAGCTGCACCCCGGCGACACCTTCCTGCTCTGCAGTGACGGGCTGTACCGCGAGCTGGACGAGGTCGACCTGAGCCGGGCGCTCAGCCTCGCCTCGCCCGTCGCCACCCTGGAACAGCTCTTCGAGCAGGCCCTGCTGGGGACGGCCCCGGACAACCTCACTGCCGTGGTGGCGCGCCGATGAGCCGGGCCAAGCGCCGCCGCAAGCCACGCCAGGCTCCCGCGCCGGCGGCGCATGTGGGCCTCGCCCGTCCCGTCGCCCCGGCAGTCGGCCTCGGCGAACTGCCGGCCGTGCTCAACGGGCGCTACCGCCTGGAGCGCCTGCTGGGCATCGGCGGCATGGGCTCGGTGTACCGGGCGCGGGACCTGCTATGGGAACAATTCGGTGAGCCGGCGCCCTGGGTGGCGGTGAAGCTGCTGAACGAGGAGTTCGCCACCATCCCCGATGCCAGCGCGCTGCTCTACAGCGAGTACGCCCTGGCGGTGCGCTCGCGCCACCCGGCCATCGTCCGCCTGTATGCATTCGAGGTGGACACGGCCTGCTGCCGTGCCTTCATCACCCAGGAGCTGCTCAAGGGCCTGCCCCTGGACCACCTGCTCTGCGATCGCCCGACCGGGCTGCCCTGGCCGGAGCTGCGTGAAATCGCCGTACCGCTGCTCGGCGCCGTCGCCCACGCTCACCACTGCGGCGTGGTGCATGGCGACCTGAAGCCGAGCAACGTGATACTCACCGACGCGGGACCACGGCTGTTCGACTTCGGCCTGGCCCATGCCGACGGCGGCCTACCCGCCCTGGCGCGGGAACGGATCGGCGCCTGGACGCCCCGCTACGCCGCCCTGGAGCTGCTCGACGGCGACAGGCCGAGCCCCTCCAGCGACCTCTACGCACTGGCCTGTGTGCTTTACGAACTGGCGACGGGGCGCCACCCCTATGGCCGGCTGGACGCCCGCCAGGCCCTGGAGCAGCACTGCCACCGGCAACTGGAAGCCCCCGGTGTCTTGCCCCTGGGAACCTGGCGCGCCTTGCGAGCCGCCCTGGCGCCGACGGCCACGGCGCGCTGCATTGGGCTGGAGGAGCTGGAGGCGGCCTTCCGGCGCCGGGGGCCGTTGCTGCCGGAATGGATCAGGCGCCCCTTGGCGCGGCTATGAAAAAGCCCCGCCAAGGCGGGGCTTTTTCATTCACGCTGCGCCTTAGAACTGCGCGGCGTCCAGCAGGTAGAGCGAGTCACTGCCGGCCTTGACCGAGGCGGTCAGGGAGTGGATGCGCGGCAGCAGGCGGGCGAAGTAGAAGCGCGCGGTGCCAAGCTTGCTGGCATAGAACTCGTCCTGGCCTTCCTTGCCCAGGGAGGCGCGGGCCATCAGCGCCCACATGTAGGCATAGGCGGTGTAGCCGAACACCTGGAGGTACTCCACGGAGGCGGCGCCGATCTCGTTGGGGTTGGTCTTGGCGCTTTCCAGCAGCCAGGCGGTGAGGTCGTCCAGGTTGGCGATGGCGGCCTTCAGCGGCTCGGTGAACTCGGCCAGCTCAGCCGACGCGCCGTTGGCGAAGGCCTTCACCTCATCGGCGAAGTGCTTGTAGAACGCGCCGCCACTGCCCACCACCTTGCGGCCGGCGAGGTCCAGGGCCTGGATGCCGTTGGTGCCTTCGTAGATCTGGGTAATGCGGCAGTCGCGTACCAGTTGCTCCTGGCCCCACTCGCGGATGAAGCCGTGGCCGCCGAAGACCTGCTGGCCGTGGACGGTGGTTTCCAGGCCGAGGTCGGTCAGGAAGGCCTTGGCCACCGGGGTGAGCAGGGCGACCAGTTCCTCGGCGCGCTTGCGCACCACCGGGTCCTCGCTGTACTTGGCGGTGTCCAGTTGCAGGGCCACGTAGCTGGAGAACGCACGGCCACCTTCGTTGAAGGCTTTCATGGTCAGCAGCATGCGGCGCACGTCCGGGTGGACGATGATCGGGTCGGCGGCCTTGTCCTTGGCGACCGGGCCGGTCGGGGCGCGGCTCTGGATACGCTCGCGGGCGTATTCGATGGCGCTCTGGTAGGAACGCTCGCCGGTGGCCAGGCCCTGGATGCCGACGCCCAGGCGCTCGTAGTTCATCATGGTGAACATCGCGGCCAGGCCCTTGTTCGGCGCATCGACGATCCAGCCAGTGGCGCCGTCGAAGTTCATCACGCAGGTGGCGGAGGCCTTGATGCCCATCTTGTGCTCAATGGAGCCGCAGGACAGGCTGTTCTTCTCGCCGAGGGAGCCGTCTTCGTTCACCAGCACCTTGGGCACCAGGAACAGGGAGATGCCCTTGGGACCGGCCGGTGCGTCGGGGAGCTTGGCCAGCACCAAGTGGATGATGTTCTCGGTCAGGTCGTGCTCACCGCCGGTGATGAAGATCTTGGTGCCGGTGATCTTGAAGCTGCCGTCGGCCTGGGGTTCGGCCTTGGTGCGGATGATGCCGAGGTCGGTACCGGCATGGGGCTCGGTGAGGCACATGGAGCCCGCCCAGGTGCCGGCGTACATGTTCGGCAGGTATTTCTGCTTCAGCTCTTCGCTGGCGTGGGCGTTGATGGAGAGGCAGGCGCCAGCGGTCAGCATCGGGTAGAGGCCGAAGGACAGGTTGGCGGAGTTCACCATCTCTTCCACCTGGGCGGAGATGACCTTGGGCATGCCCATGCCACCGAACACCGGGTCGCCACCGACGCCGACCCAGCCACCTTCGGCGTAGGTGCGGTAAGCCTCGGGGAAGCCGGCCGGGGTGCTCACGCGGCCGTCGTTCCACTGGCAACCTTCTTCGTCACCGGAACGGTTCAGCGGTGCGATGACGCCGCTGGTGACCTTGCCAGCCTCTTCCAGGATCGCCGACGCGGTTTCGGCATCGACCACCTCGGCCAGGGCTGGCATTTCGGACCAGAGCTTGGCGACGTCGAAGACTTCATTGAGGACGAAGCGCATATCGCGCAGGGGCGCTTTGTAGTCAGCCATGTGCAAACCTCGCAGGAACTCTCAGGTGGCCGGTCAGGCCGGTTTCACGGAACAGGCCGGCAGTGTATCCGAACAACTCGACAGACACATAGGGTCAGTGCATGACCATTTAAAATATGCCGGTCACGCAACTTACCCCTTGCGAAAAGGCCCGCACGCGGCGGGCCCGGTCGCTCTGACGATAGGCAATCAGAGGGCGAACTGCTCGGCGGAGAGGGCCATCAGGCAGTCGCTGCCGGCTTCGGCCGCAGCCTTGTGAGCGGCAGTGCGAGGCAACAGACGCTTGAAGTAGAAGTCGCAGGTGAGCAGCTTCGCTTCGTAGAAGGCGGCTTCGCCGGTGCCGGCGTCCAGTTGTTGGCGAGCGACCACTGCCATCTGCAGCCAGAAGTAGGCCAGCACGATGTAGCCGCTGTACATCAGGTAGTCCACGGACGCGGCGCCGACTTCATCGGGATTCTTCATCGCCGCCATGCCGATGCGCTGGGTCAGTTCGCCCCACTGGCGATTGAGGTCGGCCAGTTGTGCTACCTGGGCCTTGAGTTGCGGGTGCTCGGCCTGGGCCTGGCAGAACCGGTGGACACGCTTGGTGAAGCCCATCAGCAGCTTGCCCTGGCTGCCCAGGACCTTGCGGCCCAGCAGGTCGAGGGCCTGGATGCCATTGGTGCCCTCGTAGATGGGGGCGATGCGGCAGTCGCGCACCAGTTGCTCCATGCCCCACTCGCGGATGTAGCCGTGGCCGCCGAACACCTGCATGCCGAGGTTGGTGGCTTCGAGGCCGGTCTCGGTCATGAAGGCCTTGCAGATGGGGGTGAGGAAGGCCAGCAGGTTCTCGGCCTGCTCGCGTTCTTCTGCGCTTTCGGCGCCGTGGGCGATGTCCATTTGCTGGGCCGTGAAGTAGGCCAGGGCGCGGTTGCCCTCGTTGAAGGCGCGCATGGTCAGCAGCATGCGGCGCACGTCCGGGTGGACGATGATCGGGTCGGCGGGCTTGTCCGGCGCCTTGGGCCCGGTCAGGGCACGCATCTGCAGGCGCTCGGTGGCGTAGCGCACGGCGCCCTGGTAGCTGGCCTCGCCGAGGCAGAGGCCCTGCATGCCGGTGCCCAGGCGGGCGTGGTTCATCATGGTGAACATGCAGTTCAGGCCCTTGTTGGCTTCGCCGATGAGGAAGCCGGTGGCGCCATCGAAGTTCATCACGCAGGTGGCGGAGGCCTTGATGCCCATCTTGTGTTCGATGGAGCCGCAGGACACGGCGTTGCGCTCGCCGATGCCGTCTCCCTGGGGCAGGAACTTGGGCACGATGAACAGGGAGATGCCCTTGGTGCCGGCAGGGGCGTCGGGCAGCTTGGCCAGGACGAGGTGAACGATGTTCTCGCTCATGTCGTGCTCACCGGCGGAGATGAAGATCTTGGTGCCGGAGATGGCATAGCTGCCATCGGCCTGGGGTACGGCGCGGGTCTTGATGATGCCGAGGTCGGTGCCGCAGTGGGGCTCGGTCAGGCACATGGTGCCGGTCCAGCGGCCTTCGGTGAGGCGGGTCAGGTAGGTCTGTTTCTGTTCTTCGCTGCCATGGGCATGGATGGCGGACATGGCGCCATGGGTCAGGCCCGGGTACATGGCCCAGGACTGGTTGGCCGAGGCGACCATCTCGCTGACGATCAGCCCGAGGGAATGCGGCAGGCCCTGGCCACCGTAGGTGGGATCGGCGGAGAGGCCGTTCCAGCCGCCCTCGACGTACTGGGCGAAGGCTTCCTTGAAGCCCTTGGGCGTGGTGACCACGCCATCCTTCCACTTGCACTCCTCTTCGTCACCGGAACGGTTCAGCGGCGAGAGCACCTGCTCGCAGAACTTGGCGCCCTCTTCGAGGATCGCGGCAACCATGTCGGGGCTGGCATCGCTGGCGCCGATGGCGGTGTAGGTAGCGGGGAAGTCGAACAGCTCGTCGGTGAGAAAGCGCATGTCGCGCAGGGGGGCCTTGTACTCGGGCATGGCAGGGTCTCCTTGGCTGCGCCAGGCTCGGCGCCAATCCTGCGGACCCTAAAGGCTGGGCGCCCCCTCGACAACGACGCTGCGGGGGCTGAATGCAGCGCCATAACCGGCCGTTCAGGTGGCCGGCTGACGCACCCGCACGGCGCCCCGGCGCGCCTGGCCGTGGAGGAAGACCCGGTTGCGCCCGGCGCTCTTGGCGCTGTACAGCGCCTGGTCGGCGGCCTTGATCACCTCTTCCGGGGTGCGCTGCTCGGCGTCGCGTTCGGCCACGCCGATGCTGATGGTCACCGAGACGCTCTGGGCCACCGCCGCGCCGCGCTTGGCACGGCCCTGCTGGTCGCTCTTCGGCCGGCTGTCGCGGTCACGCAGGTGCAGGGCATAACACTCGATGGCCTCGCGCACGGCCTCCAGGTGGGGCTGGCATTCCTCCATGCTCTTGCCGGCGAAGACGATGGTGAATTCCTCGCCGCCGTAGCGGTAGGCCTTGCCGCCCCCGCCGACCCGACGCAGTTGGCTGGCGACCATGCGCAGCACCTGGTCGCCCACGTCGTGGCCGTAGGTGTCGTTGAATTTCTTGAAGTGGTCCACGTCGGTCATGGCCAGCACGTAATTGCGCCCCAGCCGCTGCAGCCGTTCATTGAGCGCGCGGCGCCCGGGCAGGCCGGTCAGCTCGTCGCGGAAGGCCATCTGGTAGGCCTCGTGAGCCACCGAGGCGGTCAGGGCGAGCATGGCCAGGCTGGTCATCGCATGCAGGGCGTGGGGCAGGATGAACACCTTCGGCAGCATCCACCAGAGCCCCGCCAGGGCGATCACCTGGGCGGCGTGCTGCGGTCGGGGCTGGCGCAGGTAGGCGATGCCGAGGGCCAGCAGGGCAATGACGAAGGCGAAGTAGGAGAGCTGCACCAGGCTCATCCAACTGCCGTGCAGCAACGGCCAGCGCACGGGGGTGACGAAAGCCAGCATCGCCTCGGGGTAGCTCCGCCCCAAGGCCATGACGACGCCGAGGGTGGCCAGCAGGACGGCGCTGCGGGCGACGAAGTCCTGCAGCAGGTGGGTGCGCTCCTGCCAGCAGCCGAACAGGCCGAACAACAGCGGCAGCACCAGGCTGGTGAGGTGGAAGACCAGGGCCGCATCCTCCCGCACCACGCGCTCGGCCTGGAAGTAGTCGACCTGGGTGTCCAGCAGGTAGTAACCGATGTAGATCGATGCCAGCAGGAAGAGCTGGCGAAGGCGCCCATAGGCGGCGCAGAACGAGCCGCCGAGCAGCAGCAGCAGGGTGGGCAGGACGTTGAACAGGGAGACGAAGAACTCGCTCATGTCCGCCAGGGTCCCCGCCACCGCACCGCCGAGCACCAGGGCCAGCGGCGGCAGGAAATGGCTGAAGCGGAATGACGGGAGTGTCCGCACGCGTCTGAGTCCGGCTGGTTGGAAAGCAGGCCATATGATGGCACTTCCGCCGGTCACTGGCACTCGGCCGGACGACGCACGGTGCCCGGCAGGGGACCGGAAATGAAGAAGCCCGCCGAAAGGCGGGCTCCTTCAGTACGCGCAGAACTCAGTAGCCCAGGGCGAAGTCTTCTTCGGCCAGGTCCATGAGGTTGCTGGCGCCGGACAGCATGGTTTCCACGTGGGTGCGGGTACGCGGCAGGATGCGCTTGAAGTAGAAGCGCGCGGTCTGCAGCTTGGCCTTGTAGAAGGCAGCGTCGCCTTCGCCGGCAGCCAGTTTCTCGGCAGCCAGGAGAGCCATGTCGGCCCAGAAGTAGGCCAGGCAGGCGTAGCCGGAGTACATCAGGTAGTCCACCGAAGCGGCACCGACTTCCTCGCGGTCCTTCATGGCGGCCATGCCGACCTTCATGGTGACCTCGCCCCACTCCTTGTTCAGCTTGGCCAGCGGCTCGACGAACTCCTTGACGGCTTCGTTGCTCTCGTTGGCCTGGCAGAACTTGTGGACGATCTTGGTGAAGCCCTTCAGCGCTTCGCCCTGGGTCATGAGGATCTTGCGGCCCAGCAGGTCGAGCGCCTGAACGCCGGTGGTGCCCTCGTACATCATGGAGATGCGGCAGTCACGCAGGTTCTGCTCCATGCCCCACTCGCTGATGAAGCCGTGGCCACCGTAGATCTGCATGCCGTGGGAAGCGGCTTCGAAGCCGACTTCGGTCATGAAGGCCTTGGCGATGGGGGTCAGGAAGGCCAGCAGGGAGTCGGCGGCTTTCTTCTCTTCCTCGTCCTGGCTGTACTTGACGATGTCCACCTGCTTGGCGGTGAAGTACACCATGGCGCGGTTGCCTTCGGCGAAGGCCTTCATGGTCAGCAGCATGCGACGCACGTCCGGGTGGACGATGATCGGGTCAGCAGCCTTGTCCGGCGCTTTCGGGCCAGTCAGGGAGCGCATCTGCAGACGCTCGCGGGCGTACTTGATGCCACCCTGGAAACCGATCTCGGCGTGGGCCAGGCCTTGCAGCGCGGTACCCAGGCGAGCGGTGTTCATGAAGGTGAACATGCAGTTCAGGCCCTTGTTCGCCGGGCCGATCAGGAAACCGGTGGCGCCGTCGAAGTTCATCACGCAGGTGGCGTTGCCGTGGATGCCCATCTTGTGCTCGATGGAGCCACAGGTCACGGCGTTGCGTGCACCGACGCCGCCTTCGGCGGTCGGCATGAACTTCGGCACGATGAACAGGGAGATGCCCTTGGTGCCCGCGGGGGCATCGGGCAGGCGAGCCAGCACGATGTGGACGATGTTGTCGGCCATGTCGTGTTCACCAGCGGAGATGAAGATCTTGGTGCCGGACACCTTGTAGGTGCCATCGGCCTGGGGCTCGGCCTTGGTGCGCAGCATGCCCAGGTCGGTGCCGCAATGCGGCTCGGTGAGACACATGGTGCCGGTCCACTCACCGGAAACCAGCTTGGTCAGGTAGGTATGCTTCTGCTCGTCGGTGCCGTGCTGCTCGATGGTGTTCATCGCGCCGTGGGACAGGCCGGGGTACATGCCCCACGCCCAGTTGGCTTCACCGACCATCTCGCTGATGGCCAGGCCCAGGGATTCCGGCAGGCCTTGGCCACCGTGCTCGACGTTGTGGGCCAGGCTCGGCCAGCCGCCTTCGACGAACTGTTTGTAGGCTTCCTTGAAACCGGTCGGGGTCTTAACACCCTCGGCGGACCAGGTGCAGCCTTCGGTATCACCGACGCGGTTCAGCGGAGCGATCACCTGCTCACAGAACTTGGCGCCTTCCTCGAGGATGGCGTCGACCATGTCCGGGGTGGCGTCCTGGCAGCCAGGCAGGCTCTGATAGTGCGCTTCGTAGCCAAGCAGTTCATCGCGAACGAAGCGGATATCACGCAAGGGGGCCTTGTAATCAGGCATAGCGGTAAACCTCTACGGTGGTTCCTAGTTAGGTGACCGGTGAATCGGTCGCTTACAACTTCACGGTAGTCGTTGCCGGCTGCAGGGTGCCGCCCGCAATCAAACAGGTGTTTGAAACATACGTTTCGCACTGACCCTTGTCAAGCATCCACGCCCTGTTATCAGGCACGCGTGTCCAGCAAGGCCGGCGCTTGCTCTGTCTGGGAAATCCGGGCGTAGAGGCGAAGGTCGCCGGAGGTGCTGGCAGCGCCGGACGACGACGCCGCAACCGCACTGCGCCCACCGTTCGCCTCCTCCAGGCGTAACCGGGCGAGCTCGACCCGAGCTTCGGCGGCATAACCGGCAGCCCGTGCCGCCACCTGGCGGTCCTCCGCAGAGGGGTCGACGGGAGCCAGGGCGGCACGCTGCACAATGTCCATCTTGATGAGGGTGGCCTCGGGATCGTTGGCCACAGGGCTGGAGTCGATGCGCACCTCACCGCCGACGGCATAGGCAAGGCCATCGGGTCCGCGTTCGAAGTCGTACCGGGGAGCACTGGCATAGCGCCCGCCAACGGAGGCATGAGCCTGCTCATGGGCGCGCACCTTGCGATCGATGCTGATCAGTTCGCTAACGCGCTCCCGCTCTTCCTGGGTCAGCTCGGTACTGGCGCGGGAAGAGCCCTGATCAGAGGTCCGCGAGGGGGAACCGGAGGAGCGGCTGGGTTTTTCGAGGGCCGTATCGAGGGATGCTCCAGTCGCCACCGTTGATGAACGGGAACGAGTGAAGCTGATGAGGGGATCGAGAGCCGCACTGTCGATCCGCATAAGGCCCTCCGCGCCTGAGCCCGCTCACCGGCCTCCGCCGCGAAGATGGGGAGACCGGGGCTCAAGCCTTGGTATCGACCAGGGTGCCAAGCAGTTCGTCGGCCGTTTTCACGACGTTCGCGCCTGCCAGGGCCTGGTACTTGCCGACGTCCAAATCCACCAGGTTGGAAGCCAGGTCGGCACTGCTGCTTTCGTCCGGACCGCCTTGGGAGCGGGCGGCTGGTACATCGGACGACCGTTGAACGGGCGCACTGGCGATGTCCGACGCGGCCTTGTCGATACGCTGCTGACCGGATTGAAGGGCGTTGAGCCCGTAACTGAATGCACTGCCTGAGATTTCCATCGTCAACCTCGAACCAGGGGAACCACGACGTAATTGAAGCAGATGCCGCTTAAAAAACGTACAAACAAAACGCGATGGACGACCGGCGGCTTATAGCGGCAGCTTCAGCGGATGCAGGTCCAGATGCGCGGCAACGACCTCGGCTGACGGCACCTCAAGGCGCGGCACCCGCCCAAGGCACGGGGCAGGCAGGCGCTCGGCGAGGGTCGCGAGGTTCTCCTCCAGCCGCGAAGTGGCCGGGTCGACGATATTGGCCACCCAACCCGCCAGCACCAGGCCGTCCCGCTGGATCGCCTCGGCACTCAGTACGGCGTGGTTGATGCATCCCAGGCGCACGCCCACCACCAGGATGACCGGCAGGCCCAGGCGCACCGCCAGGTCCGACAGGTTCTCCCGACCTGTCAGGGGCACGCGCCAACCCCCTGCGCCCTCCACCAGGGTGAAGTCGGCGTTGCGCGCCAGCACCGCGCTGACCGGCCCGGCCAGCGCTTCGACATCAAGCTGCACACCCGCCTCACGTGCCGCCAGGTGCGGGGCGATGGCCGGTTCGAAGGGGAAGGGATTCACCTCTTCGTAGCGCAGCGGCAGGCTGCAGCCCGCCAGCAGGCCGAGGGCATCGCTGTTGCGAAGCCCCTGGGCGGTCCGTTCGCAGCCGGAGGCCACCGGCTTTGCAGCGGCGGTGCTCAGCCCGGCATGACGGGCGGCCTGGAGCAGGCCACAGGCGATGGTGGTCTTGCCGATCTCGGTGTCGGTCCCGGTGATGAAAAAGGCAGTACCCATTCAGGTCTCCTTGCGCAGCAGGCCGTGGACGACCTGGTAGGTCGCCGGCAACCCTTGGGCCTCGCGCTGTTGTTCGTAGGCATCGACCAGCGCCCGCATGCGGGCTCGCCCGGTCAGGCCGCCAGGACGCCCGGGGTTGAGGTTGTGAGCCCCCAGCGCCTTCAGTTCGTGGGTCAGCTGGCGCAAGTCGGGGAAGTGCAGCACATGGGGGCGGCGCTCCAGTTGCAGCACCTGCAACCCACTGTCGGCGCACAGTGCCTGATAGTGGGTGAAGGCACGGAAGCGGTTCACATGGGTGAAACCGTCCACTTCGCGCCAACTGTCGCGCAGCTCCTGCAGGGTACCGACGCAGAGGCTGCTGAACACCAGCAGGCCACCGGGGCGAAGCACCCGCCGCGCCTCCGCCAGTACCGCCGGGAAGTCCTCGCACCACTGCACGGCCAGGCTGCTGAACACCAGGTCCAGGCCGGCGTCGGCCAGCGGCAGATGCTCGGCGTCACCGGCGATGAAGTGCGACGCCCCGCCCAACGGGCGAGCGTGCCGAAGCATGCCCTCGGCCAGGTCCAGGGCCAGGCCCTGGGCACGGGGGAAGCGTTCTGCCAGTTGGCGGGAGAAGTGCCCCGTCCCGCAGCCCAGGTCGAGCCAGCGCTGCGGTTCGAAACCTTCCGGCAGGCTCGCCAGCAGGTCGGCACCGACCTGACGCTGCAGGCCGGCCACAGCGTCGTAGCTGGCGGCGGCACGAGAGAAGGACGCCGCCACCTGGCGCTTGTCCGGCAGGCCGGGCACGGGTGGTACGGGGAATTCAGACATCGTCACCTTCGAACATGAACGCCAGCACCGCCGCTGCAACGGCATCCGCACACTCCACCGGCAAGCCGTGGCTGGCCTCGGGGATCACCGACACCTCCACGTCCGGCAACTCCTCCAGCAGGGCATCGGCCGCCGAGGCAGGGACCAAGGCGTCGCGCCCAGCGAAGAGGTGCAGTTGCGGCCCGGTAAAGCGCCCCAGGGCGGCGCGGGTATCCAGCTCGGCCAGCAGCTGCAGGCCCGCCGCGAGGATCGCCGGCTCGGTGGCCGGCTGCGTCACCTGCAACTGCCGCGCCAGGGTGCGTGGGTCCCGCGCGCCCTGGCTGACCAGCAGGCGGAAGCGCTTGAGGGTCAGCTCCGGGTCGAGCCCGAAAGCCTCCTGGAAGTCGCCGAACACCTCGGCCCGCATGGCGCTCGGCCAATCGTCACGGGTGCGGAAACAGGCATTGGCAGCCAGCCCGATCAGGCCCCGGCAGTGCGTATCCCGCCGCGCGGCCAATTCGGCGGCCAGCATGCCGCCCAGGGACCAGCCCGCCAGCCAACTGTCGCCGGGCAGGCGCGCATCCAGCTCGTCGAGCCAGGCGGCCGGGTCGTCCAGCTCCGGCAACGGCTGGATCTGCACCGCCAGGTGCGGGACGCGCTCGGCCAGGGCATCGCGCAGGGGTTCGAGCGCAGCCGGGCCCAGGGCCCAGCCGGGGATGAGGATCAGGTGGTCACGCATCGGGATGTCCTTCTTCGGTCAGCAGCTTCCAGCTTTCGGACAACGCCACCAGCAGGCGTTCCACCTGCGCCTCGCTGTGGGCGGCACTGAGCGTCACTCGCAGGCGTGCAGCACCGACCGGCACCGTGGGCGGGCGGATCGCCCCAACCAGCAGCCCGCGCTCGCGCAGCAGGGCCGCAAGCCGCAGCGCACGGGCGCTGTCGCCCACCCGGATCGGTTGGATCGGCGTGGGACTGTCCATCAGGTCCAGGCCGATCTCCGCAGCCCCTTGGCGGAAGCGGCGGACCAGCGCATTAAGGTGCTCGCGGCGCCAGTGCTCGCGCTGCAGCAACTCCAGGCTCTTCAGGGTCGCGCAGGCCACCGCCGGCGGCTGACTGGTGGTGTAGATGTAAGGCCGGGCGAACTGGATCAGGCTCTCGATCAGGTCGTCGCTGCCGGCCACGAAGGCACCGGCGGTGCCGAAGCCCTTGCCCAGGGTGCCCACCAGCACGGGCACATCCTCCAGGCCCAGGCCGAAGTGCTCGACAATGCCGCCGCCCTGGGCACCAAGGGGCCCGAAGCCGTGGGCGTCGTCCACCATCACCCAGGCGCCCCGGGCGCGGGCGGCGGCACACAGGCCGGGCAGGTCGGCCAGGTCACCGTCCATGCTGAACACACCGTCTGTCACCACCAGGGTGTTGCCCTCGGCCTTCTCCAGTCGGCCCTCGAGGCTGGCGACGTCGTTGTGCAGGTAGCGGGAGAAACGCGCCCCGGAGAGCAGCCCGGCGTCCAGCAACGAGGCGTGGTTGAGGCGGTCCTCCAGCACGGTATCGCCCTTGCCCACCAACGCGGTCACGGCGCCCAGGTTGGCCATGTAGCCGGTGGAGAACAGCAGCACCCGCGGCCGCCCGGTGAACTCGGCCAGGGCCAGTTCCAGGTCGTGGTGCGGGCCGCTGTGGCCGATCACCAGGTGCGAGGCGCCGCCGCCTGCTCCCCAGCGCTCGACACCGCGCATGAAGGCAGCTTTCACCTCGGGGTGGTCGGCCAGGCCCAGGTAGTCGTTGGAACAGAAGGCCAGCATCGGCCGGCCATCCACCACCACCTCGGGCGCCTGGGGCGTTTCCAGCAGCGGGCGTTGGCGGTAGAGGTTTTCCGCACGGCGGGCGGCAAGGCGGGAGGCGAGATCGAAAGGCATCGCAATGGCTCACCGGCAGCGGGCAGGCGGCCAACGGCGGCGCACCTGCCCTATGGGGGACTCGGATTGCACGGTGTGGCGGGCGCAAGCACCCGCCACCGGGCGAACGTCAGGCCGAGGCGGCGTTGTAGAACAGTTGCGAATCGCGCTGCTCCACCAGGGCCTGCTCAATGGCGGCCTGGTGCACCTCGTCGGCGTGTTCCTCGCGCTCCTCGGGCTTGATGCCGAGGCGGGCGAACAGTTGCATGTCCTTGTCCGCCTGGGGGTTGGCTGTGGTCAGCAGCTTCTCGCCGTAGAAGATCGAGTTGGCGCCGGCCATGAAGGCCAGGGCCTGCATCTGGTCGTTCATCTGCTCGCGCCCGGCGGAAAGGCGTACATGGGACTTCGGCATCATGATCCGCGCCACGGCCAGGGTGCGGATGAAGTCGAACGGGTCGACGTCCTGTTCCTCGGCCAGGGGCGTGCCCTTGACCTTCACCAGCATGTTGATCGGCACCGACTCGGGGTGTTCCGGCAGGTTGGCCAACTGGATCAGCAGGCCGGCGCGGTCGTCCAGCGACTCGCCCATGCCGAGGATGCCTCCGGAGCAGATCTTCATCCCCGCTTCGCGCACGTAGGCCAGGGTCTGCAGGCGTTCGCTGTAGGTGCGGGTGGTGATGATGTTGCCGTAGAACTCCGGCGAGGTATCGAGATTGTGGTTGTAGTAGTCCAGGCCGGCATCAGCCAGCGCCCGGGTCTGCTCCTGGTCCAGGCGACCGAGGGTCATGCAGGTCTCCAGGCCGAGCTTCTTCACGCCCTTCACCATCTCCAGCACGTAGGGCATGTCCTTGGCCGAGGGATGCTTCCACGCCGCGCCCATGCAGAAGCGGGTCGAGCCGATGGCCTTGGCCTCGGCGGCCGCCTCCAGCACCTTCTGCACTTCCATCAGCTTTTCCTTGTCCAGGCCGGTGTTGTAGTGGCCGGACTGCGGGCAGTACTTGCAGTCTTCCGGGCAGGCGCCGGTCTTGATGGAGAGCAGAGTGGAGACCTGAACGCGGTTCGGGTCGAAGTGCGCGCGGTGCACGGTCTGGGCCTGGAACAGCAGGTCGTTGAACGGCTGCTGGAACAGTGCCTTCACCTCGGCGAGGGTCCAGTCGTGGCGGGTAGCGATGGCGGCGGTTGCACTCATGGGAAGGGTTCCTACGACGCTTGGATGGCGCCTCTTGTCGGAGTGGCCCGGGCCGGTGGGCCGGGCGTTCAGGCTAAGGGGCATCTTAATTTCGGCTTCGACGCTGTCAACCAGATTTGAGACACAGGTTTACAAGTGAGCAAATAATAACCAACAGAACCCTTGTCGCCGCTGCGAATCCAATGGCGGACTCCCCCACTCAAGGACCCACCATGGGCACAGAAGGTTTCTTCGGTTGGCTCGGCGAGGCGCTGGGCCGTGCCATCCGCTTCATCGTCGACCTGCTTTCCGGGCTGCTCGGCGGCATCTGGTCGGCAATGGACGACTTCTTCCACGGTCTGGCACGGGCCATCGGAATGGATACCTCGCTGTTCAGCTTCATCGTGCTGTTCATCGGACTGATGCTGCTGGTGTCCGGCATCCGCGCCCTGGCGAGGAAGGGCATCATCAGCGGCCTCATCCTCACCCTGCTTGGCCTGGTGGTGATGAGCTGGCTCATCCACTGACCCCGCAGGACCACCATGGACGGACTCCTCCACCGGCTTCGCCGCCTGGCGCGTAGCCAGGCTCGCTGCCAACTGTGCCTGGCCACCCTGGAGGGCGGTGACATCCACCCCATCTGCCCCGGCTGCCTGCTCGACCTGCCCTGGCTGGCCGGGCATTGCCGCCAATGCGCCCTGCCCCTGACGGCCGACGGGCTGCTCTGCGGCGAATGCCAACGGCGGCCACCGGCCTTCGACAGCGCCTGCGTGCCCTGGCGCTACGGCTTCCCCCTCGACGCTCTGGTCACCCGTTTCAAGCACCGTGCCGACTGGCCTGCCGGGCGCCTGCTGGCGGAGCTGTTCGCCGACCACCTGCGGCACACCCGGCAACCGCTGCCGGACCTGCTGCTGCCGGTGCCCCTGGCACGGGCACGCCAGCGGGCGCGGGGCTTCAACCAGGCGCAGATGCTCGCCGACTGGCTCGGCCGCTCGCTGCGCCTGAAGGTGGAGGCCGGCTGGCTGCTACGTACCCTGGACACACCGGCCCAGCAAGGGCTGGATGCCGCCACCCGGCGGCGCAACCTGCGCCGGGCCTTCACCCTGGCACCCCACGCGCGCCCCGCCGGTCTGCACCTGGCCCTGGTGGACGACGTGCTGACCACCGGCACCACCGCCCACGCCCTCGCCCGCCTGCTCAAGCGCGCCGGCGCCGCTCGGGTGGACGTCTACTGCCTGGCTCGCACCCCCAAGCCGGGCAGCGTGCCCTGACAGGCGCTTGACGACCGTGCCCTGCTCACTCAGCCTGCGCGCCATGTTCATCGGGCCCCGACCACCATGAGCCAGTTCATCCCCCTCACCCAGCAACTGACCCGCCGCCCCCAGCGCATGGCGCTGCTGGAGCAGATCGCCATCCAAGGCTCCATCACCCGCGCCGCCAAGGCAGCCGGCCTCAGCTACAAGGCTGCCTGGGATGCCGTCGACGAGCTCAACAACCTCGCCGAAAAGCCGCTGGTGGAACGCAGCGTGGGGGGCAAGGGCGGCGGCGGCGCGCGCCTGTCCGCCGAGGGTGAGCGTCTGCTGGCACTGTTCAAGCGCCTGGAAAGCCTGCAGGCACGCCTGGTGGAAAGCGCCGAGCACGAACAGGACCTGGAGCGCCTGGGCCGCCTGATGCTGCGCACCAGCGCCCGCAACCAGCTCAGCGGCAAGGTGATCGGCCTGCAGGCCCACGGCCGCAACGACCTGGTGGAAATGGAGCTGCCCGGCGGCGCCCGGCTGAAGGCGCAGATCACCCACGACAGCACCGAGAAGCTGGAGCTGGCCCTGGGTGTCGGCGTGGTCGCGCTGATGAAGGCCGGCTGGCTGGAGGTGCGCCCGCTGCATGCGCCCGTGGATGCCCACCTGAACGCCCTGGAGGGCCGGATCGAGGCCATCGTCCCCGACCCGGAAGGTCCCAGCGAGGTGCGCATCGCCCTGGGCAACGGCCAGACCCTCTGCGCCCTGGCCGAGCCGGCCCGCCTCGCCGACGACGACCTGCAACCCGGCCATCTGGCACGGGTGCTGTTCGACCCCGGCCAGGTGCTGCTGGGCACGGCACTCTAGCCCGGCTGTTTCGGCAGGCCGATGCGCGACCCGCTAGACTGTGCGCCCATCCGCTGGAGCCGCCCCATGTCCCATCCCTTCGACGCCCTCACCCCCGACCTGGTCCTGGATGCCGTGGAGAGCCTGGGCTACCTCAGCGATGCCCGGGTGCTGGCGCTGAACAGCTACGAGAACCGCGTGTACCAGGTGGGGATCGAGGACAGCGCGCCGCTCATCGCCAAGTTCTACCGGCCCGAGCGCTGGACCGACGCAGCAATTCGCGAGGAGCACGCCTTCACCCTGGAGCTGGAGGAACACGAAGTGCCGGTGGTGGCGCCCCTGCGCTGCGAAGGCGAAACGCTGTTCGAGCACGCCGGCTTCCGCTTCGCCCTGTTCCCCCGTCGCGGCGGCCGTGCCCCGGAGCCAGGCAATCTCGACCAGCTCTATCGCCTCGGCCAGTTGCTCGGCCGCCTGCATGCCGTGGGCGCGACCCGGCCGTTCCAGCACCGCGAGCAACTGGCTGTGGACAACTTCGGCCACACCTCGCTGGAGACACTGCTGGAAGGTGGCTTCATCCCCAAGGGCTTGCTGCCGGCCTACGAATCAGTGGCCCGCGACCTGCTGAAGCGCCTCGACAAGCTGTTCGCCGAGGTGCGCTACACCCCCATCCGCCTGCATGGCGACTGCCACCCGGGTAACCTGCTGTGCCGCGACGAGGTGTTCCACGTCGTCGACCTCGACGACTGCCGCATGGGCCCCGCCGTGCAGGACCTGTGGATGATGCTGGCCGGCGAACGCCAGGAGCGGCTGGGGCAGCTCTCCGAGCTGATGGACGGCTACCAGGAATTCCACGACTTCGACCGCCGCGAACTGCCGCTGATCGAAGGCCTGCGGGCCCTGCGCCTGATGCACCACAGCGCCTGGATCGCCCGCCGCTGGGACGACCCGGCCTTCCCCATGCACTTCTCCTGGTTCGGCAGCGAACGCTACTGGGGCGACCAGGTGCTCACCCTGCGCGAGCAACTGGCGGCCCTGGACGAGGAGCCGCTCAGGCTGTTCTGAGGGAGCTCACTCGTCCTCGTCGAAGACGAAGGCGTAGCCGTCCTCCATCAACTGTTCGAGGTAGCGCTCGAAACTCGGCGCGATCACCGCGTAGGAATCGGGGTCGTGCAGGAAGCGCACGACCTGCCCCACCGTGCCGCCCGGCGCGGGGTCGAAGTCCAGGTACAGCAACGAGGTGCCGCCGTTGTTCACGCAGTGGGAAAAGCACAGGCGGCGATCCATCGGCAGCGCCGGGTCGATGCCGGCGCCGATCAGCTCCGGAAACTCGTCCAGGTAGCCGTCGTAGACCTGGAGGATGCTGTCGGTACGGCGACGCTCGGCGAGCATCTGCTCCACCGAGAGCAGGTAATAGGGGTACTCGAACACGTCCGAGCCGAGGATCAGCTCCTGCAGCATCACCCCGCCATGGTCCTGCCAGTAGGTGCCGTTGATCCGCCGGAGCAACGCCAGCAGGCTGCCGGACACCTGGGGATAAGCCGCGCGCAGGGCCTCCAGCTGGGCCGGCGTGGCCCCCAACGCCTGGCCCAGGCGCTGACGGGGCTCGGGGGGCAGGGCCTGCTCCAGGCCTTGCAGGTAGCGTTCGACGACGGTCATGGCGCACTCCTTGGGAAACCGGCGTGCAGTGTGCCAGCCGCCGGGCGGCATTGCCGCGACCGTCCTCCCACGGCACTGCGGAACCCCGTGCTCACCGCAACGTCACAGACAAGCGCCGGCGCGCGCCCTAAAATGGCGCGCCTCCCTCAACCTGCCCGACCAAGGACGCCTGATGGCCACCGCCAATCCCCGCCGGGGCTATGCCCTGGGCCTGACTGCCTATGTCATCTGGGGACTCTTCCCGCTGTACTTCAAACTGCTCGAGCACATCCCCGCACTGGAGATCATCACCCACCGGGCCATCTGGTCCGCCCTGTTCGGCGCGGTGCTGCTGGCGGTCTGGAAGCACCCGGGCTGGTGGCGGGAGCTGCGCGAAAACCCGCGTCGCTTCGCCATCCTCGGCGCCAGCGGGTTGCTGATCGCCAGTAACTGGCTGGTCTACGTGTGGGCGGTGAACAACGGCCGGATGCTGGAAGCCAGCCTGGGCTACTACATCAACCCGCTGGTGAACGTGCTGTTGGGCATGCTCCTCCTTGGCGAACGCCTGCGCCGCCTGCAGTGGCTGGCGGTGGGCCTGGCGGCCGTGGGCGTGGCCCAGCAGATCTGGCAGGTGGGCGCGTTGCCCTGGGTGTCGCTGACCCTGGCCCTGACCTTCGGTTTCTATGGGCTGATCCGTAAGCAGGCCCCGGTGGCTGCGCTGCCGGGCCTGGTGGTGGAGACCTGGCTGCTGCTGCCGCTGGCCCTGGGCTGGCTCTTGCTGCACCCGGAGGCCAGCACCGGCCAGGCGGGGTTCTGGAGCGACCCGCAGGCCCTCTGGCTGGTGGCCGCCGGCCCGGTGACCCTGGTGCCGCTGGTGTGCTTCAACGCCGCCGCCCGCCACCTGCCGTACACCACCCTGGGCTTCCTGCAGTACCTGGCGCCGACCCTGGTGATGCTGCAGGCGATCTTCCTGTTCGGCGAGCACTTCGACCCGAACAAGCTGGTGGCCTTCTGCTGCATCTGGGCCGGCCTGGCGATCTACAGCGTCGATGCCTGGATGACCCTGCGTCGCAACCAGGGTTGAGCAATGAGTGAACGACGGGCTGCGAGCCTCTGCTGGCGGGGGCTGCAGCCGTCGATCCCAAGCTTATCCACAGCCCCGTCCACGGCGGATGTGCACAAGCCCGGCGAGCTGATCAGTTTCCGTCCAGTCGCCTGTATCCCTCGCCCGGCAAGGCTTGCAGCGGGGCATCCCCAACTTGTCCACAGGCTTGCCCCGGTTTTCCGTGGGTAAGCCTCAGCCGTCGGCGTTGAGCGTCAGTTCCACCATCAGGTCGTCGGCCAGGGTTTCCAACTGCGCCTGCAGATCATCCAGCGACAGTGCCAAGGGCACGGCCAGGGTGGCCTCGGCGCGGAACAACGGCTCACTGCTCATGGGCGCCGGCACCACCTCGGTCTGCAACTGCTCCAGATTGACCCCGTGGCGGGACAGCAGGTGGGTGATGTCGCGGACGATGCCGGGTCGGTCATTGCCCACCAGCTCCAGGTGGATGGTCTGCCAGCCGCTGGCCGGCTCGGCGCCGCTGTCCGCCAGCATCACGCGGATGCCCTGCGCCTCCAGCCCCTGCAGGCCCGCCACCAGCTTGCCCTGGCCCTCGGCGGGCACGGCCACCCGCAGGATGCCGGCGAACTGCCCAGCCATCCGCGCCATGCGGCTTTCCAGCCAGTTGCCGCCGTGGGTGGCGATGCACTGGGCGATGCGCTCCACCAGCCCGGGCTGGTCGGCGGCGATCACGGTGAGTACGAGATGGTGCATGTCGGTCTCCTTGGGGTGGGGTCGCTCAACGGCGATCCAGGCTCAGCCAGTAGGTCAGGTACACCTCGTCCCGCACGTAGCCGAGACGCTCGTAGAGGGCCTGACCGGCCAGGTTGGTTCGTGCCGTCTCCAACTGCAGGCCGCAGGCGCCGGTGGCCTCGCCATGGGCGCGGGCGGCGTTCATCAGCCGCTCCCCAATCCCCAGGCGGCGCGCCGATGGGGCGACGAACAGGTCACTGAGCAGCCAGGCCGGCGCCAAGGCCAGGGAGGACATGAAGGGATAAAGCTGGACGAATCCCAAGGCATCCCCCGACTCGTCGCGGTCGACGAAGATCACCGAATCGCCGCGCTCCAGGCGCTCGCCGAGGAAGCGGCGGATCTCCTGCAACGGGCGGGGCACCCGGTAGAAGTCCAGGTAGCCACTGAATAACTGGCTCAGCTCATCCAGGTCAGCGGCGGTCGCAGCGCGTACCGTCATTGGTGGGGCTCCTTTTTATGTAGTGAAGGCAGTATAGAAAAGAGCTGAAGGTAGTGGCTGATGACGCTGTCAGATGCTGCGACGCCGGGTCGCAGCGCCGCGAAAATCGTGATCGTGTACGGTTTGAAGATTTATCTGGAACAATCCGTCAATTATTTGAGAACATTCATGCCCGGCAGTGACCGTAAGTGGTTTTTCGGTCGCATAGCGACGCCCGACCCTGTTTTTTGTGACGGGTTCATGTAGTATGCCGCAGCTCGGACTACAAGCTTTCAGGCACGGTCCAGAGCGGATATTGAGCAGAGTGAGGCAAGCAATGACTGAGCGCGTTCAAGTCGGTGGCCTGCAGGTCGCCAAAGTCCTGTTCGACTTCGTGAACAACGAAGCCATCCCCGGAACCGGCATCGCTGCCGATGCGTTCTGGGCCGGTGCGGAGAAGGTCATCAACGACCTGGCGCCGAAGAACAAAGCCCTGCTCGCCAAACGCGACGAACTGCAGGCCAAGATCGACGCCTGGCACCAGGCCCGTGCCGGCCAGGCCCATGACGCCGTGGCCTACAAGGCCTTCCTGCAGGAAATCGGCTACCTGCTGCCCGAACCGGCCGACTTCCAGGCCAGCACCCAGAACGTCGACGAAGAAATCGCCCGCATGGCCGGCCCGCAGCTGGTGGTGCCGGTGATGAACGCCCGCTTCGCCCTGAACGCCGCCAACGCCCGCTGGGGCTCGCTGTACGACGCGCTCTACGGCACCGACGTGATCAGCGAAGCCAACGGCGCCGAGAAGGGCAAGGGCTACAACAAGGTCCGCGGTGACCTGGTCATCGCCTACGCCCGCGCCTTCCTCGACGAAGCCGCGCCGCTGGAGGCCGGCTCCCACGTCGACGCCACCGCCTACACCGTCAAGAACGGCCAGCTCGCCGTGAGCCTGAAGAACGGCAGCGAGACCGGCCTGAAGAACGCCGCGCAGTTCATCGCCTTCCAGGGTGACGCTGCCAAGCCCGCCGCCGTGCTGCTCAAGCACAACGGCCTGCACTTCGAGATCCAGATCGACCCCACCAGCCCCATCGGCCAGACCGATGCCGCTGGCGTCAAGGACGTGCTGATGGAAGCCGCCCTGACCACCATCATGGACTGCGAGGACTCCGTCGCCGCCGTCGACGCCGACGACAAGACCGTCGTCTACCGCAACTGGCTGGGCCTGATGAAAGGCGACCTCGCCGAGGACGTCAGCAAGGGCGGCCAGACCTTCACCCGCACCATGAACCCCGACCGCGTCTACACCAAGGCCGACGGTTCCGAGCTGACCCTGCACGGCCGCAGCCTGCTGTTCGTGCGCAACGTCGGCCACCTGATGACCAACCCGGCCATCCTCGACGCCGCCGGCAACGAAGTGCCCGAGGGCATCCAGGACGCGCTGTTCACCAGCCTCATCGCCCTGCACAACCTCAACGGCAACACCAGCCGCAAGAACACCCGCACCGGCTCGGTCTACATCGTCAAGCCGAAGATGCACGGCCCGGAGGAAGTCGCCTTCGCCACCGAGATCTTCAGCCGCGTCGAAGACGTGCTGGGCATGCCGCGCAACACCCTCAAGGTCGGCATCATGGACGAGGAGCGCCGCACCACCGTCAACCTGAAGGCCTGCATCAAGGCCGCCGCCGAGCGCGTGGTGTTCATCAACACCGGCTTCCTCGACCGCACCGGTGACGAAATCCACACCTCCATGGAAGCCGGCGCCATGGTGCGCAAGGCCGCCATGAAGAGCGAGAAGTGGATCGGCTCCTACGAGAACAACAACGTCGACGTCGGCCTGGCCACCGGCCTGCAAGGCCGCGCGCAGATCGGCAAGGGCATGTGGGCCATGCCGGACCTGATGGCCGCGATGGTGGAGCAGAAGATCGGCCACCCGCTCTCCGGCGCCAACACCGCCTGGGTCCCCTCGCCCACCGCCGCCACCCTGCACGCGCTGCACTACCACAAGGTCGACGTGTTCGCCCGCCAGGCCGAGCTGGCCAAGCGCACCCAGGCCTCCGTGGACGACATCCTGACCATCCCCCTGGCTCCCAGCACCGACTGGACCGCCGAGGAGATCAAGAACGAAGTGGACAACAACGCCCAGGGCATCCTCGGCTACGTGGTCCGCTGGATCGACCAGGGTGTCGGCTGCTCCAAGGTGCCGGACATCAACGACGTCGGCCTGATGGAAGACCGCGCCACCCTGCGCATCTCCAGCCAGCTGCTGGCCAACTGGCTGCGCCACGGCGTGATCACCCGCGAGCAGGTCGAGGAAAGCCTCAAGCGTATGGCCGCCGTGGTGGACCGCCAGAACGCCAGCGACCCGCTCTACCGCCCGATGGCGCCGAACTTCGACGACAACGTCGCCTTCCAGGCCGCCCTGGAACTGGTGGTCGAAGGCACCCGGCAGCCCAACGGCTACACCGAGCCGGTACTGCACCGCCGTCGCCGCGAGTACAAGGCCAAGAACGGCCTGTAAGCGCTGCACACCGCGTTGAAGAAACCGCCCTCTGGGGCGGTTTTTTTATGTGCCCCCACCTCCAATGTCGCCATGGGTTCACGTAACGCCTGCGCACAATTTTGTGTACAAAAAACCCAAAGCGCCCCGCGACTGGGCACGTTAAATCTGACCCGCAAGTCAATGATCAACAAGGAAAATTCAATCCATTCCCGGCAGCCCACGCCACGCCTGACGTGAGAGCACGCGCAGCACTCAGATGAGCGCGAACGCCCGGAAAGTGGCATGGAACTCGCAATTGCACACAACTCAAACAAACCGTGCATACAGGCCGAGCCGACCATGAACCCAACCCCCGCCCATGTCGCCGCTGCACCCGGTGCCGCCACCGCGCCCACCGCCGCCTCACCCCGGCAAGCCGCCCTCAGCCCCCGGCTCTACAGCGCCGACCTCGCCCCCACCAAGGCCGAGGGGCGCCGCTGGGGGCGCTACAGCCTCTTCGCGCTGTGGACCAACGACGTCCACAACATCGCCAACTACTCCTTCGCCATCGGCCTGTTCGCCCTCGGCATGAGCGGCGCGCAGATCCTCGCCGCCTTCGCCCTCGGCGCGCTGCTCATCTACGGCCTGATGAACCTCTCCGGCTACATGGGCCAGAAAACCGGCCTGCCCTACCCGGTGATGTGCCGCATCGCCTTCGGCATCCACGGCGCCCAGTTGCCGGCACTGATCCGCGCGGTGATCGCCATCGCCTGGTTCGGCATCCAGACCTACCTCGCCTCGGTGGTGCTGCGGGTGCTGCTCACCGCCCTGGCGCCGGAGTTGCGGGCCTACGACCAGGACAGCCTGCTGGGCCTGTCCACCCTGGGCTGGCTGACCTTCCTCGGCATCTGGTGCGTGCAACTGCTGATCTTCGCCTACGGCATGGAAATGGTGCGGCGCTACGAGTCCTTCGCCGGGCCGGTGATCCTGGTCACCGTCGCCGCGCTGGCCAGCTGGATGTACGTCCGCGCCGGGCTGCGCATCAGCTGGTCCACCGGCCAGCAGGCCGAAGGTGCCGGCCTGTGGCTCAAGGTGTTCAGCGGCGCCGCGCTGTGGGTGAGCCTGTACGGCACCATGATCCTCAACTTCTGCGACTTCTCGCGGAACTGCCCGGACCGCCGCACCATCAGCCAGGGCAACTTCTGGGGCCTGCCGGTGAACATGCTGCTGTTCGGGCTGATCGCCGTGGTCCTCGCCGGGGCCCAGTTCAGCCTTGACGGCACGCTGATCCAGAGCCCCACCGACATCGTCGCCGCCATCCCCCACACCGGGCTGCTGGTGCTCGGCTGCCTGGCCTTCCTGATCGTCACCGTGGCGGTGAACATCATGGCCAACTTCGTCGCCCCGGCCTACGTGCTCACCAACCTGGCCCCGCGCGTGCTGAACTTCCGCCGCGCCGGCCTGCTGGCCGCCACCCTGGCCGTGGTGATCCTGCCCTGGCACCTCTACAACAGCCCCGGCGTGATCCTCTACTTCCTCGGCGGCCTGGGCGCCCTGCTCGGCCCGCTGTACGGCATCATCGTCGCCGACTACTACCTGGTGCGCCGGGGCCGGGTGAACCTGCCGGAGCTGTACTCGGAAGCGCCCGAAGCGGCCTACCACTACCACCGCGGCATCAACCTGCGGGCCCTGGCGGCCTTCGCCCCCTCGGCGCTGATCGCCATCGTCCTCGCGCTGCTGCCGGCCTTCGAGAGCCTGTCGCACTTCTCCTGGTTCTTCGGTGCCGGGCTGGCGGCACTGATCCACGTCGCGCTCGCCGATCGCCGGCAGCCGTTCGTGGAGGTTTCGGGGGAATCCATCGCAGTGGACAGCGTCCACCACTGAACGAAGAACGCCTGGGCCGCTCGGCTCAGGCGCTCTTCAGGGCGAGGCAGGTTTCGACGGCCGCTTCTTTCGGCCTGGGCCGCCTCCGGACAACCTTCGGCTCCGGCGGCGTCCCCAGCTCATTGCGCGCCAGGGTGGTCAGGTGGGCCAGGTCGGGCGGCCCCAGCAGGAAATCCAGCACCTTCAGGTGCAAGGCATCCACCGCGTCCTGCACCGTCGCATCGCCCGCCATCACCACCACCGGCAGGCTGGCGCGGGCCGACTGGCGCAACTGGCGCACCAGCTCCAGGCCGCTGCCGTCCGGCAGGTGTAGAGCGCACACCAGCAACCCGATGGAAGAACGCGAGGCCAGCAGCTCCAGCGCTTCGGCACGGCCGGGCGCGTGCAGGCAGCGCAAGCCGAGCCCCTGCAGCGCAGCGGCCAGCCGTGGATACAGCGCATCGTCGCCGTCCACCAGCAGCACCGATGCCTGGTGCGGACCGCGCACCAGCTCGTCCAGCGCGAGCAGTTCTTCTTCACTGAGCAGATCGCCGTAACTCATCGCGTCACCTGTGCCCGACTCCCGGCCCGTCCACCTCATGGACGGCCAACTAGGGTGGGATAACGCCGCTTAGCCGGAGTTCCCTTGGCCCGCCGGACGGTCGCCGCCCCTTCCTATACTTACGTCCAATGGGCAGCCCCGGCCCCCAGCCACGACCATGCCGGGACAACAAGAGACACGCGGAAGCACGGCATGAGCACGACAGGCAACGCCTTCGAGCAGGCGGGCAAGCTCGCGGTGATGCAGAACGTCCACGGCACCATGGAGTTCCTGCAGAAGTTCCCACCCTTCAACCAGATGGAAAGCGCTCACCTGGCCTTCCTGGTGGAACATTGCCTGCTGCGCTTCTATGCGCGCGGCGACTCCATCATCAAGCCCGGCGACGGGCCGGTGGAGCACTTCTACATCGTCAAGCAGGGCCGGGTGGTGGGCGAGCGCCCGCATTCGGCCAAGCGCGGCACCGAAACCACCTTCGAGATCGCCACCGGCGAGTGCTTCCCCCTCGCCGCCCTGCTGGGCGAACGGGCCACCCGCACCGAGCACCTGGCCGGCGAAGACACCTTCTGCCTGCTGCTGGACAAGGCAAGCTTCGTCAAGCTGTTCGCCCTCTCCAACCCCTTCCGCGACTTCGCCCTGCGCGGCGTCAGCAGCCTGCTGGACCAGGTCAACCAGCAGGTCCAACTGCGCGCGGTGGAGACCCTCGGCGCGCAGTATTCCCTCGACACCCGCCTGGCGGAGCTGGCCGTGCGCCAGCCGGTGGCCTGCCCGCCGCACATGCCCCTGCGCGAAGCGGTGCGGCTGATGCACGAAAGCCAGGTGGGCAGCATCGTCATCGTCCAGGGCGACGAACGCCCGGTGGGCATTTTCACCCTGCGCGACCTGCGCCGGGTGATCGCCGACGCCTGCGCCGACCTCGACCAGCCCATCGCCGAGCTGATGACCCAGCAACCCTTCCACCTGCCGCCGGATGCCAGCGCCTTCGACGCCGCCATCGCCATGACCGAGCGCCACATCGCCCACGTCTGCGTGGTGGAGGACGGTCACCTGCAGGGCGTGGTCTCCGAGCGCGACCTGTTCTCCCTGCAGCGGGTCGACCTGGTGCACCTGGCCCGCACCATCCGCCATGCCGGTCGCGTCGAGACCCTCGCCGCCCTGCGCGCCGACATCCGCCGCCTGGTGGACAGCATGCTCGCCCACGGCGCCAGCTCCACCCAGATCACCCACATCATCACCCTGCTCAACGACCACACCGTGTGCCGGGTGATCGAACTGACCCTGGAAGAAATGGGCGACCCCGGCGTGCCCTTCACCTGGCTCTGCTTCGGCAGCGAAGGGCGCCGCGAACAGACCCTGCACACCGACCAGGACAACGGCATCCTCTTCGAAGCCGCCGACGACGCCGAGGCCGCCCTGCTGCGCGGGCGCCTGCTGCCGCTGGCCGAACGCATCAACCAGGCCCTCGCCACCTGCGGCTTCGAGCTGTGCAAAGGGCGGATCATGGCCGGCAACCCCGAGCTGTGCCTGTCGCGCAACGAATGGCGCCGGCGCTTCACCGGCTTCATCCGCGAGGCCACCCCCGAGAACCTCCTGGCCTCCAGCATCTACTTCGACCTGCGCGCCGTCTGGGGCGAGCACGACGGCTGCGACCAACTGCGCCGCGAGATGCTCGCGCAGGTCGCCGACAACAGCCTGTTCCAGCGCATGATGGCCGAGAACGCCCTGCGCCAGCGCCCACCGGTAGGCCGCTTCCGCGACTTCGTGGTGGCCCGCAAAGGCGCCGAGAAAGACACCCTCGACCTCAAGGTCCAGGGCCTCACCCCCTTCGTCGACGGCGCCCGCCTGCTGGCCTTGGCCAACGGCATCGAGAGCGGCAACACCCTCGACCGCCTGCGCCAGTTGGTACAGCGCGAGGTGATCGACGCCCAGGACGGCGCCGCCTTCGAAGAGGCCTACCACTTCATCCAGCAGACCCGCATGCAGCAGCACCAGCAACAGGCCCGCCAGGGGCTCCCGCTGTCCAACCACCTCAACCCCGACAGCCTCAACCACCTGGACCGGCGCATCCTCCGCGAATCCTTCCGCCAAGCCCAGCGCCTGCAGGCCAGCCTGGCGTTGCGCTACCAGCTATGAATGCCTTCTCCTGGTTCACCCGGTGCCAGCGCCCGGTCCTGACAGACGACCAGCAGCAGCGCCGCGACGCCCTGCCTGCGCCCCAGGCGCTGGACGACCGGCCCCTGGCCGAGCAGCGCTTCGTGGTGCTCGACCTGGAGACCAGCGGCCTGGACATGAGCCGCGACCTGGTGCTGTCCATTGGTGCGGTGAGCATCGAAGCCGGCGCCATCCCCCTCGGGCGCGGCTTCGAAGCGACCCTGTACCGGAACGCCGGCAACTCCCCCGCCGTGCTCATCCACGGCATCGCCCCCAGCGTCTCCGCCGCCGGCCTGGCCCCGGCCGAAGCCCTGCTGGATTTCATGGACTACCTGGGCGACAGCCCGGTACTGGCCTTCCACGCCCCCTTCGACCAGCGCATGCTCGCCCGCGCCCTGCGCCAGGACCTGGGGCTGCGCCTGCGCCACCCGTTCCTCGACATCGCCGAACTGGCCCCCCTGCTCTGCCCCGGCGCCGGCATCCGCAACGGCGGGCTGGACCAGTGGGCCGAGCATTTCGGCCTGCAGGTACAGCAACGCCACCACGCCAGTGCCGACGCCCTGGCCACCGCCGAGATGGCCCTGATCCTCTTCGCCCACGCCCGCCGCCAGGGGCTGGACAGCCCCGCCGCACTGTCCGCCGCCCTCGCCCGGCAGCAGCGTCGTCAGCAGCAACCGGGCCTCTGACCGGCCGACGGCCTGCAATTGCGGCACTTCGCCGCCATCGGCATAATTGCGAATCATTCTCGCTCATGATTCGCACTCAGCCGGAGGTGGCCGTGTCGTCGGTGGACCCCACAAACCAGGAACTGGCCGGTGCCCTGTACCGCGACCACCGCGCCTGGCTGCTCGGCTGGCTGCGCCGCAGCCTGGACAACCACCACCGCGCCGAAGACCTCAGCCAGGACACCTTCGTCCGCCTGCTGGGCAAGCCCGACCTCGGCCAGGTGCGCGAACCCCGCGCCCTGCTCACCACCATTGCCCGTGGCCTGCTGGTGGACCACTTCCGCCGCAGCGCCCTGGAGCGGGCCTACCTGGAAGCCCTGGAACACCTGCCCGAACCCACCCAGCCAAGCCTGGAGGAACAGGCGCTGATGCTCGAATCCCTGCGCGAGATCGACCGCCTGCTCGGCAGCCTCTCGGCCAAGGCCCGCGCCGCCTTCCTCTACAACCGCCTGGACGGCCTCGGCCACGCCGAGATCGCCCAGCGCCTGGGCGTCTCCGTGCCCCGCGTGCGCCAATACCTCGCCCAGGGCCTGCGCCAGTGCTACATCGCCCTCTACGGAGCGCCGCAATGAACCCGGCGCCGGTGTCCTCCCGCGTGCTGGACGAAGCCATCCACTGGCAGCTGTGCCTCGGCTCCGGCGAAGCCAGCGCCCAGGAACGGGCCGAATTCAACCTCTGGCACGCCGCCAGCCCCGAGCACGCCCTCGCCTGGTCGCGGCTCAACGGCCTGGATGCGCACCTGGGCGCCGCCAGCAGCGCACCCGCCCGCCACGCCCTGCTGGAAGCCCCGCGCCGCCGCCTGCGCAGCAGTGGCAGCGTGCTCGGCCTGTGCCTGGCCGGCGTGCTCGGGCTGCTCCTCGCCCAGCAGCACCGCCCGCTGGGAGACTGGCTGGCCGACGAAATGACCGCCAGTGGCGAACAGCGCCAACTGCAACTGCCGGACCACAGCCAGGTGCGCCTGAACAGCCGCAGCGCCCTCGACATCCAGTTCGACGGCCCCCAGCGCCGGCTCTACCTGCGCAGCGGCGAGATCCTCGTCGAAACCGCCCACGGCGACCCGCGCCCCTTCGTGGTCGCCACGGAACAGGGCGAGCTGCGCGCCCTCGGCACCCGCTTCCTGGTGCGCCGCGAAGGCCAGGCCACCCGCCTGGTCGTGCTGCGCTCCGCCGTCGCCGCGCACCCCGCGCAGGCCGAAGACGAACGCATCATCGGCGAAGGCCAGCAGGTGCTGATGCAGGCCGACGCCCTGGGCCGCAGCGAGGCCTCCCCGGTGGGCGCCGACGCCTGGAGCCGCGGCATGCTGGTGGTCGATAACGTCCGCCTGGCGGACCTGCTGGAGCAGCTCGGCCAATACCGCCGTGGCTACCTCGGGGTCGACCCGGCGGTGGCCGACCTGCGCATCAGCGGCAGCTTCCCCCTCGGCGACACCGACCAGGCCCTGGCCGCGCTGCCGCCCAGCCTGCCGGTGCGCATCGAGCGGCACACCGACTGGTGGGCCCGCGTGGTACCCGCCCACCGGACACCCCCGCCCCCGTAGCCCGGGGCGGTCGCCGTGCGGCGCGAGATTTTTTCCACAGCCCCTATCACTTTTCCATCCTGGCTCGGCAAGGAGTCATTGAGACTTGTTTCCTATCAGGAGTCGCTCGCAATGACGTTTGCCTTCCGCCCCAGCCTGCTCGCAGGCGCCATCCTCCTGGGCAGCCTGGCGCATTACGCCAGCGCCGATACCCAGCAATACCAACTGCCCGCTGCCCCTCTGGCCAGCACCCTGAACCGCATCGCCGGCGAGGCCGGCATCGTCCTCAGCATCGATCCGAGCCTGACCGCCGGCAAGACGGCGCAGCCCGTGCAGGGCGAGTACTCGCCGGTCGACGCACTGAATGCCGCACTGAACGGCAGTGGCCTGCAACTGGTGCAGAACGGCAGCAGCTACAGCCTGGCCGCGCTGCCGCAGGACGCCATGGTCCTGCCGAGCACCAACATCGACGGCGCCGCTGCCAGCGAAAGCGCCTGGGGCCCCACCACCGGCTACCTGGCCCAACGCACCGCCGCCGGCACCAAGACCGACACCGCCCTGGCCGAGGCTCCGCGTTCGATCTCCGTCGCCACCCGCGAGCAGATGCAGGACCGCAGCGTGCACAGCCTCGACGACGCGGTGAAGTACATGCCGGGCATCGTCTCCAGCAGCTTCGGCAGCGACACCCGCTACGACTGGATGCGCGTGCGCGGTTTCGAGCCGACCCACTTCCTCGATGGCCTGCCGCTGCCGCGCGGCGTGTACGCCAACCCAAAGCCGGAGACCTGGAACCTGGACCGCCTGGCCCTGCTGCGCGGCCCGGCCTCATCGGTCTATGGCCAGACCCCTCCCGGCGGCCTGCTGGACATGGTCAGCCGTCGCCCGAGCGCCGAGACCCGCCATGAGATCGAGGTGCAGTACGGCAGTGACAACCATCGCCAGATCAACTTCGCCAGCACCGGCCAGATCGACGACCAGGGCCAGTTCCTCTATGGCCTGAGCGGCGTGGTGCGCGACAGCGGCACGCAGATCGACCATGTCGACAACAAGCGCTACAACCTCGCCCCCAGCCTGACCTGGAACATCGACCCCGACACCCGCCTCACCCTGCTGTCGCAGTTCACCCGCGACGATACCGGCACCACCAGCCAGTTCAGGCCGATCCAGGGCACCAAGATCGACATGCCCTTCGGCAAGATCTCCCACCACAAGAACCTGGGCGATCCGGACTACGACTTCTACGACCGCACCTACTACGCGCTGGGCTATGCCTTCGAGCATCGCTTCAACGATGTCTGGCAGTTCCGCCAGAACCTGCGCTACACCAAGTCCGAGCTGTCGTTCCAGACCGTCACCGTCAACAGCTACATCCCATCGCTCGCCGGTTCCGGCTATGTGGTCGACGCCAGTGGCAATGTCGGTCGCAACAGCACCAACACCGATGAGGCCATCAGCCAGTTCGCGGTGGACAACAACTTCCAGGCCGACTTCACCACCGGCGAAATCAACCACACCCTGCTGTTCGGCCTCGACCACCAGCGCATCGAAACCGACTACATGTCGGTCTTCGGCACCGCCTTCAACGGCTACGCCCCGCCGGACATCAACGTCAACAACCCGGTGCACGGCCAGCCCATCGTCCGCCCGCCGCGCTCCCTGGCGTTCTACGACTACAACCAGAAGTCCCACCAGACCGGCCTCTACGTCCAGGACCAGATGGCCCTCGACCAGTGGCGCCTGACCCTCGGCGGCCGCGAGGACTGGGTGCACACCGGCACCACCTTCCTCAACCAGGGCGATGCCACCAACACCGAGCGCGACAGGGCCTTCAGCGGCAACGCCGCCCTCAGCTATGTGTTCGACTCCGGCTTCACCCCCTACCTGTCGTACGCAGAATCCTTCCAGCCCACCAGCAACGCCACGGCCTCACCGACCGACTCGTTCAAACCGACCGAAGGCAAGCAGTGGGAGCTGGGCGTGAAGTACCAGCCGCCGGGCAGCGACATCCTGCTGAGCGCCGCCGTCTACGACCTGACCCAGCAGAACGTTTCGGTCACGAACCGCATCAACGGCACGCCGGTCACCAGCCAGGACGGCGAAGTGAAGGTCAAGGGCCTGGAGCTGGAAGCCGTGGGCAACGTCACCGACAGCCTGAAGCTGATCGCCTCCTACACCCAGGCGAAATCCGACGTGCAGGACGGTGAGTTCAAGGGCAAGCGCCTGCAATTGATGCCCAACCGCCAGGCCTCGCTGTGGGCCGACTACACCTGGCACAACGGCGTGCTCGACGGCTTCGGCATCGCCGCCGGCGCCCGCTACACCGGCAACACCTTCGGCGACCAGGCCAACAGCGAGCTCGGCTTCGCCAAGTCCTACACCGTGTTCGATGCCGCCGTGCACTACGACCTCGGTCGCCTGGACAGCAGCCTGAACGGCGCGTCGCTGGCGCTCAACGCCACCAACCTGCTGGACAAGGACTACCTCTCCACCTGCGACGGCTACTACTGCTACTACGGTGACGAGCGCAGCGTCGTTGCCAGCGCCACCTACAGGTGGTGAGCCCCTCGCCGCACGCCACGCACCACCGAGGCCGCCCGCTGGGTGGCCTTGGGCTTCTGGACGGATCATGAAAACCACCACCCTCCGCCGCTGGTCCCAGGTGCACACCTGGAGCAGCCTGATCTGCACGGCCTTCCTGCTGCTCCTGGCACTGACCGGCCTGCCGCTGATCTTCCACCACGAGATCGACCACCTGCTGGGCGACGCCCCGGTGCTGCGCGAGATGCCGGCCGATGCGCCGCGCCTCGACCTGCAGCAACTGGTGCAGGCTGCCGAAGACCACCGCCCCGGCGAGGTGGTGCAGTACCTGGGCTGGGAAGACGACGAGCCCAACGGCGTGGTAGCCATCACCGCCGCCACCGCCGGCACCGAACCCAACGCTTCCCACACCTTCATGCTCGACGCCCGCAGCGGCGAGCCGGTGGCCATGCCCTCGGCCAACGGCGGCTTCATGATGACCATGCTGCGCCTGCACGTGGACCTGTTCGCCGGGCTGCCGGGCAAGCTGCTGCTGGCCTTCATGGGCCTTCTGTTCGTGGTCGCGATCGTCTCCGGCGTGGTGCTCTATGCACCCTTCATGCGCCGCCTGGAATTCGGCACCGTGCGCCGCGACCGTTCCCCCCGCACCCGCTGGCTGGACCTGCACAACCTGATCGGCATCGTCACCCTCACCTGGGCCCTGGTGGTTGGCGTCACTGGGGTGATCAGCGCCTGCGCCGACCTGGTGATCGCCGCCTGGCGCAATGAGAGCCTGGCCGCTATGGTCGAGCCCTACCACGACGCCCCGCCGCTCACCGAGCGGGCCCCGGCCACGCGCCTGCTGGAAATCGCCGGCCGGGCAACGCCGGGCATGGCGGCGGACTTCATCGCCTTCCCCGGCACACGCTTCTCCAGCGAGCACCACTACGCGGTGTTCATGAAAGGCAGCAGTCACCTCACCTCGCACCTGTGGACCCCGGTGCTGATCGATGCGCGCACCCTGGAGGTCACGGCGGTCGGCGAGCGCCCCTGGTACATGGACGCCCTGGCCATGTCCCAGCCGCTGCACTTCGGCGACTACGGCGGCCGGCCCATGCAACTGCTCTGGGCAGCCCTCGACGTGCTGACCATCGTCGTGCTCGGCAGCGGGCTCTACCTGTGGTGGGTGCGCCGACGCGCCCCGGCACGCCGGCGGGAGGCCACGGCATGAACCTGACGCGCATCTTCGCCGTGCCCGCCCTGCTGGCCGCACTGAGTGCCATCGGCCTGGTGGGCGCACTGCTCGGCGATGGCATCTGGGACGCCCTGGCCTGGATCGGCCTGGGCATCCCGGTCGCCCTCGCCCTGCGCCCCTTCCTGCAGCGCCGCTGAGCCGGGAGGCGAACCCTCGGCGCCGAGCCCAACCGCGACCGGATGGCGGTGATTCGGAAGGGAGCCGTTCAAGGCCCGCCTATGACACTCGGCGTTACCACGAACGGTCCCTACACCCAGCCCCGGCGATTGCTGTAGCCCGGACTTCAGTCCGGGAACGGCGCATTCCAGATCAGGGCCGGGCGCATCAGAAGCGATACGCCAGGGTGGTCATCAGGGTACGGGGGTCGCCGGGCATGATCTGCGCGGCGCTGGTGGCGGTGCTGTAGTAGGTCTTGTCGGTCAGGTTGGTGAGGGCGGCGCGCAGGTCCCAGTGCTCGACCCGGTAGCCCAGCAAGGCATCCCAGCGGCCGTAGCCGGGCAGCACCACAGTGTTGGCGTTGTCGGCGTAGCGGTCGCCCACCAGGGTCACGCCGGTCTCGCCGTAGAAGCCCTGCTCGGGCTGCCAGCCGATGAACAGGCTGCCGTTGCGCTTGGCGACGTTGCCGATGCGCTTGCCTTCGAAGCCGTTGTTGTCCTTGACGATGGTGGCGTCCTGCAGGCCGATGCCGCCGCGCATCACCCAGTTGCCATACAGGCGCCCGGTGGCGGTCAGCTCGGCGCCCCGGGAGCGCTGCAGGCCGGAGAGCAGCACGTTGCCGGGGTTGTTCGGGTCGCTGGTGCGGCGGTTGTACAGCTCGATCTCGTACAGCGCGAAGGTGGTGCTGAGGCGGTCGTCGAGCCAGTCGCTCTTCACCCCCACTTCCTTCTGCCGGGTCAGTTCCGGGTCGAGGGTATTGGTGTTGCTCGCCGCGCCGGCGGTGATGCCGATCAGCCCGCCGCCCACCGGGGCGTAGCTCTTGCTGAACGAGGCGTAGAAGGCGTGCTCCGGCACGGGCGTCCAGACCACCCCGACGCGGGGGCTGAAGCTGTCGTCCACGCGGCGTTCGCGGCGGCCATTGAGGCGGTTTTCGGAGTCCACCTCGAAGTGGTCGTAGCGCAGGCCGAGCAGCACCTGCCAGTGCTCGTTCAGGCGCACCTGGTCCTGCAGGTAGAGCGCGCGGCTGTCGATGTGGTGCTGGGCATCGCTGCTGGCGACCATGCGGCCGGTGTGCTGGCGGCCGGTGTCGGGGTCGAAGATGCTGAGGGCCGGCACGGCGTTGGCCGCGCCGGTGGCGTTGGTGTAGAGCTTCGGGTTGCGCTGCTGGCTGCCCAGTTCGACGCCGGTAAGCAGGCGGTGCTCGATGTCGCCGGTCATCACCAGCCCTTCCAGCTCGATGCTGTTGAACAGGTTGCGGGTGGTCAGGTCCTGCTGCCAGCGGGCGCGGCCGACGGTGCGGGCGGCGGCATCGACGCGGGTGACGTAGGTGTTGTCGAAACGGCTGTCGAGCATGAACAGCCCGAGGGTCTGGCGCAGTTGCCAGTCGGGGCTGAGGTCGTAGGTCAGGCGCGAGCGCAGGGACTGGGCCTTGTCGTCGATGTAGTCGCGCTGCGGGTCACCGTAGGTGGTGTCGCGGCCGACGTCGGCGGGGCGGCCGTTGAGGCCGGGGATGCCCCGGTCCGGGGTGCGGTTGTGGCGGCTGTACTCGTACTGCACCAGCCAGTTGAGGTCGGGGCTGAGCTGCCAGCTCATGGCCGGGGCGAACAGTTGCCGGCTGGAGTCGATGCCCTTGCGGAAGCTGTTGGCGTCCTGCTCGCCGAGGTTCAGGCGCAGGGCGATGTCGTCGCTGGCGTCGGCGCTGAGGTCGGCGTACAGGCTGCGGTAGTCCTGGCTGCCCAGTTGCGCCTCGATGGAGGAGCCGAGGCCGGCCTGGGGCTGCTTGCTGATGCGATTGACCAGGCCACCCTGGCTGCCACGCCCGTAGAGCACGGCGGCCGGCCCCTTGAGCACGTCGATGCGCTCGATGTTGTGCAGGTCGCGGGTGTACTGGCTGTCGTCGCGCAGGCCATCGAGGTAGAAGTCGTTGCTGGCGTCGAAGCCGCGGATGCGCAGGCCGTCGAAGCGGGTATCGCTGGCGTCACTGACGTTGGGCAGGCCGCTGAGCACCTGGCCGATGCGGGTGGCGCCGTAGTTGAGGGCGTCCTGGGTGCGTACCGAGTCGATGGCCTGGGGCACGTAGCGTACCGGCGTGGCGGTGCGGGTGGCGGTGGAGACCTCGCGGGTGCGGGTGTCCTGGCTGCCCTTGCCCTCCACTTCGATGGCCGGCAGGTCGGTGGAAGCGCCGGCTGCCAGGGCCAGCGGTGCCATCAGGGTGGCGGCCAGGCCCAGTGCGAGTCGGGAAAGGGCGAGGGGATGGGCGGGGTGGTGCATGATCGGCGTCCGGATCGTAGGAAAAGGGCGCAGATGATATTTATTTGCATTTGATATTGATAGCCATCTGATACCGATTCCCTACAATCCCGACACATCGCACCGTCACCTGCCCGGCTGGGGCCGTAGATCGCCCCCTTGCCGCCGGGCCGGCTGCCGCACGCCAGTCACACCTTCCGGGGCCACCTGGTAGCCGGGGAAATGCAGGGCGATGCGTGCGGCGAGCAGTCGGGCCTGTCGGCGTTCCTCAGTGAGCGGTCCCATCGCAGGCCTCCTCTTCGTCGTCATCGCGGCGGTACCAGAGGCGGAACAGCCCGTAGCCCAGCACCAGTGCGACCTGGGCCAGCGCCGCGCACATCTGCAGGAAGGAGTTGACGGTGGGGTTGGTGCGGGCCTCCATCACGCCGGTGAGGGCGTGCCAGAAGCCGTCCGGGATGACGGTGAGGGCCAGGCTGGCCAGGGGCTTGCCGGTCAGCAGCCAGATCTCGATGACGCCGAAGCCGTTGGCGAACATCAGGCCGCCGAGGATGAACACCGAGATCACCAGCCCGAGGGCGAAGCAGGCGGAGAACTGGAACAGTGCGCGCATGGTGGGTCTTCCTTCAGTAGGCGGCGCGGCGGGTGCCACGCCGGGGGTCGGGGATCGCCTGGGCTCAGGCCTGGATCGGGGTTTGGGACGGAGCGACGGGGCGGCCAACGGCGTACCAGTCGAGCTTGCGGGTCAGCACCATCACGCAGGCCAGCAGGCCGAACACCAGCAGCGAGCCCATCAGCAGGGCGTAGTCCTCGGCGCTGAGCAGGCCGTAGAGCATCCCGTACAGCGCGGCGAGGCCGGCGGTGAAGCCGCCACCGCGCACCCAACTGTGCAGCACGCTGCTGACGTAGATGCCCACCAGCAGCACGCAGGCCGAGGCGGACAGCGCATAGGCCAGGCCGAACGCCAGGTGCTCGGAGAGCGACAGCAGCAGCAGGTAGAAGAACGCCAGGGCCAGGCCCACCAGGCCGTACTGCACCGGGTGGACGTTGATGCGCTTGAGCACCTCCACCAGGAAGAAGCCGGCGAAGGTCAGGCAGATGAACAGCAGGGCGTACTTGATGGCGCGGTCGCTCTTCAGGTACTGGTCCACCGGGTCGACGAAGCTGACCCCGAACACCCGGCTGTTGAAGGCCTGGCAACGGTCGTCATAGGCGCAGTCGGCCAGGGCCTGCTGCAGGTCGGTGGCGAAGAAGCTGGTCTGCCAGCGGGCGGTGAAGCCGTCCTCGCGCACTTCGCGCTCGGCGGGGAGGAACTCGCCGACGAAGCTGGGGTGCGGCCAGGGCGACTTCAGCTCCACCTGGCTGTCACGCCCCACCGGGGTGATGTGCAGCGATCCGGTGCCCTGCAGGTTGAGGGTGAAGCCGTAGCTGAGGGTCTGGGCCTCGCCGCTGGCCAGGTGGGGCAGCGGTACATGCACGCCGCTGGCCAGGATCGGGTCACCGCTGCCGGGCTGGAAGTCCAGGCTGCGGCCGTTCAGTTCCAGCTTGAGGGCGTTGTTGATGCCACGGATGTCGCTGATGCCCACCGCCAGGAACGGGGTCTCGAACTGGTAGTCCTCCAGCCCTTCCTCGATGCCGAAATGCGCCGGCACGGCGAATTCACCACTGATGCGGCTGTCGCTCTTGTACAGGCGGGCCTGGTAGATGCCACGGGTCAGCAACTGGGTGTCGACGTCACCCTGCAGGTGGAAGCGCTCGGGCAGGAAGAACAGCCGGCCGCGCTGCTCACGCTCGTCCAGGTAGCGCTGACCGGTCTTCTCGTGGGTCTTCCACTCGCGCACGGTGCGGCGGAACGGCACCACCAGCAGCGGGCCGGTCACCTGCTGGGCGTAGCTGGAACTCTGCGCGATGTTGGCCTGCACGCTGTCGCGGGCCATCTGACGCTCGTCGATCAGGCCGTCGATCATCAGCAGCGGGATCAGCAGCAGCAGGATCAGCAGGGCGATGGCGCCCAGCTTGAAGCCCAGGGTTCGGGTCATCTCGGACTCTCCTCGTGTGTTCGATGGGGAAAGTCTGGAGCGCGCCTGGGGTGGGGCTATGGGGGGAATGTGGAGTTTGTGTGGGAATTGGGTGAAGAGCCGGGATCGCGGCGCGATCCTGCCGGCCGATCACCCTGAGCGGAACGATGGCTGACGGTGGGCTGAAGCCCACCCTACGGGAGACGGGGCCGGGCGATCAGCACGCGCCGCGAATGTACTGCTCCAGGTGCTGGATCAGGCTTTCCTGCTCGGCGGTGATGTCGCGCACCAGGTCGCGGATCGACAGCAGGCCGATCACCTTGCCTTCGTCCAGCACCGGCAAGTGGCGCAGGTTCTTCTCGGTCATCAGTTGCATGCAGAACTGGTTGCTGTCCTTCGGACCGACCACGTAGAGGTTGGAGGTCATGACTTCCTGCACCTCGGTGCCGTAGGAGGAGCGGTCCTTGGCGGCCACCCGGCGCACGTAGTCGCGCTCGGTGACGATGCCCACCAGTTCGTCGCGCTCCATCACCAGCACGGCACCGATGCCTTTCTCGGCCATCAGCTCGGCCGCTTCCAGCACGGTGGTGGTGGGGTCCACGCGGTAGAGGGTCGTGTGGGCTTTGCCCCGCAGTATTTCGGCGACGGTCTTCATAGGCTGCTCCCGGTTTCTTTCGTTATTTGCGCACGGCGTTCCATCACGGCGACGAACTGAGAATAGTCAATTGTGGGCACCTGCAAGAAGCGACAGAATCGCCGCACTCGGCCCTCCTGGCCTTTCGGAAATGGAGATTCCATGCAGCCCCGCAAAACCCTCTGCACCTTCGCCGTCCTGTCGTTGCTCATGCTCGGCGGTTGCTCCAGCAAAAGCTATGTCACGCCCAGCCATGGCGTTCCCCTGGCCGGCATCGACGACACCGACATCGAGGAGCTGTTCAGCAAGAAACCTGCCAGCCCCTTCCCGGCCCAACTGAGCATCGTCCGCGTGGCCAGCCTCTACCGGGACGGATTCGAGGTGGTGCAGACCCGCGACATCGAATCCGACGCGGACCTCGCGCGCATCGCCGAGCAGCCGCAGATCAGCCAGGTCGCTCCCCTGAGCCGCTTGCTGGTCCCCGATGACATGAAGAGCCTGAAGGACCTGCGCCTCCCGGCCGCCCACATGCGCTCGGACCTGCTGCTGGTCTACACCGTGGACACCCGCTTCTATGTCGACAGCACCCCGCTGGGCCCACTGACGGCGGTGTCGCTGGGCTTCCTGCCCAATCACCAGGCCCATGTCACCAGCACCGTGGCCGGCATTCTGGTGGATGTACGCAGCGGCTACATCTACGGCTCGACCGAAGCCACCGCGCAGGAGGAGCAGCGCGCCAGCACCTGGTCCACCGAAGACGCCGTGGCCGAGTCGAAAATCCGCGCCGAAAAAGCCGCGCTCACCCGCTTCAGCGAGGGCTTCCCGGCGTTCTGGCAGGGCGTGCTGACGAAGTACGCGAAGAACCCAGCGGCGTCCCAGTAGAACCCTCCCCTCCCGGGCTGAAGCCCGGGCTACGCCCCAGCTCCGTTGGTGGATGGGAAAAGCGCCACCCACCCTCGCGGGGTTGAGCACGGGGGCGGTTGTAGGGTGGGTCGCGTTCCATCGACCCACCACGCGGGGCCGGGGCCTGGCACGAGGTGCGTCGCGTCGATACGGGGCGCTGATCGGCACCAGGAGGGTGCGCAGGCGTTCAGGCAGCGGGCAGCCGCAGGCGGACTTCGACGCCGCCGTCGCGGTTTTCCACCCGCAGGGCGCCGCCGTGCAGGTTGGCCACTTCCTGCACGAAGTTGAGGCCGAGGCCGGTGCTCTTGCGCCCGCTGCCGGGGCGCGGCAGGGAGTAGAAGCGTTCGGTGAGGCGGGCCAGGGCGTAGTCGGGGATGGCGTCGCCCTGGTTGAACAGGCACAGCGTCCAGTGGCTGCCCTCGCGCTCGGCAGCGAAGCGGATGAGGCCGCCGGGGGGCGTGAAGTCCAGGGCATTGTCCAGCAGGTTGGCCAGGGCCTGGCGCAGCAGGAAGCGCTCCCCCTTCACCTCCACGTCGTCGCCGATGGCGTCTTCGACGCGCAGGCCGGCGGATTCGATGCGCGCCGCCTGGGCCTGCACCAGCTCATCCACCATCGGCGCCACCGGCACGCTGACGCGCTCTTCCAGGCCCTGGCGCTGCTCGACCTGGGCCAGGTACAGCAGGCGTTCGATCAGTTGCTGCAGGCGCGCGCCCTCGCCGGCGATGTTGGCGACGAAGCGTTGCCGTTGCTCGGCGGGCATGTCGCCCTCCAGCAGTTCGGCGGCGCCCCGGATGGCTGCCAGGGGGCTCTTCAGTTCATGGGTCAGGGTGTGCACGTAGCGCTCGACGTAGGCCTTGCCCTCCAGTTCGGTGCGCATGCGCTCCACGGCGCGGGCCAGCTTGGTCAGTTCGCCGCCGCTGAGGCTGGGCAGTTCGGCCCGTTGCCCTTCGCTGACGGCCTGGGCGTAGCGGGTCAGGCGCCGCAGGGAGCCGCTGAGCCACCAGGAGAGCAGGCCGCCGATCAGCAGCCCGAGGACGATGAGGCCGGCGCCGAGCCAGGCCAGGCGCACCTGGGAGCGGTAGATGTAGGGCTGCAGCGAGCGGTTGGGCTTGGCCACCGAGACCACGCCGATGATCTGCCCATCGGCACGGATCGGCGCTGCCACGTACATCACCGAGGAATCGGGGTCGGTCGGGTCTTCTCGGGTGGAGCGGGCACCGTACTGGCCGCGCAGGGTCAGCAGGACGTCGTTCCAGCCGGAGTAGTCCTGGCCCACGGCCCGGCCGGTGGAATCCAGCAGCACGCGGCCGGTGCCGTCGGTGACGTAGATGCGGTGGTTGACTTCGGTCTTGCGCACGCCCCAGATCTCGGCGCCGGGTTGGCGCTTGCCGTAGGCCTTGAGCAGCTCGGGCAGGTTGCTCTGGGTGAGGGTGCCGTCGCGCACCGGGTCACGGAGGATCTCGGCCAGCAGGTTGGCGGTGTCCACCAGGGTTTCCTCGGTGGACTGGCGCACGCCGGGGCGGATCTCGTCCATCACGGTGCTGAGCACGAAGTAGCCGGCCAGGCCGACGAAGAGGAAGTAGACCAGGAAGATTCGGATGCCCAGTGGCATGGCAGGTCCTCGGGGCCCGGATGGGCTCAGGCGCGGGGGTCGTAGCTGTAGCCGAGCCCGCGGTGGGTCTGGATCGGCTCGGCATCGGCGACCTGGCGCAGCTTGGCGCGCAGGCTCTTGATGTGGCTGTCGATGCTGCGCTCGTAGCCGGCGTCGCTGGCCACGCCGAGGGCGTCGAGCAGTTGCTCGCGGCTGAACACCCGTTCCGGCTGGCCGAGCAGGTGCTGCAGCAGGCGGAATTCGTGGCGGGTCAGGGCCAGCAACTGGCCGTGGTAGTGGATGCGGAAGCGCTCCAGGTCCACCTGGAAGGGGCCGTCGCCGGCAGGGGATGCGGGGGCGACCGGGGCGGGCTCGCGGGGGGTCATGCGCTTGAGGATGGCGCGGACCCGGGCGGCCACTTCGCGGGGGCTGAAGGGCTTGACCACGTAGTCGTCGGCGCCGATCTCCAGGCCCACCACGCGGTCGATCTCGGCATCGCGGGCGGTGAGGAAGATCACCGGCACTTCGGAAAAGCGCCGCAGCCGGCGGCAGGCCTCGAAGCCACTGATGTCGGGCAGGCCGACGTCAAGGATGACCAGGTCGAAGGGCTCGTGGGCCAGGCGCTCCAGGGCCTCGCCCGCCAGGCTGAGCCAGGTGACGGTGAAGCCTTCGGATTGCAGGGCGTAGACGAGGGTGTCGGCGATGGCGGCTTCGTCTTCGACGATGAGGATGCTGGGCATGGCGTCCGTGCGAGGCGGCTGGAAAGCCGGCAGGGTGCCGCCGGGCCGGGGCGGCGTCAATCCCGCCCGGGCCGACGGTTCAGCACTGCGGCTTGCCGGCGGTGTACTTGCGACCGGGGTAGATGGCAGCGCGGAACTCGCGCAGCGCCTTGGCGCCGATCAGCAGGGGGTAGTTGAAGCTGCTGCGGTCGGTGAGGTTGACCTCGACGGTACGCTGGGTGTCACCCAGGCACATGTCCAGCTCGATGACTGGGCGCTTGGACGGGTCGGCCTTCTCGCGCTCGTCATCCTCTTCGTCGCCAGCTTCCTCGGCACGGGTCTTGATCTTGCTGATGCGCGCCAGGCGGTGCTCGTAGAGGGTGTCGTCGGCGTCCTTGGTGGCCAGGCGGAAGCGCACCCACTCCTCGCCGTCGCGCTTGAAGCGCTCGATGTCCTTGGCCGAGAGGGAGGCGGTAAGGGCGCCGGTGTCCATCTTGGCCTTGAGGGTCTGGCCGATCTCGGGCAGGCGGATGTATTCGTAGCGGCCGTAGAGGTCGGGCTCTTGGGCAGCGAATACCGGCAGGGCGAGCAGGGTCAGCAGGGCGAGCAAGGGTTTCAAATCGGTCTCCTCGGCGTGGCGCGCGGTGGGCGGATCTGTCGACGGGGCACATGCGCCGGCAGGTTCTGGGACCGGCGCAACGGGCCTTTGGTTCGGCAGCGGGGCTGCAGTCTACCCGCCCAATTTCTTCAGGCGTACCCCGCCCCAGAGTTCCTCGAGGTTGCGGAAGCCCCAGTCCTCGGGGGATTCGCGGGCGACGATGCGGTCGCGGCCCTGCATGGTGGCAAGGTCGATCACCTCCTGGGGGATCGGCACCCTGGAGCGGGCGGAGAAGAACACCCGCACTTTGGGCATCAGCAGGGAGCCGCTGCCCTGCTCCAGCACCACGCCGAGGCGCCCGCTCTCCAGGCGCACCAGGGAGCCGGTGGGGTAGATGCCGACGCATTTGACGAAGGCCTGGAAGACCTTGGGGTCGAAGTGACCCTTGGTCCACTCGGCCATCTTGTGCAGGGACTCGGCCGGGTCCCAGCCCTTCTTGTAGGGGCGGTCGGAGGTGATGGCGTCGTACACGTCGCACACCGCGCCCATCCGCGCCAGCAGGCTGATCTGCTCGCCAGCCAGGTGATGGGGGTAGCCGCTGCCGTCGAACTTCTCGTGGTGGTGCAGGCACACGTCCAGCACCAGCGCGCTGACCTGGTGGCTCTCCAGCAGGATGCGCGCGCCGGCCATGGGGTGGCCGCGCATGGTGGCGAACTCGCTGTCGGTGAGCTTGCCGGGCTTGTTCAGCACGGCGTTGGGCACGGCCATCTTGCCGATGTCGTGGAGCAGCCCGGCGAGCCCGGCCTCGCGCACCTGAGGCTCGGGCAGGCCGAGCTGGCGGGCCAGGGCGATCATCAGGGCGCAGACGGCCACCGAGTGCATGTAGGTGTATTCGTCGGAGTTCTTCAGCCGCGCGAGGCTGATGAGGGCGTTGGGGTGGCGCAGCACCGAGGCGGAGATTTCCTCCACCAGCCCGTCGGCCTGGCTCAGCTCCACCACCTGGCCGAGCCGGGCGTCCTTGAACATGTCCATGACGGCGGCGCGGGAGCGCTCGCACAGCGCCACGGCCCGGGCCACCTCGTCTTCCAGGCTGACGGGGCGCACGGCAGTGCTGTCGGGGTGGTTGGCAGCCAGCAACTGGGCGTCGGCTTCCTCGTTGGCCTGTTCGGCCGTGACCTGGGCAGCGGCCTGCTCAGGGGACAGGTCGAGACCCTTGGCGGTGTCGATCCAGACTTCGGTGACGGCGCTGTCGAGAATGCGCGCCAGGTCCTTCTGCGACTTCAGCAGAAAGCTGCTCTTCCAGAAGGGGTGGTCCATCCATGAGCCGCAGAGTTCCTGAACGTACATGCCCGGACGCAGGTCCGACACAGCGATCTTCTTCAACACGATGGACACCGATGGAAACACACGGGAAAACTGGACCGAGGGCGATGATGCCTCATGGCCAGTGGCCTGGACAGCCGCTGTGCCTGACTTTAGCCGAGGAAGGCGACGAGTGTCTTGGCAGCCGTTCACGCCTGCGTATCATGGCAACGCCATCCACAGGCCAAGGAGCCAAGGACCCATGAGGGCGCTGCTGACCGGTATCACCACCATCCTCCTCGTGCTGATCAACACCCTGGCCCTGATCGGCCCGATGCTGCTGATCGCCCTGCTCAAGCTGGTGCTCCCCGGCCAGGCACTCAAGGACGCCTGCTCCCGCGCGGTGATGGGCATCGCCGAGGCCTGGGCGGAGAACTGCAAGCGCATCTTCGCCCTGCTCACCCCCACCCGCTGGGACATCCGCGGCGGCGACGGCCTGCGCAACGACACCTCTTACCTGGTGGTGTCCAACCACCAGTCCTGGGTGGACATCCCCGCGCTGGTGCAGGCCTTCAACCGCAAGGCGCCCTACTTCAAGTTCTTCCTCAAGCAGGAGCTGATCTGGGTGCCCTTCATCGGCCTGGCGTTCTGGGCGCTGGACTACCCCTTCATGAAGCGTTACTCCAAGGCCTTCCTGGCGAAACACCCGGAAATGAAGGGCAAGGACCTGGAGATCACCAAGGCCGCCTGCGAGAAGTTCAAGCGCCTGCCGGTCACCGTGGTGAACTACCTGGAGGGCACCCGCTTCACCCCCGCCAAGCAGGCCCAGCAGGGCTCCCCTTTTCGCTACCTGCTCAAACCCAAGGCGGGCGGCGTGGCCTTCGTGCTGGCGACCCTGGGTGAGCAACTGGATGCGATCCTCGACGTCACGCTGATCTACCCCGGCCAGCAGGTGCCGGGCTTCTGGGCGCTGGTGTCGGGCCAGGTGCCGTGGGTGATCGTCGATATCCAGACCCGCGACCTTGACCCGTCCCTGTGGCAGGGCGACTACGAGAACGACCCGGTGTTCCGCCAGTACCTGCAGGACTGGGTGACCCGCCTGTGGTCCGAAAAGGACGCCCGCATCCACCAGTTGCGCAGCGAACTGCACGGCTGACGCTCGCGGCCGGGCGCTCGCCCGGCCCGCCCCGCTGCGCTTTCCGACGAAGCGTCGCAGCCCCCGTACCACCCGGCCTGATGCCTTGTCTGAAATGGCTGTAGAGCGCGCCGCCATTGGCGTTGGCGCGCTTTAGCGTGTTTATATTGAACGCCCGATCAATTTAAAAGGAACCCCGCACCCGCTCCCGCACTCTCACCCGAATGCCCGAATCCGCGTTAAAGGAGATGCCGCTTGCCGACACCCTCGACCACCCACACAGGGGGAACCCTGTGACCACCTCGACCCCAGCTTCCACCCCATCCCTGCGCATGAACGCCCCGGTGCTGATCGGCTCGGCGGCCTTTGTCCTCATCTTCGGCCTGGCTGCCACCCTGTTCGCCGAACAGGCCGGTGAATGGCTCGCCCGCACCCAGGCCTGGGCCTCCGGCAGCGTCGGCTGGTACTACCTGCTGGCGATGACGCTGTACCTGGTCTTCGTGGTGGTCACCGCGCTGTCCGGCTATGGCCGGATCAAGCTCGGTGCCGACCACGACGAGCCCGAGTTCAGCTACCTGTCCTGGGCCGGCATGCTGTTCGCCGCCGGCATCAGCATCACCCTGTTCTTCTTCTGCGTGTCGGAGCCGCTGACCCACTTCGCCCAGCCGCCCAAGGGCGAGGCCGGCGGCAGCGAAGCCGCGCGCCAGGCCATGCAGCTGCTGTTCCTGCACTGGGGCCTGCACGGCTGGGGCGTGTTCGCCCTGGTGGCCATGGCCCTGGCCTACTTCGCCTACCGCCACAACCTGCCGCTGGCCCTGCGTTCGGCGCTGTACCCGCTGATCGGCAAGCGCATCAACGGCCCCATCGGCTACACCGTGGACGCCTTCGGCATCATCGCCACGGTGTTCGGCCTGGGCGCCGACATGGGCTTCGGCGTGCTGCACCTCAATGCCGGCCTGGACTACCTGTTCGGCATCCCCCACGACCAGTGGGTGCAGGTGGCGCTGATCGTGCTGATGATGGGTGCCGCCGTGATCGTCGCCGTCAGCGGCGTGGAGAAGGGCGTGCGGGTGATGTCCGACGTCAACATGCTGCTGGCCTGCTCGCTGCTGCTGTTCGTGCTCTTCGCCGGGCCCACCCAGCACCTGCTGAACATGCTGGTGCAGAACCTCGGCGACTACCTGGGCGCGCTGCCGACCAAGAGCTTCGACCTCTACGCCTACGACGGCGGCACCCGCTGGCTGGGCGACTGGACGGTGTTCTACTGGGCCTGGTGGATCGCCTGGGCGCCCTTCGTCGGGCTGTTCATCGCGCGGATTTCCCGCGGTCGGACGATCCGCGAATTCGTCTTCGGCGTGCTGTTCATTCCCCTGGGCTTCACCCTGGCGTGGATGTCGATCTTCGGCAACAGTGCCCTGGAGCAGGCCTTCAACGGCACCAGCGACCTCGCCACGGTGGCGGTGAACGAACCGTCCATGGCCATCTACCACCTGCTGGAAAGCTACCCGTGGAGCCGCGCGGTGATCGCCGTGACGGTGTTCATCAGCTTCGTGTTCTTCGTCACCTCAGCCGACTCGGGCACCGTGGTGCTCTCCACCCTCTCCTCCCGGGGCGGTGCGGTGGACGAAGACGGCCCGCGCTGGCTGCGGGTGTTCTGGGGCGCACTGATCGCGCTGATCACCATCGGCCTGCTGTTCGCCGGCAGCATCGACGCGCTGAAGTCCGCGGTGGTGCTCACCTCCCTGCCCTTCTCGCTGATCCTGCTGCTGATGATGTGGGGGCTGCACAAGGCCTTCTACCTGGAGTCCCAGCGCCAGCGTGCCCGCCTGCATGCGCCCTCGCCGGTGGACCAGCGCTCGCCCCGTCGCCGCAGCGGCTGGCGCCAGCGCCTGGCCCAGGCGGTGCACTTCCCCTCGCGGGACGAGGTGTACCGCTTCATGGAGGAACAGGTGCGGCCGGCCATGGAGGCCCTCGCCGAGCAGTTCCGCACCCGTGGCCTGACGGTGGAAACCCACATGGACCCGGCCGGCGCCAGCCTGAGCCTGGAGGTGGTACATGGCGAGGAACACCCGTTCCTCTACCGGGTGGTGATGCGCGGCTACTTCACGCCCTCCTTCGCCGTCGCCGGGCTGGACGCGCGCAACCGCCAGAACCGCCGCTACTACCGTGCCGAGGTGCACCTGGCCGAGGGCAGCCAGGACTACGACCTGGTGGGCTACAGCCGCCAGCAGGTGATCGACGACATGCTCGACCAGTACGAGCGGCACCTGCAGTTCCTGCACCTGGTGCGCTGACCGCAGCCCCGGGCAAACGCCCGGCCCCCCATCCGCCGTCGATAAAAAAGAGGAGCCGTCATGGCTCCTCGAAGGACAGGTACTGCGCCGCTAGAACGCAGCACCAGGGGTTGCGGCTCAGGCGTCAGGCGGCGCTGAAGGTCCTGTGCGGGTCGATGACGAATTTCTTCGGCACGCCGGCATCGAACTCGCCGTAGCCACGGGGCGCGTCATCCAGGCTGATGACCTGCACGCCCACCACTTCGGCGATGTTGATGCGGTCCCACATGATGGCCTGCATGAGCTGGCGGTTGTATTTCATCACCGGGGTCTGGCCGGTGTGGAAGCTGTGGGACTTGGCCCAGCCGAGGCCGAAACGGATGCTCAGGCTGCCGATCTTGGCGGCGGCGTCCACGGCGCCCGGGTCTTCGGTGACGTAGAGGCCGGGGATGCCGATCTTGCCGGCCACGCGGGTGACCTGCATCAGCGAGTTGAGCACGGTGGCCGGGGCTTCTTGCTGGGCACCGGCATGGCCGTGGCCTCGGGCTTCGAAGCCCACGGCGTCGACGGCGCAATCCACTTCCGGCTCGCCCAGCAGGTCGGCGATCTGCTCGTGCAGCGGGGTGTCCTTGGACAGGTCGGCGATCTCGAAACCGACGGCCTTGGCGTGGGCCAGGCGCACCGGGTTGACGTCGCCGACGATGACCACGGCCGCGCCCAGCAGGCGGGCGGAGGCGGCAGCAGCCAGGCCCACCGGGCCGGCACCGGCCACGTAGACGGTGGAGCCCGGGCCGACGCCGGCGGTGACGGCTCCGTGGTAGCCGGTGGGCAGGATGTCGGAGAGGCAGGTCAGGTCGCGGATCTTCTCCATCGCCTTGTCGCGCTCGGGCAGCTTCAGCAGGTTGAAGTCGGCGTAGGGCACCAGCACGTACTCGGCCTGGCCGCCGGTCCAGTCGCCCATGTCGACGTAGCCGTAGGCGCCGCCGGCGCGGGCCGGGTTGACGGTCAGGCAGACGCCGGTGTGCATCTCCTTGCAGGAGCGGCACCGGCCGCAGGCGACGTTGAAGGGCACGGACACCAGGTCACCGATCTTCAGGTTCTCGACGTCGCTGCCCTTCTCCACCACCTCGCCGGTGATTTCGTGACCGAGCACCAGGCCGACCTGGGCGGTAGTGCGGCCGCGCACCATGTGCTGGTCCGAGCCGCAGATGTTGGTGGAGACGACCTTCAGGATCACGCCGTGCTCGATCTTCCTGCCACGGGGGTCCTGCATCTTCGGGTAGTCGATCTTCTGCACTTCGACCTTGCCCGCTCCGAGATAAACGACACCACGATTACCAGACATGCATGAATCTCCTTTGTTGTTGTGGATACAAAGGCGCGGCCTGGGCCACGCGGCCTTGTACTGGAGCTTGTGTCTGTTGCCGGAGCCGCCGGGTGGAACTGGCAGGGCGGCTGCCGAAGTCTGTAGCCGGACCTCAGTCCGGGGCGAGGCCCGCTCCCGGGCTTAGGTCCGGGCTACGTCTGTGGGTTCACAGCACCACGGTGCGGTTGGCGTTGAGGAACACGCGGCGCTCGATGTGGTAGCCCACCGCCTTGGCCAGGGTCAGGCATTCGATGTCACGCCCCTTGGCCACCAGGTCCTCGGGGTAGTGGGCGTGGTCCACCGGTTCGACGCCCTGGGTGATGATCGGGCCCTCGTCCAGATCGTTGTTGATGTAGTGGGCTGTGGCGCCCACCAGCTTGACCCCCTTCTGGTAGGCCTGGTGGTAGGGCTTGGCGCCCTTGAAGCCGGGCAGCAGGGAGTGGTGGATGTTGATGGCCCAGCCATCCAGGCGCCGGCACAGCTCGGGCGACAGCACCTGCATGTAGCGGGCGAGCACCACCAGCTCGGCACCGGTGTCCTCGATCACCTGCAGCACGCGCCGCTCCTGGGCGGGCTTGTCGTTGGGGTCGAGGGGGAAGTGGTGGTAGGGGATGCCGTGCCAGCGGGCCAGCGGCTCCAGGTCGGGGTGGTTGGACACCACGGCCATCACGTCCATCGCCAGTTGGCCGATGCGCTGGCGGTAGAGCAGGTCGTGCAGGCAGTGGTCGGCCTTGGAGACCATGATCACCACCTTGGCGCGGTAGCCCGGCGGGGTCAGTTCCACCTGCATGTCGAAGGGCGCCACGCGGGCGGCCAGACCGGCACGGAAGGCAGCCTCGTCGAAGCCGTCGGGCTGGCGGAACTCGATGCGGATGAAGAAGCGTGCGGACAACCGGTCATCGAACGAATGGTGCTCGGTGACGTAGCAGCGCTGCTCGAACAGGTAGCCGGTCACCGCGTCCACCGTGCCGAGCACGCTGGGGCAGTGGGCGGTGAGGATCCAGGTATCGGGGGTGCGGCTCATGTCGGGGTCTCGGTAATCCATGCTGTCAGGGGGCGCAGGGGGGAGGACGCTTCACCCCTCCACCTGAGCTGGCCTGCGGTGGACGGCAACGACGCCGTCCACCCTCCATCTCACGCCTTGATCGCCAGCCCGTACTCGGCGCTGGCGTCCTGCAGCCAGAGCCAGAGGTAGTCGGAGAAGCTGCGACGCACCACCAGCTCCCAGGTGTCTTCGCCGGTGTGGCGGATCACCGCCGTGGCCTTGGCGAAGTGGGTGCCCACCGCCTTGCCCACCGGGAAGTTGCTCGGGTGCACGTCATAGGAGGTGGACTTCATCAGCAGCTCGCGCACCTTCGGCCCGCTCAGCTCCAGCAGGGTCTGGCCGCCGCTGACGTTGACCACGGCGATGTGCTGGCCGTCCAGCGCCTCGCGCAGGCGTTGCTCGGTGGCGAACTCCTGGCCACCGGGGACGATCAGCAGCCACTCATCCGGGCCCAGCCACTGCAGCGAGGTGTCGCCGTTGGCCACCAGGGTCAGCGCCACCGGCAGCTCCAGGCCCAGGGCCTTGTGCACGCCGCCGGCGAAGGCCGGGTCGCTGGCTTCGCCACGGATCACCAGGTGACCCAGCAGCTTCTTCTCGCGCAGCACGACGCCGGCGCTGGCCTTGCCCTTGCGCGCCAGCTCGTCGAGGCCGGCGTGGTGCAGGGGCGACTCGCCCTGGATGTTGCCCGGGCGTTGTTCGTAGACGTTGACGTTAGACATTCTGGCGATCCCCTTTGGGGTCATAGAACACGGAGCTGCAGATTTCGGCTTCGATCACGCTGCCGTCGGCCAGGGGCGCGAAGACCCGCTCACCCATGCGCTTGAGGCCACCCTTGACCATGGCCAGGGCGAAGGGATAGCCCAGGCTGGCGCTCATGTAGCTGGAGGTCACGTGGCCGACCATCGTCATCGGGATGGCCTGCTTGGGATCGAACACCAGCTGTGCGCCTTCCGGCAGGACCTTGTTCGGGTCCAGCGGCTTGAGGCCCACCAGTTGCTTGCGGTCCTCGCGCAGGCAGTCCTCGCGGTTCATGCCGCGCCAGCCGATCCAGGAGAACGGCTTGTTGCGGCCGACGCACCAGCCCATGCCCAGGTCGTCCGGGGTGACCGAGCCGTCGGTGTCCTGGCCGACGATGATGAAGCCCTTCTCGGCCCGCAGCACGTGCATGGTCTCGGTGCCGTAGGGGGTCAGGTTGTACTTCTTGCCGGCCTCGATCAGTTGCTTCCACACGCCGAGGGCGTAGTCGGCCTGCACGTTCACTTCATAGGACAGCTCACCGGTGAAGGAGATGCGGAACACCCGCGCCGGCACGCCACCCACCTTGCCCTCCTTCCAGCTCATGAAGGGGAAGGCGTCCTTGTCCAGGTCGATGTCGGTGACCTCGGCCAGCAGCTTGCGGCTGTTGGGGCCGGACAGGGTCATGGTGGCCCAGTGGTCGGTGACTGAGGTGAAGTACACCTTCATCTCCGGCCACTCGGTCTGGTGGTAAAGCTCCAGCCACTCCATGACGCGGGCGGCGCCGCCGGTGGTGGTGGTCATGATGAAGTGGTTGTCGCCGACGCAGGCGGTGACGCCGTCGTCGAAGACCATGCCGTCTTCCTTGCACATCAGGCCGTAGCGGGCCTTGCCCACGTCCAGCTTGGTCCAGGCGTTGGTGTAGACACGGTTGAGGAACTCACGGGCGTCCGGGCCCTGGATGTCGATCTTGCCGAGGGTGGAGGCATCGAGGATGCCCACGCTCTCGCGCACGGCCTTGCATTCGCGGGCCACGGCGGCGTGCAGGTCCTCGCCGTTCTTCGGGAAGTACCAGGGGCGCTTCCACTGGCCGACGTCCTCGAACTCGGCGCCCTGGGCCAGGTGCCAACTGTGCATGGCGGTGTAGCGCTTGGGATCGAACAGGTGGCCGCAGTGACGCCCGGCCACGGCGCCGAAGGTCACCGGGGTGTAGTTCGGGCGGAACATGGTGGTGCCCATCTCGGCGACGCTGATGTCCATCGAACGGGCGGCGATGGCCAGGCCGTTGATGTTGCCCAGCTTGCCCTGGTCGGTGCCGAAGCCCAGCGCGGTGTAGCGCTTGACGTGCTCGACCGATTCGAAGCCCTCGCGGGTGGCCAGCTCGATGCCGGCGGCGGTGACGTCGTTCTGCAGGTCGACGAACTGCTTCGGCGCACGGGCGGTGGACTTGTCGTGGGGCACCTGGAACAGCGCCAGGGTGGGTTCCTCGTGACGGATGGCGGCCTTGGGCACGACGCCTTCCACCGGCTTGAAGCCGGCTTCGGCAGCGGCCTTGGCACCGGCTTCGTAGCCGTCGGCGAGGACGTCACCGAGGCCGAAGACGCCGTTCACGGCACCGGCGCACAGGCGCTTCTGGAAGCCGCCCTCGCTGGGCACGAAGGCCAGGATGTCTTCGCGCCAGGTGGGCTTGCCGCCCAGGTGGGAAGCCAGGTGCACCACGGGGCTGTAGCCGCCGGAGCTGACGATCAGGTCGCAGTCCACCACTTCGCCAGGGCTGGTGACGCGGTGGCCCTTGACGTCGATGGCGCAGATGCGGGCACCGGTGACACGCTTGCTGCCACGGCACTCGACCACGGCGCTGCCGGTGAGGATGCGCACGCCACGGGCGCGGGCTTCCTCGACCCAGGCGCCGCGCGGGTTGCTGCGGGCGTCGGCAACGGCAACCACGTTCTGCCCGGCGTCCAGCCAGTCCAGCACCACGCGGTAGGCGTAGTCGTTGTTGGTGGACAGCACCAGTTCGCGGCCGGGGGCCACGCCGTAGCGGTTGACGTAGGTGGAGACGGCACCGGCCAGCATGTTGCCGGGGACGTCGTTGTTGGCATACACCAGCGGCCGCTCGTGGGCGCCAGCGGCCAGCACCACGCGCTTGGCGCGCACGCGGTGGACGCGGTGGCGCGCCTGGCCTCGGGGGGCGACTTCACCCAGGTGGTCGGTGAGGCGCTGGTGGATGGTGAGGAAGTTGTGGTCGTGGTAGCCGTTCACCGTGGCGCGCGGCAGCAGGGTCACTTCCGGCAGGCTGGCCAGCTCGGCCAGGGCCTTGGCGACCCACTCGGCGGCGGGCTTGCCGTCCAGGGTTTCGCGGGTGTCCAGCAGGCTGCCGCCGAACTCTTCCTGCTCGTCGGCGAGGATCACGCGGGCGCCGCTACGGCCGGCCGCCAGGGCGGCAGCCAGGCCGGCGGGGCCGGCACCGACCACCAGCACGTCGCAATGCTGGTTGAGGTGGTCGTAGATGTCCGGGTCCACTTCGGTGGGCGAGCGGCCCAGACCGGCGGCCTTGCGGATGTACTTCTCGTAGGTCAGCCACAGGTTCTGCGGGTACATGAAGGTCTTGTAGTAGAACCCGGGCGGCATCATGCCGCCGCCGACCTTGCCGAGGATGCCCATCAGGTCGGTGTTGACGCTCGGCCAGCCGTTGGTGCTGCTGGCCACCAGGCCGCCGTAGAGGGCCTGCTGGGTGGCACGGATGTTCGGCACCTGGGCCTGTTCGGTGGAGCCCAACTGGAGGATGGCATTAGGCTCTTCGGCACCGGCGGCGACGATGCCGCGCGGGCGGGCGTACTTGAAGGAGCGACCGACGACGTCCACGCCATTGGCCAGCAGGGCCGAGGCGAGGGTATCGCCGGCGTAGCCCTGGTAGTTCTGGCCGTTGAAGGTGAAGGTCAGGGGCTGGCCACGCTCGACGCGGCCCCCCTTGGGAAGGCGGTTGACCTGGCTCATGCCGTTACTCCTGCAGGCGCTGCTTTCTTCTCGCCGGTGGTGGCTTCGGTGATGCTGGGCTTCTCACCGATCTTGTAGGTTTCGAGGATTTCGTAGGTCACGGTGTGGCGGGTGACGTTGAAGTAGCGGCGGCAGCCGGCCGCGTGCACCCACAGCTCGTGGTGCAGGCCACGGGGGTTGTCGCGGAAGAACATGTAGTCGCCCCACTCCTCGTCGGTGCAGGCGCCCGGGTCCAGCGGACGCGGGATGTGCGCCTGGCCCTTGGCGTGGAATTCCTCTTCGGAGCGCAGCTCGCCGCAGTGGGGACAGAAGATGTGCAGCATGGCGGGTCTCCTTAGTGAGCCACGGCAGCGGCGCCGTGCTCGTCGATCAGTGCGCCGTTGTGGAAACGTTCGATGGAGAAGGGCTTGGCCAGCGGGTGCATCTCGCCGGCGGCCAGGCTGGCGGCGAAGACGTTGCCCGAGCCGGGGGTGGCCTTGAAGCCGCCGGTGCCCCAGCCGCAGTTGAAGAACAGGTTCTTAACCGGCGTCTTGGCGATGATCGGGCAGGCGTCGGGGGTGGTGTCGACGATGCCGCCCCACTGGCGGTTCATGCGCACGCGCGACAGCACCGGGAACATCTCGACGATGGCCTGCAGGGTGTGCTCGATGGTCGGGTAGGAGCCGCGCTGGCCGTAGCCGTTGTAGCCGTCGATGCCGGCGCCGATGACCAGGTCGCCCTTGTCGGACTGACTGATGTAGCCGTGCACGGCGTTGGACATGATCACGCTGTGGATGATCGGCTTGATCGGCTCGGACACCAGGGCCTGCAGCGGGTGGGATTCCAGCGGCAGGCGGAAGCCGGCGAGCTTGGCCATGTGCCCGGAGTTGCCGGCGGTGACCACGCCGACGCGCTTGGCGCCGATGAAGCCGCGGTTGGTCTCGACCCCGATGACCGCGCCATCCTGCTTGCGGAAGCCGATCACCTCGGTGTTCTGCAGCAGGTCGACGCCCAGGGCGTCGGCGGCGCGGGCGAAGCCCCAGGCGACGGCATCGTGACGGGCCACGCCGCCCCGGCGCTGCACGGTGGAGCCGAGGATCGGGTAACGGGTGTTCTTGCTGCAGTCCAGGTAGGGGATTTCTTCGGCCACCTGGCGGGCGTTGAGCAGCTCGCCATCCACGCCGTTGAGGCGGTTGGCACTGACGCGGCGCTCGGCGTCACGCATGTCCTGCAGGGTGTGGCAGAGGTTGTAGACGCCACGCTGGGAGAACATCACGTTGTAGTTCAGGTCCTGGGACAGGCCTTCCCACAGCTTCATGGCGTGCTCGTAGAGGTGCGCCGCCTCGTCCCACAGGTAGTTGGAGCGGACGATGGTGGTGTTGCGCGCGGTGTTGCCGCCGCCCAGCCAGCCCTTCTCCACCACCGCGACGTTCTTCACGCCGAATTCCTTGGCCAGGTAGTAGGCCGTGGCCAGGCCATGGCCGCCGCCGCCGACCACGATCACGTCATAGACCGGCTTGGGCGTGGGGTTGCGCCACATGCGCTGCCAGTTCTCGTGGTGGCTCAGGGAGTGCTTGAACAGGCCGAAGCCGGAATAACGTTGCATGCTCGGACTCCTGGATCAGCGGTAGACGGGGAAGTCGGCGCAGAGCGCCGCCACCTGCCGGGCCACCTGGGCTTCCACGTCGGCGTCGCCGAGGTGGTCGAGGATGTCGCAGATCCAGCCGGCAAGTTCGGTGGACTGGGCTTCCTTGAAGCCACGGGTGGTGATGGCCGGGGTGCCGATGCGCACGCCGGAGGTGACGAAGGGCGACTGCGGGTCGTTGGGCACGGCGTTCTTGTTCACGGTGATGCCGGCGCGGCCGAGGGCGGCGTCGGCGTCCTTGCCGGTCAGGCCCTGCTTGATCAGGCTGACCAGGAACAGGTGGTTGTCGGTGCCGCCGGAGACCACGTCGTAGCCACGCTCGATGAACACCTTGGCCATGGCCTGGGCGTTCTTGATGACCTGGGCCTGGTAGGTCTTGAAGCCGGGTTCCAGCGCTTCCTTGAAGCACACGGCCTTGGCGGCGATGACGTGCATCAGCGGGCCGCCCTGGGCGCCGGGGAACACGGCGGAGTTGAGCTTCTTCTCGATCTCTTCGTTCTTGCGCGCGAGGATCAGGCCACCGCGCGGGCCGCGCAGGGTCTTGTGGGTGGTGGTGGTGACCACATCGGCGTAGGGCAGCGGGTTCGGGTACAGGCCGGCGGCCACCAGGCCGGCGACGTGGGCCATGTCGACGAACAGCAGCGCCCCGACCTTGTCGGCGATGGCGCGGAAGCGCGGGAAGTCGAGGGTCTTGGAGTAGGCGGAGAAGCCGGCGACGATCATCTTCGGCTTGTGCTCCACGGCCAGGCGCTCGACTTCGTCGTAGTCGATCAGGCCGGTGGCCGGGTCCAGGCCGTACTGCACGGCGTTGTACAGCTTGCCGGAGGAGGACACCTTGGCGCCGTGGGTGAGGTGGCCGCCGTGGGCCAGGCTCATGCCCAGCAGGGTGTCGCCGGCATTGAGCAGGGCCAGGTAGACGGCGCTGTTGGCGGAGGAACCGGAGTGCGGCTGGACGTTGGCGTAGTCGGCGCCGAACAGCTCCTTGGCACGGTCGATGGCCAGTTGCTCCACCTTGTCGACGAATTCGCAGCCGCCGTAGTAGCGCTTGCCCGGGTAGCCTTCGGCGTACTTGTTGGTCAGGCCGCTGCCCTGGGCTTCCATCACCCGCTGGCTGGTGTAGTTCTCGGAGGCGATCAGCTCGATGTGGTCTTCCTGTCGGTGCGCTTCTTCCTGCATCGCGCTGAACAGTTCGTCGTCGTAGCCCTGGATTCGGTCTTGCTTGCTGAACATCGCTGATCTCCTGCGGTGCGACTGTCGCACGGGGTTTGGGGGGCTGGTCGGAAGCCATCGCGGCAAGCGCCCACCGGCGTTTCCACCGGGGGCGCCAGCGCCGGAATTTCCGGTCTGACCGGGCCTGTTGCGACCGATTGTGCGAAAACGCCTGTGGGGCGACTTGCCTGTTTACGACGTCCAAATGCTCAAACGACCCGACCCGCGACACGGCGCTTTCAGCGGCCACCTTGCCTCCGGGGCGACAGGGCGCGGAGCAGCCAGGCAGCGCCGTCTTTGCCAAAAGCGACGACGCGATGGGAACAGTAGATGACGCCACGGGACATGGCCGCCGACGCGACAGAGAGGCGATGGATGAACGGACGTGAGGGGTGATCCCCATAAAGCGTGGAGCACCCTGTGGATAACCTGTAGAACGCTGGCGCCACACAAGAACCGGCACGGCCTCCCGGACTTCGTACGTTTCTTGAGCAGTATCAGCGGGTTGCAGCCGGTGCTTGCCCACAGAAACTGTGCACGGCCCTGTTCACAGCCTGTGGATAGATTGCCATGGGCCAGGTCTGACGAGGCTTTGGAAGGCTTGCGGCAATGTTGTCCAATCCCCCACCTGCCCACAGCGCAGCGCAATGGGCAGGACTGTCTGTGGGCGCTGGCGTGCTGGGCAAGCCGCCAGGGCACGGGCTAGCGTGCCGGCTCACAGTACGCCGGCACAGCGGACGCTCGTAGACGCAGCGTCCGTATGGCGACCTGTCGTTTTTACGCGGGATGGCGGATACAGAACGCGGGGAGAGGGCCCGGCCAGCGGCCAGGCCCGGGGGATATCGTCAGTTGAGGTGCGCCAGGCACTGGCTGGTGACCTTGATCAGGCGCTCGTGGGTGGGCTTGGGCAGCGGGGTGGTCTGGTTCTTCAGTTCGTCCAGCTCGGTCTGGCTGAACTCGGCACCGACCTTGTCGGCAGCACAACCGCAGTATTTCTGCAGCTTGTCCCCGGCCACCTGGGCCTGGGCGCCGGCGGCGCAGTCCTGGACGAAACGCTCGCGCTCGCCCGGGCCCCACTGGGCGGCGGCGGCCGACAGGCTGACGGAAAGGGTGGCGGCAACGGCAAGCAGGTGGGTGTAGCGCATCGGTGACACTCCTCAGGTGATGGCAGGGTCCGGCCCCGTGGCAGGTGCGGTTCTGTTGTGAGCCGCAAAGCCCGCCCGGAGTTCCTGAAGGCGCCCGGACAGCGCCTGGGTGGAAACAGATGTCGCCTGAGCACGTTTCCGTGCATCAAAGCTGGCGTTAACTTACATCCCATTGGCCGCCTACGCACAGGGTGGCCCACGGAAAGGACCCATCGATGACCGACAAGACCCAGCAATTCGCCAGCGACAACTACTCCGGCATCTGCCCGGAGGTGTGGGCCGCCATGGCCGAGGCCAATCAGGGCCATGAGCGCGCCTACGGCGAGGACAGCTGGACGGCGCGCGCCGCCGATCACTTCCGCCGCCTGTTCGAGGCCGATTGCGAGGTGTTCTTCGCCTTCAACGGCACGGCGGCCAACTCACTGGCACTGGCCTCGATGTGCCAGAGCTACCACAGCGTGATCTGCTCGGAGACGGCCCACGTCGAGACCGACGAATGCGGCGCGCCGGAGTTCTTCTCCAACGGCTCCAAACTGCTGCTGGCCCGCACCGAGCAAGGCAAGCTGACCCCGGATGCGGTGCGCGAGATCGCCCTCAAGCGCCAGGACATCCACTACCCGAAACCCCGCGTGGTGACGCTGACCCAGTCCACCGAAGTGGGCACCGTCTATCGCCCGGAAGAGGTCCGCGCCATCAGCTCGGTGTGCAAGGAACTGGGCCTGCGCCTGCATATGGACGGCGCGCGGTTCTCCAACGCCTGCGCCTTCCTCGGCTGCACCCCGGCGGAGCTGACCTGGAAAGCCGGCGTCGACGTGCTGTGCTTCGGTGGCACCAAGAACGGTATGGCGGTGGGCGAGGCGATCCTGTTCTTCAACCATGACCTGGCCGAGGACTTCGACTACCGCTGCAAGCAGGCCGGGCAACTGGCCTCGAAGATGCGCTTCCTCTCGGCGCCCTGGGTGGGCCTGCTGCAGGACGACGCCTGGATGCGCTACGCACAGCACGCCAACGGCTGCGCGCAGTTGCTGGCAGAGCTGGTGGCGGACGTGCCGGGGGTGAGCCTGATGTTCCCGGTGGAAGCCAACGGGGTGTTCCTGCAGATGTCCGAAGCGGCGCTGGAGTACCTGCGGGCGCGCAACTGGCGCTTCTACACCTTCATCGGTGCCGGCGGCGCTCGCTTCATGTGCTCCTGGGACACCGAGGAAGCCCGTGTACGCGAGCTGGCCGCCGACATCCGCGCCGCCATGACCCTGGGCTGAAGCCCCGCTCCGCGACTTGTCCCCGATTACGGTGCATCAACCTGTGGACAAGCCGTGGAGCCCTGCCGCCAGGCCAGGCGCTGCAAAGACCCTGGCCTCCCGCCTGTTTTTCGTTCTGTTTCAGTCACTTGCCGCGCATTCATGCACAGCTGCTGTGCACCGGCCTGTCGACTGCCTGTGGATAGATCGCCACATCCCTTGCCATACGTGGCATACAGCCGATTGTTCATTTTTCAGCCAGGCCTGAAGACCTCGAAATGACTGGATGCTCCAGCCGGGTTCTGGATGTTCCACGGGGCGTCGGATCGAGGTTTTCCCCGATAACGGTGGGCAAGCCTGTGGACAACCTGTTCACCCCTGTTCGGACGCCACGGCGCCTGCGCAGCCTGGGCTGGAGGCCAACCTGCGAGCAGAATCGTGGAGCCGGTGGGGTGACTATGCACACCCACTGTGCAGGAGACTGTGACCGACCTGTGGATAGATGGCTGAAGCCCATGACTGGCAAGGCTTTCAGCGCACTGATCAATTCCTGAACAGTGCGTTCCCGTGGAACCTCAAGCTGCTGGAAGCCTTGTCGTGCGCGGCCCGAGGGTACGAGGCCGATCCACAGATGCCGTGGACCAGCCTGTGGACAAGCTGTTAGCGAAACCCGCTGCGCCCCGCCCGGCGTGGCTTTGCAGGCCCTGGTCGTTTTCCGTACAGGCCGATACCTGGGGAATCAGTAGTCGATGCAGACGTCGCCCTTGGGCACGCTGCAGCAGGAGAGGATGTAGCCCTCGGCGACGTCTTCGTCGGTGATGCCGCCGTTGTGCTCCATCTCCACCTCGCCGGCGGTCTTCATCACCTTGCAGGTGCCGCAGATGCCCATGCCGCAGGCTTTGGGAATGTGCAGGCCGAGCTTGGCGGCGGCGGAGTGCACGGTCTCGCCCGGGGCGACCCGGATGCTCTTGCCGGTGCCGCTGAACTCCACCAGATGCTGGTCGGCGGCCGGTACGGGCACGGCTTCGGCAGCCTCGGCGGCCAGTTCCCTGACCTCTTCGCGCACCTCGGGGGGCGTCGGACCGAAGGCTTCCTCGTGATAGCGCGCCATGTCGAAGCCCTTGGCCTGCAGCAGGCGCTTCACCGCGCTCATGTAGGGGGTGGGGCCGCAGCAGAAGATCTCCCGCTCCATGAAGTCAGGGGCGATCAGGTGCAGCATTGCTTCATTGAGGTAGCCACGGTAGCCGGACCAGGTTTCGCCGGCGTCGTAGCGCTCGACCACCAGGTGCAGCTTGAAGTTGGCGACCCGAGAGGCCATGTGGCGCAGTTCGCGGTGGTAGATGATGTCCTTCGGCGTGCGGGCGCTGTGGACGAAGACCATGTCGACGTTGGCGTTGGTATCGAAGAACCAGCGGGCCATGGACATCACCGGGGTGATGCCGACGCCGCCGGAGAGGTAGAGCACCCTGTCGGCGGGATGGTCGATGGCGTTGAACAGCCCCACCGGGCCATGCGCGGGGAGGACGTCACCTTCCTTGAGGTTGTCGTGCAGCCAGTTGGAGACCTTGCCGCCCGGCACGCGCTTGATGGTAATGGAGAAGCTGTAGGGCACCGAGGGCGTGCTGGAGATGGTGTACGAACGCATGATCGGCTGCCCGTCGATTTCCAGCTCCAGGGTGACGAACTGGCCGGGCTTGAAGAAGAACAGGATCGGCTGGTCGGCCATGAAGCAGAAGGTGCGGACGTCCCAGGTTTCCTGGACGGTCTTCACGCAGCGCACCAGGTGGCGGCCGTTGGTCCAGGTCTGGGTGTTCACCGGGTTCAGGAAGCTGTTGCTCATACGTGTCTCCGCGCACCGTGGATCGGCGCCTCTGATCGGATTCTGCTGAACGCAAATCCCCACCACTTACCTGCCAGCGACATTCGCATGCTCATCGCGACCTGCCAGCAACCACAAGGGCTCGGGCGTCGGAAACGGACGCGGCCGTGTCGCCCATGGACAAGGTCGTACCCCATGGCGACAGCACACTCGGCCCCAGCCAGAACACGAGGCTTTTCGAAAAACCACCCTCGTATCCGCAGCAGGGCCTGCAGTCGGCCAGGGAGAACAGAGGGGCACGTCACGCCGCCTTGCGTGACAACCGAGTCAGCCACCCATTGCGGCGGTCGCCGGTGCGACCAGCCTTTTGAGGAGTTACCGATGGACGTCACTTCCCCCCTGAGCCTGGTCGACCCGCTCGAGCCCGCACGCAAGGCCACCGCTGCCATGCTCAAGGAGCGCGACCACACCTTCTCGCTGCCCCAGCCGTTCTACAACGACGAGCGCCTGTTCCAGCTCGACATGCAGGAGATCTTCCACAAGGAGTGGCTGATCGCCGGCATGACCTGCGAAATCCCGGCCAAGGGCAACTACCTGACCCTGCAGGTGGGCAACAACCCGGTGATCGTCCTGCGCGGTGCCGAAGGCCAGGTCCATGCCTTCCACAACGTCTGCCGCCACCGCGGCTCGCGCCTGTGCGTCAGCGACAAGGGCAAGGTGGCCAAGCTGGTCTGCCCCTATCACCAGTGGACCTACGAACTGGACGGCCGCCTGCTGTTCGCCGGCACCGAAATGGGCGCCGACTTCGACATGAAGCAGTACGGCCTGAAGCCGGTGAACGTGAAGACCGCCGGTGGCTACATCTTCATCAGCCTGGCGGAGAACCCGCCGGCCATCGACGACTTCCTCTCCACGCTGGCCCATTACATGGAGCCCTATGACATGGAGAACACCAAGGTGGCCGTGCAGACCACCCTGCGTGAAGCCGCCAACTGGAAGCTGGTGATGGAGAACAACCGCGAGTGCTACCACTGCAGCGGTTCGCACCCGGAGCTGCTCAACACCCTGCTGGAGTGGGACGACGTGACCGACCCGCGCGCCAGCCAGGCCTTCAAGGACCAGGTGGCCGCCTGCACCCGGGCCTGGGACGCGGAGAAAATCCCCTATGCCCACGCCAGTTTCGGCCTGCGCAACCGCATCGTGCGTATGCCGCTGCTCGAGGGCACCGTGTCCATGACCATGGACGGCAAGCCGGGCAGCAAGAAACTGATGGGGCGCATCCAGAACCCGGACCTGGGTTCCATGCGCATCCTCCATCTGCCGCACTCCTGGAACCACTGCATGGGCGACCACATGATCGTGTTTACCGTGTGGCCCATCGGCCCGCAGGAGACCCTGGTCACCACCAAATGGCTGGTGCACAAGGATGCGGTGGAAGGCGTGGACTACGACGTGGCACGCCTGCGCGAGGTGTGGGACGCCACCAACGACCAGGACCGTCGCCTGGCCGAGGAGAACCAGCGCGGCATCAACTCCTCCGCCTACCAGCCTGGCCCCTACTCGAAGACCTACGAGTTCGGCGTGATCAACTTCCTCGACTGGTACAGCGAGCGGATGCTCAACAACCTGGGTGACATACCGGCGACCAGGTTGCGCCAGGTCGGTGCCGAGTAAGCGGCATGTCCCTGAGCCTGGGATTCCTCATCCTGCTCATGCTCTACGCGGCGCTGGCCTGCAAACGCTCTCGGCGCTGAAGGCAACACACTGAGGTCCCGTCAGGGACACCCCTCGCCCCCGTCAGGTCGTCGGCCCTGACGGGGGCTTTTTTATATGGCCCATCGCGCCAGCGCGATGGGCCTTTTTCATGCCCGCAGAAAACCACTCCACCACCTGTGCAGGGGCAGAAAAGGCAAATGAAGGCATTCGGTGCTGAACGTGGGGCTTGGCCGTGAACCCGAGGCGGATGGAGCAGAGGTGTTTTTGCAGTGTGCCTGCGGCGGGGTGATGGCCCGATTGTGGCCTTTATAGGACGAAAGATCCATATAGGAAATTTCTGACAAGAACCACGAAATGAACATGATCACAAAATATCGGCAGTCGCAAATGGAACTGTGACGCAAGGGCGTCGCACCCGAGGTCGCCTACAGAAAAAGAGGACAGCAAAAAACTGGATTGTAGGAGCTAGCTGATTTTTACTCAGGGCATGTCTGTGAGGAGTCCTAAACATGAAAAAAATACTGAGTCTCTCCGCTGTCGCCCTCTCTCTCGTCATGGGCGTTGCCCAGGCCAATTCCAGTGACCCGGTCCGCGGTCAAATCACTTTTGTAGGCAGGATCGTAAAGGATATGTGCAGCGTTCCTACTAACGTCTGGCAGGATCATGTGGGGCGTGCCAACGGCATCAGTCCGCGTGCGCCGGCCGATCCGTTTCACGACCAGGCCTGTGCAGGTGTGGCAAACACCCATAGCGTGGCAGTTACGCCGATCGCAACCCGCTCCGGGCGCAAGGCCGGGATCATTACCGTTACCTTCAACTGATCGGTTTCAGGCAGGCAAAAAAACGGGGCCGGTGTAGACCGGCCCCGATGAGGAAAAGGCTTCAACTGCTGCAGTATCAATCGGCGATGGCAACCTCGGAACGTCCGGTCCGGGTGATGCAGCGAACTTCCTGTTGTGCATAGTGAACGCTGTCCGGGTCCTCCTCCGGCAAGCGGTACTCGAAGACGCAGCGCTTGTCCGGGTCACTCCCCCAACGCACCACCAACGACCCTGAAGGGTCGATCCCGCGCAGGAAGGCACGGCCTGCCTGCCCTACCATCGCCACGCTCTTGCCATCGGCATCGAGCACTTCGGAACCCAGCGGCGGGTTCTCGCCGTTGTCTCGCACGATCTTGAACAGCACCGGAACACCACTGATGGTGGGGTAGTTGAGCATGACCACTGCGCCATGACGGGGTACCACCGACTGCTCGGTGAGCTGCAGTTCGACGTTGCGGAACAGACCAGCCGGGTCGATCACGATCTGGTTCTGCCGATAGGGCGACAGCCCGCCGACCACGGCATAACCATTGCTGGCGATACGCGCCCCGGCATCGTTAGACACGTAGGCGCCCTGCGCCCCCTGGGCCTCGATCACGGCAAGGGTCTCGCCCTGGGTCTGGGTGAAGTTCACTCCCCCCGGGTGGAGGACGATGGACCCCATCGCTCCGATGTTCTCCTGGCGGTAGCCAGTGCCCTTGCTCAGCCCTGCGTTGAGGGCAACGGCGGAAGCACGGTAGCTGACGCTGCCGCCAGTGTTGTTGAAGCGCTCACCCTGGTCTCGGCTGGTGGAGCCATAAAGGCTGTAGCTGGTCTGGGCCTGCTCGCCGAGGGAGCCACTGAGGCTGGCCTGGGTGCTGCTGCGGCCTTTGGCGTAGTTGACCGATGTACTGAGACTGGCCGAGCGCCCCACATCGCCAATCGGGATGTTGACGCTCAACATGTACTGATTCTCGTGGCCATCGCCCATACGGGTACGCCCCACCGACAGACTCATGGAGCCCCAGCGGTAGCTGTTGGAGTATCCGCCCTGGAAGGTCATGTCGCCCTTGCGCGAGGCGTCCCAGTATTTTTGCGACGTGCCGCTCAGGTAGAGGCTACCCATCTCTCCGGGCAGGGGCTGGGTAGCACTCACCTGGAAACGACTGCGCTGGCGGAAGAGCCCGCCCTCGGGGTTGCCATAAGCCTGGGCGTAGTCACTGAAGCTCAGGTAGCCGCGACTGGAGAAGCGGTAGGCAGCCATGGTGAAGTTGGTCTGGGTCGCGTCCACCAGCTTCGAATAGGTCATCCGGTAGCTGCGCCCCCCTTTGGGTGCCTGGTCCTCGGTGGAAACGGGCGACTCCTTGATCTGCGACTGGGTCACGTCCAACGCCAGGGCGCCCAGTCCGGTGCTCAGGGCGATACCCCCCTGAACGGCCATGTACTTCTCGGCAATGATGCTGCCGGTATAAGCGCTCCAGTCGTTGGAGATACCGCGCTGGTAGGTGCCCTGTACAAAGCGCGGGACACGCTCGGCCGACTCGCTGCGGTACTCACCGGCCGTGACACTGAATCGCGACATGCCAGGGCGAAGCAGTTGCGCCACAGAAGCATAGGGGATGAGAAACGAGCGCTGGCGGCCATCCGCTTCGGTGACGGTGACCTCCAGGTCGCCGGAGTAGCCGGAATCGTAGAGGTCCTCGATGGCGAAAGGCCCGGGGGAAACCGTTGTTTCGTGGAGGATAGAGGAACCCTGTCGGACGGTGACCTTGGCGTTGGTTTCTGCAACGCCACGGATGACGGGCGCGAACCCACGCAGGGCGTCCGGCAGCATGCGATCGTCCGAGCTGACCTGCACGCCCCGGAACGGCACGCTGTCGAACAGCTCGCTCGGGGTGTAGTAGTCACCCACGGTCAACTGCGAACGGATACCCGTCAGATCCCGCTGCACATAAGTGCTGCTGTTGCTGTAATGGCTGCGCGAAGGCGCACCTGAAGAGCTTGAGCGGCTGTAATTGCCGTTGGTGCGCAGTCGCCAGTCACCCAGGTTGATGCCGTTGTTGAGTCCGATGCTGAGCTGCTGGGTATCCCCGCCGTCGGCGTGGTTCCGATACAGGTTGGCGTTGTAGCCGATGAAGCCGGCGGTAACGCCACGATCCCAGTCGCGTGGGTCCACTTCACCGCGCACCTGCCGGCCGAGGTAGGCCTGGGGAATGCTGAGGTAGGCGCTGAGCTCGGACAGGTCGATATTGAGACTGGAAGAAGGCACCAGTTGCGCGAGGTCCAGGCACTCCTCGCTCTCCAGCTTCGCCCGCGCGGCAGCCGGATCCGGCAGCTTGTCCAGATCGAGGCCAATCGTGCCCAGTTGCGCGGGAGTGAGACACATCTTTACACCGTTGGGGGCGTCCTTGTCCTCCAGCACGCGAATTTCCTGGCGACCGATCCATCGCTCGTTCAGATGAACGTCCAACCGGTAGGTGCCGGCCGGCAGGACGGTGCCTCGGCTGAAGCGTGAAAGGTCGACAGCCTCTCCCTGACCCGCGCCATTGAGCAGGAAGTCGGGGTTGAAGGCAGCCAGGCGCGGGCCATTGGGGAGTTCGTCGGCATCGGCCAAGCCTAAGGTGGCACCCGTCGTGGCCATGGCAACGGCGAGCAGATGCGGACGCGCAACCCGATGCAATCGCGGGCCGCGCGGGAGTATGGCCCTTGTGAGGCTACTGGCGTCGGTAGCGGAAAGCGAAGTCATGGGTACACCTCGCATCGACCAGCGCGATGCTCCTTTGGATTCGTGTAGTAGTGAAAGGCGACAATGCCCGGACCTAATTGTCCAGGCTGCTCTCCTGAGTGACGCTGGCGCCGTAGTCGTTGATCCACTGCAGGACGACACGGCCCGATGCCGGTACGCCGGAAAGTCCAGCTACCGGGAAGTCATGGGCACCGAAGGGCCCCACCATGCCGCTGCCGGCCTTGTAGTCACGTCCACCGGTACGCAAGACGATGTCGCCGAAAGAGACGTTGTAGGCGCTGCGGTTGGTGGCACGGAGCACAGGCTTGCCAGCCACGCTGGCCAGGCTCCAGGCCACCTGCTCGACGGCCCGATCAGGCCGCCCAGGCAACCCCTCAGGACGGTAGAAGAGCTTGACCCGGGTGCGGATGGCGAACTGCATGTAGTTGCCGTCTTCGCCAGGCATGGGCGGTACGTCCAGCAGGTTCAGCCAGAAGACGCTCTCGCGATCCTTGGGCAGCGACTCGCCGGTGAAGGCAACCCGAACGCTCTGACCCTTGCCGGGATCGACACGGAACAGGGGCGGCGTCATGACGAAAGGTGCCTCGGCATTCTCGGGGCGAATCTCGGGATCGCCACGGTCGATCCACACCTGCACAAGCGAAGGTTGGTCGCCGTCATTGCTGACCCGGACGCCAATCTCCTGCTGCTTCGCGGGATAAATGAACCGGGTGCCATTGACCACGATGCCGGCGTGGGCAACGGAGACGAACAACAAGGTGCCGACAGCCAGCAGCCATCGTATGCATGAAGAGCGCAGGGACATAGGAATTACCGTAGAGGCAACTCGCCCGGAAACATTCCGGGCGAGTCAGGGGTGTTACTCGTAGCTCATGGTGTAGGTGACTTTGGTGTTCACCAGACCAGGCTTCACGTCTTCGCCTACGGGGGCGAGGTACGCGGCGAAGAAGCCAAGGGTGGCGTTCTGACCAGCGCCAATGATTTCTTCGCTGTTATTGGCGCCGGTAGCCAAGTTGATGGCCTTCTGGTCCTTGTTGAACAACTGGATGGCGACGTTGGACGCATCAACGCCGCTGAGTTCGTTCTTCAGGGTGCCGGTGGTGGGGTCCACGTTCGGGGCAATTTCGAAGTTGGCCTTGACCTTGGCACCCACGGTGCAGCCCGACACGGCGATCTGGAACGGCTTGAAGCCGGCATTTTGCCCCGGCGCCAGGGAGCTCTGGGAAACCGGAGCCAGTTCGACAGTCTGGTTGAGCGCGGCGCTCTCGATGGTGCAGGTCTTGCTGGACACTTCACCCTTGATGGTAATGGTGCCGTCATAGGCCAGTGCCAGGTTGCTCAGGCCGAAACCGACCAGGGCCGCGCCAGCGGTGAGGAACTTTTTCATTTTGCTCTCCTGAATGGCGCCTGGTTCCACGCGCCGAATCAAAGGGGGGGTGACCTCAAGAGTCGGAACCAGAACTGAGCACTTACGGTTCTCGCAACGAGAACCACGTCGCACTTCAGCGTGGCGAGCGCAATGATATCGAGGGTTTCGAGCCGCGAATGGAGTCCCCCCCCCACAGGGTCTGTAGGAATTTCCATCTGAGCCCCGAAGATTCTGTGCATCTACTCCTAAGGGGGCTTATATGAAATGGCGCGTACGCCGAAAGACCGCTATTCCTCTCGAGCCAAACATGTTTCAGCACTTGCGTACCGCAAAAAGCAGAAACCCGACCAAGGGCCGGGCTCCTGATGAGATTTTTCGCCAACTATTTAGTTTTCAAACCTGATCGGTCGTCAGATAAATGTGGCCTATCGCGCCATTCGAACTTCTCCAATGCCTACCAGAGAAAGCGATAACCAAGTGTCAGAGTCCAAGGCATCTCCATACGACTACCTTTAGCATAGTCAGCATCAACACTTAACTTGCTATTTTCTGTTGCTTGCAGGGAAGCTCCAAGTCCTAGCTCAACACGCGAAGCCCCACTGTTCATGGTTAGACGATCTTCATTAAAACGAGTTGAGCCGCTGCGGTGAAGCTCGTTAACAAAAGAGGCTTTAACATAGGGCTGCACAGATCTCTGCGCAGTCCACTCCAAGCGCCGACCGGCGAGCAAGCCGATACGCCCCTCCAAAGAATCACTGGCGGACTGTTTGACCTCAAGCCCGTTACTTAATGCATATTCAGCACCTTTGGTTCGGGTATAAGTCAACTCAACCTGAGGCTCGACAAAGTACTCACGGGCAGCTTCGATCCTTTTGCCAACTTCAAGACCAATACCAACCCCCTGATTCTTATAGTCGCCCTTGATCGACTTGCCTACATTGTCGCTAAAGCGAAGGCTGTTATCCATCCATGAGTAGCGAGCAACGGCGTCCACATAATATCCTCGATCATCCAGATAAGTGCCATAGGCACCGAGCAACTTGCTGTTGATGTTGCCTTTTGCTTCGCCCTGGAAGTCTTGTGCTGATTCCACGACCCCCACCAGCCCACCCAAATAAAGACGACCACTTGCCACTTCTACAGCTTTATCGGCGCCTACCTCGAACCCACTCACTTTCTGCTTGAATCCACGGCTTCTCGATGGGTTGGAACTATAGTTCTTACTCACACCACGACTCCAAAGACCACCCCGATCATCACCCAGGCGCAGCTCGCCAAGCCTTGTGATTAGCGCATTATTCTGAGCATTCCACAGCAAACCCAATGCACTCTGGCTCCCCAGCACCGCATTACTTCCGGTGGACAGATCGTTTCCCGCCCCACTAGAACCAGTTTGTTCCAACTGCCAGTTATCTCCCGCCTTAGCCAGGGTGTAGCGATAAGCCCCCGCATCGACGTGATCACCATACAGATTGAACTGCCCGTCTCCGCCGTTTGTCTCTACAAGAGTCAGAGTGCCACCAGAATTAACAGGGCTACGGCCACTATCAGCAACGACCAGAGTATGGTTGCCGTGAACTTGCCCATCCACCTGCACAAGGTCGCCCGACAAGGTCGACAGGTCCGTATTCATGATGAAACGGCCAGAACCTGTCAGATCCGATTTGACATGAAGGGTCTTGAAATCACCCTCAGGCGCAAACAACACAGTCCCTTGGTGGTCGAACTGACCCAAATCAGAGTTCCCGGTTAATTGCCAAACGCTACGCTCATCCATAGTCAGGTGCCGCACATTGCGAGCTGCACCGGATAGCAGGGAGTCATTACCAAGCACCAGATCCAGAGTGCTCAGATCATCTGCCTCAACATCCCCCCACACCTGGCTCTTATCGAGCTTTACATCCAACGCGCTACTCAGAGTCTGCTGATTGAAAACACCCGCTCGTGCAGAGATGGCAACGCCATTGCCGGCTTGCAAATAGGAACCATCGGAAAGAGACAACGTCGCATTGGCACCAATGGACTGCACACCAAACGACTGCTTTGACTCTAAAAAGGTGTTATTCAGATCAAACTTGGCGGTCCCCCCCTCCATTCTCAAACCGGATGAGCTGTCACCTTCAGCCACGATACTGGATGCAGAGATATTCATATTGCCACCTCTACTAACAAGCCCGTGACTACCTTCACCCTGTGTAGTCACAGACACCCGGTCGGCATTTACAGTTGACCCTTTGAAACTTATCAGCCCCATCCCCCCGTCTCCCCGGGTAGTCACCTGACTGTTCCATAGATTCAACACACCGCCACGAGCAGCGGAGGCACCATGGGCTGATTTGCCAGACGCCTCAATGGTCATTCCATCAGCATTGATCAATGCCTCAGCGTACAAACCATGGCCGCCCGCCCCACTGGTTACAATGCGGCTATTCAAAATATTGATGACACCCGTCTTGTTCTGCTGGATCACTCCATCACCCGAGCCCAAGGAGTAGAATTCCGCATCAGCAATATCCAGCCTTGCAGTGTCAGAAGTACTCCACAGCGCGGTGCCATTTACCCCGGTAGCGGTATAGCGCCCACCTTCAACCACAAGATGATAGTCACCACCGTTTGCATTGATGCCGTAATAACCGCCCTCAGCTTCAACATTCTTCAAATGCACATCCGTGCGCTGGCCTGGCGTATGGACGATGATTGCTGACTGGCTAGCCTTGACAGTGGAGTCATACAACTCAGAAGCGGTACCGCCATTCACTTCGAAACCGTAAGAGCCATTTGTATCAATATCAATCCGCTCACCAAAGAAACGACTGCCTCGCCCCGAGACAGATACTGCACTTCGACCGTGACCACCTCGAGTGGAGTCTACTTTGATGCTGCTATCAACCAGACGAATACTCCCCCCGCTTGACGCACGAAGCCCACCCGAGTAAGCATCCCCCCCGATCTCGATCCTGATATTGTTACCGGTAAAACTTGACCCGCTCCCCTCAACCGCAACGCCATCACCCGCACAATCCTGGCACTCAAATAAAGAGTCGCTTGCAGAGACAGTCCCACCTGAACTGACGTTTACCAGATCGTGTCGGCCTGCGTTGGCTGTCAATTCAGCACCTACCAGATCGGCGCGACCCCCATTCTGCACCCGTAGAGCATCCCCCCACGTCCCGCTAGCGGTGACCTTCAAACCTTCTTCGCTGGTAAAAGAAGTTCCCTTCCCACTGACCTGAACAGCATTATCCGAATCCGCATTCACCACACGGTCATTCGCCACCATATGTTCGCCATCTTTGACGTTAACAACAGCGGCAAGAACAGCATGAGTGGGAAGCCAAACCAACAAAACACCCAGAATCAAATGCAGCGAATTCATATGAAACACTCCACTGGACTACCAAAACCACCAAAGCCAAACTGATCACACAGTTGCCTTCTAAACATTTCTGAACTGCACCACATGTTCGCCACCTTTTTAAAGAGTCAAAATCCAGACGCAGCAAGGCAACTGCCGTTTTAATCCCAGCACAGGCAACAGCAGAAGTTATTTAGTATTTTTTAGTTAGTAACCGTTTGGCGGTTCAACGCCAAACGCGTTACCGAGCCTCGCAGGCCCGTTTAGTCTCGTCTTCGCGAGCCAGCTACTTTTCAGCAGTTGCGAGGAAATAGGGCAACTCCGTCAACGAAGCAGAGTTCACCTCTAAAACAGAACCCAGCATCCCCACCTGCACCATGGCGTCAACGCGACAGACTGTCCCTGGCCTGACGTGCCTCTCGCTGCGTCCATGCAGCCCACCCCCTTCCTACCTGGTCTCTCGAATGACCAATACGATCAGAATCCAGGCGTCCGAGGCGCTTCTGATGAAATGGGCGTTCTTCCTTGATAGCGGCTGAGCCACTCCGACAAAGAATCAGCGGTCTATCAATGGCTGAAAAACTCGTGATATCGACATGAAACTTCGGAAAAAGGCCAGAAGGAGAACAGCATCACATCAAGCTAAGGCGATGCAGTCTATAGAGCGATGAGCATCTAAAAAATCGTACAAATCCCGGAAATCGTAAGCCGTCCACCCACCTTCACGTAGGACACATCGGCACAGATAGGGCAGGCGCCATGACAGGCTGAAAGCCCGCGTGGCAAGCACGAGGAGCGCCCGGGTCCCGCTTGGGGGCTGATCGCCGGGCTGGTGCCAAGCAGAAACGACGGCACGCTCGACCACGCACTTGCGCACTGACAGATGGAGGCCTGGGGCGCGTGCAGTTTGGCTGGAGACGCTACTGCTGCCGGGCGCTCAGGTCGTTGCGGCGGGCGAACTCGATGAGTTCGAGAAGGGAGGCGAGGTTGAGCTTCTGCTGAATACGACTCTTGTAGGTGCTGACGGTCTTGTTGCTGAGCAGCATCCGCTCAGCGATCTCCTTGTTGCCAAGGCCGGAGGCCAGGTACTGAAGGACCATCAACTCCTGGTTGGACAGGCGCCCCACCAACTCCCGCTCGCTGGCCGGCGCCCCCTGCCCCATTGGCAGCACATCGGCGGGGAAGAAGGTGAAGCCGGCACTGATGGAGTTGATGGCGATCACCAGGTTCTGCAGGTCCTCCTCCTTGCTCACGAAGCCACGTGCACCCGCCTGCAGGCAGCGTTGACAGAACCCCTCTGCGGGCAGCGAAGTGAGCACCAGCACATGGCTGTCGAGCCCCAGTGAGCGAATGCGACTGATGACGTTGAGCCCGTCCAGGCGGGGGATGCCGATGTCGAGGATCACCACGTCCGGTTCATGCTGACGCACCAGTTGCACGGCATCCACGCCGTTATCGGCCTCCCCCACCACCTCGAGCCCATTGCGCTCCAGCAGCATGCGCACCGCCATCCGGATCACGGGGTGATCATCGACGATCAGGGCTGTTCTCATATGTGTGACCTCTGGTTGAACCACGGCTCATGTGTATTCCCGGCAAACTGTGAAGCAGTCGTACCGCAGATGAATTTTCCTACAGACGCCACCGACGCTTCGCCTAGCAGCTTGCAGAGCAGCTGCGTAACGTGGCCGGACTTTTTACCAACCGAGCCCTTTCCATGAAGAACATCAGCATTCTGGTTCTGGAAGATGAGCCCTTCCAGCGCCTGATCGCCGTGACCGCCTTGCAGAAGCTGGGTATCCAGCGCATCCACCAGGCCGGCGATGGCGCCAGCGCCCTGAACGAGCTGCAGAGTTGCGGCGGCGTCGACGTCGTGCTGTGCGACCTGCGCATGGCCGGGATGGACGGCCTGGCCTTCCTCCGCCATGCCAGCCACTCCGGTGCCGTGCGCTCGGTGATTCTCAGCAGCGCCGTGGAAGCGCCCCTGCGCCAGGCCACCCAGTCGATGATCCGCACCCTCGGGCTCGAATGCCTGGGTGATCTGGGCAAACCCTTCGACATCGAACGGGCCGCGCAACTGCTGGCGCGCTACGAAGCCAACCAGACCCGCGGCCTCGGTGAGCCTGAGGTCATGGAACTGCCATCCCGCGACGAACTGCTGGAAGGCCTGGAGCTGGGCCAGTTCGAAGCCTGGTTCCAACCCAAGGTCGACCTGCGCAGCGGCAAGATGGTCGGCGCCGAGGCCCTGGCCCGCTGGCGCCATCCGCAGCACGGCGTACTGATGCCCGCCCAGTTCCTGCAGATGATGGAAGCCCATGGCCTGATCAACCGCATGTTCTGGCAGATCTTCCGGCAGGGCCTGGAGTTCCAGCGCATCCTCGCCAGCCAGGGCCGCATGCTCAACATCGCCTTCAACCTCCAGCCTGCACAGTTGAGCGACAACGACCTTCCCGAGCGTGTCCGCACGCACCTGGATGAGGCCGGCCTGTCCGCCGAGGGCGTCATCTTCGAGGTCACTGAAACCGGCCTGTTCAGCGCCCCGACCACCTGCCTGGAAAACCTCGTACGCCTGCGCATGATGGGCTGTGGCCTGTCGATGGACGACTTCGGCACCGGCTATTCCTCCCTCGACCGGCTCTGCGATCTGCCGTTCACCCAGGTGAAGCTGGATGCCAGCTTTGCCCGCAAGCTCACCAGCCAGCCCCGCAGCGGCGCGGTGATCAGCAGTGCCGTAGCGCTGGCCAAAGCCATGAACATCAGCCTGATCGTCGAAGGCATCGAAACCCGCCAGCAGCGCGAGCGCCTGCTGTCCCTGGGCTGCACCGAAGGCCAGGGCTTCCTGTTCTCCCGCCCGCTGGCCCGCCCGGACTTCGATCGCCTGATGAAGGAGCGCCCCACGCTTCATTGAAGCTCCGGCATCTGCTGGAGCAGGCCACGCTCCAGGGCTTCCAGGGCTCGCCGTACGGCCTCCACACCGGCCTCCAGGGCATCGGAACGCGGCCGCTCCACGACGCTGGCCCGCGACAGGTACTCACACGCCTCGATCACCCGAGTGGCCTTGATCACCCGCGCAGCGCCCTTGAGCCGGTGGGCCAACTCGAACAGGGCCGAAGCGTCATGCAGACGTACCTGTTCCTCAAGCGCGGCAAGGTCGCGCCGATTGGTATTCAGCAACTCCCGCAGCAGGCTCACCGCCAGGCCGGGGTCCCCGCCGGTCAGCGGCGCCAGGGGACTCAGGTCGAACAGCACCTCGGCCTCCCCCTCCGCTCCTTCGACCCGCGAGGGTGCGGGGCCGGGCGCACCGCCGAGCTTTTCCTCCAGCAAATCCAGCCCAATGGGCTTGACCAGGCAATCGTCCATACCGGCCTGGAGGCCGCGCTCCACCTCTTCCTGCTGAGCGTCGGCGGTCAGCCCGAGGATGAGGACCGGCACACGCCCTTGCTGGCGCTCGTCCTCGCGAATGGCACGGGCCAGGTCTGCGCCGCTCATGCGCGGCATATGGCAGTCGGTGGCGACGACATCGAAGGGCTGCTCGCGCCAGCGTGCCAGTGCGTCCACCCCATCCACCGCCTCCACCACCTCATGCCCCAGGTAGGCGAGTTGCTGGGCGAGGATCTGCCGGTTCACCGGGTGGTCGTCCACCACCAGCACCTTTAGCCGACGCCGGGCCTGGGCCTCCTCCTGGCGGGCGATCTCCATCAACGGAATCGGGTCAAGCCGCAGCAGGCGCAGCTCCACATCCACCCGGGTGCCGCGCCCGGGCGCGCTGTCCAAGGCCAGGCGGCCCCCCATCATTTCGCAGAGCGAGCGGCAGATGACCAGCCCCAGCCCTGCCCCTTCCATCGAGCCGGAGCTGCGTTGCACCTGCTCGAAGGGCTGGAACAGGCGAGCCTGGTCCGCCGGGTCGATACCGATGCCGGTGTCCGCCACGCTGAGGTAGACGTGCAACTGATCGGACTCGCCGTCCTCACCATGGATGCGCACGCTGACGCTGCCCTCGCGGGTGAACTTGATGGCATTGCTGACCAGGTTGGACAGCACCTGCTTGAAACGCATGCCGTCCACCAGCACATCGCCCTGGATGCCCGCGTCGATATCCAGGTTCAACACCAGCCCCTTCTGCCGCGCCAAGCCGTCGAACACCCGCGCCACCGACTCCACCAGCTCCCGCAGGTTGGCCCGACGTGGCGACAGGCTGAGCCGGCCGGACTCGATGCGAGCAATGTCGAGAATGTCGCCGATCAGCTCCAGCAGCCCCTTCGCCGAGTTGTAGGCCACCTCGATGCTGGACGGGTCAATGGGGCGATCCGCCGCGCGCTTGAGCGCCAGCTCGAGGATGCCGATCACCGCGTTCATCGGCGTGCGGATCTCGTGGCTCATGGTGGCGAGGAAAGTGGTCTTGGCGCGGCTGGCCGCATCGGCCATGTTTTTCGCCGCCTCCAGCTCCAGCACCAGGTTGTGGTGCTCGGTGAAGTCCAGCCACCCGCAGATCACCCCACGGGTGACCCCGGCGGAGTCCTGGAAGGGCTGTATCCAGTGCTCGATCCACAGGGTGCGCCCGCCCAGAGACAGCTCATGCACCGAGCGCTGCAATTGCCCTTCGGCCACCGCCTTCAATTGCCGCTGGTGGAATTCGGCAGCATCCGGGAAGTCCACCGACAGCTCGGTCACCGTCAGGCCGATAACCTCTTCGCGCTCCAGCCCCAAGGTCTGCAGGTAGCTGCGGTTGCACGACAGCAGGCGCCCCTCGGTGTCACGCACGTAGACCGGCGGCGGCATGCTGTCGATCAGCGTCTCGATGAAGCGCAGCTCATCCTGCAACTGGCGCTCGGCGAGTTGGCGCCGACGCACCTGGCGCCGCAGGTGCAGCACCCAGGCCAACACCAGTAGCAGCAGCACCGCCGCCCCGATGACGATGCGCTGGATGAGCACACCGTACTCGCGCCAGGTCTGCGGGCTCATGCCCGGCGTCCCGCGCCAGCGGTCGGCGGTGGCAGCCAACTCGTCGGGCGACAGCTCCGCCAGTGCGCGGTCGAGGATGGCCTGCAGTTCCGTGTCGCCTCGACGCACCGCGAGATTGGACGTGGCCGGCCCCACCGGTGCCACCTGTGCGATGGCCAGGCGGTTCTGGAACATCATCACCAGGTAGTAACGGGCCACCGGCAGCCCCACCAGGGCTGCATCGGCGCGGCCAGTGTCGACACTGTGCAAGGCATCCAGGGTCGAACCGGGCTCCACCAGCTCTGCCTTCGGGAAGGCACGGCGCATCGCCTCCCGCGCCACATGGCCGCGCCCCAGGGCGAGCACCCGCCCGGACAGGTCCCCAACCGGCTCGCCGAGCCCATCAGCCTGGGCACGAGTAACCAGTACGAACGGGCTGCTGGTGATCGGCCGCGTGAAACGCAGCACGCTCTCTCGCTCAGGCCCTTTGGTGAGGATTCCGATATCGGCCTCACCTTCCGCCAAGGCTTTGATCTGCCCGGCATAGCCGCCAGTGCGGCTGACGGCCTCGAAGCGCAACCCGGTGCGCAGCCGCACCAGGTCCAGCAGATCGGCGACGATGCCCCGGAACTGCCCGTTGCCGTCGAAGAACGCCAAAGGCGCCAGATCGTCGTCCACGGCAACACGCACCACCGGATGACGCTGCACCCAGCGCGCCTCCTCGGAAGTGAGCACCATGCGCTCGGCGGCCGGCATCACACCGTTACCCACCCAGCGCTGGGCGATCTCGTCCAGGCGCGACCGACCGATCGCACGCAGCGCCCCGTCAATCCCACGCAGCAGTTGCGGATCGGACTGGCGCACCACGAAAGCCAGCTCGCCGCCCGGCCAGTCCACATAACGCTCGAAGCGCACCGTGCCATAGAAGGCACGGTTCAGCAGGTAATAGACCGGCACCACATCGGCCAGCAACAGGTCCGCCTGACCGAAGGCCGCATCGGCGACGCCCTGCTCCACCGTATCGACCGGCAGTGCCCGGGCCGCAGGGAACAACGCCACGGCATCGCCATGCTCCGGCGTGTAGGCCAGCTTCATACCCTTGAGATCGTCAGGCAGCTCACGGTGGTCATTGCCGCGGCGGAACAACGCCAGCCGGCTGAAACCGTAGGCCAGACTGCGGACCTGGCCCGGCACGGGCTCGCTGTGCCCATCGGCCCCGAAGAAGTCGATGTCCCCGGCCTGCAGCGCCGTCACCAGAGCTTGCCGGTCGGGGTAGGCACGCAGACGGATCTGCAGACCGAGCATCTGCCCCAGCAGCGTTGCCGCGTCGGGCGTCATGCCCTGGTAGACGCCATGTGCCTGAACGATCTCCAGCGGCGGCGCCCCCTTTGCCAGCACGCCCATGACCAACTCCCGCCGCTGGCGCAACCAGTGCCAGTCGGATTCGGAAATTTCCAAATCCTGCTGATCCACCACCACCTGGCTGGACAGCGAAAGGGCGTGCCCCTCATCGGCCAGAACGGCGCCGCCGAATGACGGGCACAGCAAAAACAGGCACAGGAGCAGCGTGCGGAGAGCGAAAATACGGGACACAAACCCACCTGCTGGGAAAAGAGGTGTCGGGGAAACCTTAGTTCAAGAGCAGACAGGCGACCCTTAGGCGCCTTGTATAAAGGCAGAACCTACACGATATGTAGGAAACTTCCCAAAAGACCAATCCTGCCGCGCACGGCAAATATAATCCGCGCTCCACGTGCTTAGCCAAACTTTTTAAGCTACTTCATCAGACCGATGAAATAGGTCGTACAAGTTAGCCGGGCAGAAATACGAAGTATTCGGAATAGTCCGAAAGACAACGGGCAACATTCTTAGAAGAATCACCTGATGCCAACTTGACCGAAATCGCGCAGGGGTCCTGAAATCCCCATCGCTCACGGTCAGGAAGGCCAACAAACGACCCTTTAACACACCTAAACGGCAAGTTCCTGAAAGCTTCCGTGCGCCTTCCTATTGAATAGGGAAACTTGAGCAGGAGAACCAACCAGATGAGCAAGATTCTGCTGATCGACAACCAGCCCATGATTCGCTTCGCGACCCGCGTACTGCTGGAGCGCGAAGGTTATGAAATCGTCGGAGAAACCGAAAACGGCGTGGAAGGCCTCAGCATGGCGCGCTCCCTGCGCCCTGACCTGGTCATTCTCGACATCGCCATTCCCAAGCTCGATGGCCTGGAGGTGCTGGGGCGCCTCAGCGCGATGGACGTGAACCTCAAGCTGCTGGTGCTCACCTCGCTGCCGGCCGCGCTGTATGCCAATCGCTGCCTGCAGGCCGGTGCCACCGGTTACCTCTCCAAGCAGGAGCAGGCCGTGAGCCTGATCTCCGCCACCCGCTCGGTGCTCTCCGGCTACAGCCTGTTCCCCAGCACCGTGCACCTGCCTGCCGGCGCCCAGGAAGGCGGCAGCCCGAACGACAGCCAGTTGCTGGACAGCCTCTCCGACCGTGAGCTGGCCGTGCTACAGAACCTGGCCAACGGCAAAAACAACAAGGAAATCGCCGAACAACTGTTCATCAGCCACAAGACGGTCAGCACCTACAAGTCCCGCCTCATGGACAAGCTGAAGACCCGCAACCTGGTGGACCTCATCGACTTCGCCCGCCGCTACGCCTTGCCGACCTGATCCCGCGCCGAGCCCCGGCACATACGCCGGGGCGCCGCCTTCAACGAGGCGGCGGCAAACCGATCACCCGCCCCACATACGCCGGCAGCGGACACGCCCGGTGCCCCTCGAACAACGCCCCCACCCGTTCCGCCACCCTGGGCGCATACGCGCAGGAGCGCGCCGTGGCTGCGTCCACGTTCATCAGCATCTGCTCGCTGGCTGCGAGCATCACCGGCTCGCCTGGCCGGTGGAGGCTGTGGTGGATGTGCAGACGCTTGGCATCCACGCCCAGCACCTGGGTGTGCACCTCCACCGCTTCATCCCGCTTCACTTCCGCCAGGAAGTTCAGGTGGCACTCCAGCGTGTACAGCGTGTGGCCTGTCTCGGCGCGCCCGCCCTCGTCGAGGCCGATCACCTCCATCAGCGCATCGGTGGCGTAGCTGAACACCAACAGGTAGAACGCATCGCGCAGGTGGCCGTTGTAGTCCACCCACTCGGCGGGAATGCGTGTGCGGTAGGTCACCAGGGGGCTGCTCATGTCCGGGCTCCACTCCATCGAAAGACCATGCCGGCTACTCCGCGAAGGCGAAGCCATGGCGGGCCTTGGTGTCCTTGATCGCCGCCAGCACCGCCAGCAGGCAGTCATCCCGGTAGCGTTCCAGCTCGGCGATGCTGCGCTCGCCCTGCTGCACAGCCGTGCCCTCCACCACCCGGTCGATCAGCGTCTCGGTCAGCTCCGGCGCCGGCAGGTAGGTCCAGGGCAACTGCAGGGCCGGCCCGAACTGCGCCATGAAGTGGCGCATCCCCGCATTGCCACCGGCCAGGGTGTAGGTGAGGAAGGTCCCCATGAAGGACCAGCGCAACCCCGCACCGAAGCGGATCGCATCGTCGATCTCCCCGGTGCTGGCCACGCCGTCATTCACCAGGTGCAGCGCCTCACGCCACAGCGCCTCCAGCAGGCGGTCGGCGATGAAGCCAGGCACCTCCTTGCGCACATGCAGCGGGCGCATGCCCAAAGCGGTATAGACCTCGATGGCCGCCTGCACCGCCTCCGGCGCCGCCTTCTCCCCGCCCACCACCTCCACCAGTGGCAGCAGGTAGACCGGGTTGAACGGGTGCCCCACCACACAGCGCTCCGGGTGCTGCGCGTCAGCGTAGAACTCGCTGGGCAGCAGCCCCGAGGTGCTGGAACCGATGATCACGTCCGGGCGCGCCGCCGCGCTGATTTGCGCATGCAGTGCCAGCTTCAGCTCCAGGCTCTCGGGGGCGCTCTCCTGGATGAAATCGGCGTCCCGCACGCACTCTTCGACGGTGTCGACGAAGCGCAGGCGCGCCTGGGACGCACCCGGCGCCAGCCCCTGCTTCTCCAGGGCCGGCCAGGCATTAGCGATGCGCGCCCGCAGCGCGGCCTCGGCACCCGGCGCCGGGTCCCAGACGACGACGTCCAGCCCGTGGGCCAGGGCGCGGGCGACCCAGCCGCTGCCGATCACGCCGCTGCCAAGGGCGGCGAAGGTTCTGATGTGAGTGGTGAAGGCCATGGTGGCTCCTGATCCTGTGTCGATTGACGGTGCGTCCCCGGGCTGAAGCCCGGGCTATGGCATGTATGTGAGAGGGCTGCTCAGCCGCGACGCTTGAGCTTCATCTTCTCGCGGCCCTCGGCCGGGCTCAGCGCACGGCCACCCAGGCGTTCGATGATCTCGATGGCCCGCTCCACCAGTTGGCCATTGCTGGCGTGCACGCCCCGGTCCAGCCAGATGTTGTCCTCCAGGCCGACCCGCACGTTGCCGCCCAGCAGCATCGCCTGGGCCACCATCGGCATCTGCATACGGCCGATGCCGAAGCCAGCCCAGATCAGGCCGGGCGGCAGGTTGTCGGCCATGGCCTTCATGGTCGTGGTGTCCGCCGGCGCCCCCCACGGAATCCCCAGGCAGATCTGGATCAGCGGGTCCTCCAGCAGCCCTTCCTTGAGCATCTGCTTGGCGAACCACAGGTGGCCGGTGTCGAAGATTTCCAGCTCGGCCTTCACCCCCAGCTCGGTGATGCGCCTGGCGCCCGCCCGCAACTGGGCCGGGGTGGACACGTAGATGAAGTCGCCATCGCCGAAGTTCAGCGTCCCGCAGTCCAGGGTGCAGATCTCCGGCAGCAGTGCCTCCACATGGGCCAGGCGCTCCAGCGGCCCCACCAGGTCGGTGCCGGCGCCGAACTCCAGCGGCTGCTCGCCCTTGCCGATCTCCAGGTCCCCGCCCATGCCGGCGGTGAGGTTGATGATCACGTCGGTGTCGCTCTCGCGGATGCGCTCCACCACCTCGCGGTACAGCGCCACATCGCGGCTCGGCTTGCCGGTACGCGGGTCGCGCACATGGCAGTGGGCGACGGTGGCGCCGGCCTTGGCGGCCTCGATGGCGGCGGCGGCGATCTCCTTCGGGGTAACGGGAATGGCCGGGTGCTTGCCGACGGTATCGCCGGCGCCGGTGACGGCGCAGGTGACGATGACTTCATGGTTCACGGTGGGTTCATCCTTCTGCGAGGCGATCGGAAACCGTGCGCGGGCGAACCCGCGCACCGGGGTTGAACGGCATTACTTCAGGGAGGCGACGGCCTGGTCGCTGCTGCGGCCATCGAAGGTGGTCACGCCCTCCAGCCAGCCCTTGACCACCGCCGGGTTGGCCTTGAGCCACTCGCGGGCGACCTTGCCCGGCTCCTGGCGCTCCATGATCGGCTGCATCAGCTGCGCCTCCTGGTCGCTGGTGAAGCGCAGGCTGGTGACCAGCCGGTTGGCATTGGGGCAACGCTGGGCGAAGTCCGGCGCGGTCACGGTGGAGACGGTGGCGGCACCGTCATTGGGACCGAACACGTCCTCGCTGCCGGTCAGGTAGGTCAGCGGCATCTGAATGTTCATCGGGTGCGGCTTCCAGCCGAAGAACACCACCGGCTTGTGGTTCTTCACCGCACGCTTCACCGCCGTCAGCATCGCCGCCTCGCTGGACTCCACCAGCTTGAAGCCGCCCAGGCCGAACTGGTTGCCATCGATCATCTTCTGGATCGCCAGGTTGGCGCCGGAACCGGACTCGATGCCGTAGATCTTGCCGCCGAGCTGGTCCTTGAAGCGGGCGATGTCGGCGAAAGTACGCAGCCCCTGCTCGGCGGTGTAGCTGGGTACCGCCAGCACCGCCACGGCATCGCCCAGGGACGGCTGGGCCGCCACCTTCACCGCGCCACTGTCGAGGAAGGGCTTGATGTTGTCGTCCATGATCGGCTTCCAGTAGCCGAGGAACACGTCCACCTGCTTCTTCTGGATACCCGCGAAGATGATCTGCTGCGACGCCTGGGTCTGGCGGGTCTGGTAGCCCAGGCTGCCCAGCAGCTCACTGGCGACGGCGGAGGTGGCGACCACATCGGTCCAGCCCACCACGCCCATGCGGATCTTCTGGCAACTGGCGTCGTCGGCGGCGAATGCAGCGGTGTGGGACAGGGCGAACAAACAGCAACCAGCGAATGCGGTAAGACGTTTCATCGATGCTCCCCTTGCGGCCATGCGGTTTTCTACTTGTTGTTAAGGAGGCCGGGGGCGACGGCTCCAGGCACGTTCGACCCACCCGACGACTCCATCCGTGCTCGGGCGCCACGTCAACCCGATGGACACAACTTACGCAGCGCCCGCCCCACCGATTCGAACCAGAACGACCACCTCCAGGACAGAAACGACCTCCCCCCTTGCACCCGCTGCTTAGCTGGCTTTTAAGTGCTCATCGCCTCGTGGAACCTGCCCATGACCCAGACCTTCAGCTTTCTGCTGCTGCCCGGCTTCTCGATGATGGGCCTGATGTCGGCGGTGGAGCCGCTGCGGGTGGCCAACCGCTTCTGCGGCGAGCTGTACCGCTGGCGCCTGCTCAGTGCCGACGGCGGCCCGGTGGCCGGCAGCAACGGCATGTCGCTCAACGTGGAGGGTGGCCTGGAGGCACCGGCCACCGGGGACTGCCTGCTGGTGGTGGCCGGCTTCGAGCCGCTGGCCACCTTCAGCCCGCGCCTGTCCCACTGGCTCAACCGCGCCGAGGCCGATGGCGTGCGCCTGGGCGGCATCGACACCGGCAGCTTCGTGCTGGCCGAGGCCGAGCTGTTCGAGCGCCAGCGCCTGACCCTGCACTGGGAGGCCATCGACGCCTTCCGCGAACGCTACCCATCACTGACCGTCACCCAGGAGCTGTTCGAGATCGACGGGCGCCGCATCACCAGCGCCGGCGGCACCGCCAGCCTCGACCTGATGCTCACGCTGATCGCCCGCCAGCACGGCGAAGCGCTGGCGCTGAAGGTGTCGGAACAGTTCGTGCTCGGCCGCATCCGCTCCCAGCAGGACCACCAGCGCATGCAGATCGCCAGCCGCTTCAACGTGCACAACCGCAAGTTGGTGCAGGTGATCGGCGAAATGGAGCGCCACAGCGAAACGCCGCTGTCGACCTCTACCCTGGCCGAGCGCATAGGCGTCACACCGCGCCAGTTGGAACGACTGTTCCGCCTGCATCTGAAGGACACGCCGACCCGTTTCTACCTGGGCCTGCGCCTGGAAAAGGCCCGGCAACTGCTGCGCCAGACCGACATGAGCGTGCTGGACGTGGCCCTGGCCTGCGGCTTCGAGTCCTCCAGCTACTTCTCCCGCTGCTACCGCCAGCGCTTCGACACCACCCCGAGCCACGACCGGCACGAACACCCGGACCCGCTGCAGCGATAAAGCGACACAGCCACACGCAGGATGGACTGAGCCGTGCGAAGCCCATCATGGCCAGGCACGGCTCGGATGCGATGCGGTTCGCCGAGCTCACCGCATCCTACGGGTTATGCACGCGCCCCCGCGCGGGGTGGATCGCACCCCACCGCCGGGCACCACGGGAACGCCCAGCTAGCTTTGGGCAGCCACGTAGGATGGGCTGAGCTGTGCGAAGCCCATCATGGCCAGGCACGGTTCGGGATCGATGCGGTTCGCCGAGCTCACCGCATCCTACGGGTTGTGCACGCGCCCCCGCGCGGGGTGGATCGCGCTCCACCGATCCACCATCGGACGCCACGGGAACGCCCGACGCTGGCCAGCCTCGTAGGATGGGCTGAGCTGTGCGAAGCCCATCATCGCCAGGCACGATTCGGGATCGATGCGGTTCGCCGAGCTCACCGCATCCTACGGGTTGTGCATGCAGCACTGCGGGTGGACCGCGCCCCACCAATCCACCGTCGAGCGACACGGCAACGCCCGGCGTTGGGCAGCCTCGTAGGATGGGCTGGGCTGTGCGAAGCCCATCATGGCCAGGCACGGCTCGGATGCGATGCGGTTCGCCGAGCTCACCGCATCCTACGGGTTGTGCATGCGGCACCGCGTAGGGTGGATCGCGCTCCACCGATCCACCGGAACGCCCGATGGCGTGGAGCAAGACGCTAGACCGCCCGCCCCTGCTCGGCCAGGGCGGCCTGCACCAGGGGGTGGAGGTTCTCGCCCTGGCGCTCCACCTGCCAGGCCATGAGCTCGATGCGCATGGCCGGGGTCCAGAAGTTCTGCAGGTGCTGCTGGACGCCCTTCACCGCTGCCTCCGGGTCCGGCTCGCTGCTGAAGAACTGGGCGATCTGGTTGGCCATCTTGATCAGGTTGTCTGTGCTCATCGGCGTGCCTCGACTCTCTCCGTCCTGCGGCGTTCCTTGAGCAAACGCCGCTGTTCGTCACTGAACGCCTGATAGCGTTTCTGCCATTCGGAAGGCTGGAACACCTTCGTCACTTCCACCGCCGTCACCTTGTATTCCGGGCAGTTGGTGGCCCAGTCGGAGTTGTCGGTGGTGATCACGTTGGCGCCCGACTCGGGGAAGTGGAAGGTGGTGTACACCACCCCCGGCGCCACCCGCTCGGTCACCCGGGCACGCAGCACGGTCTGCCCCGCACGGCTGCCCACGCCCACCCAGTCGCCCTCGGCGATGCCACGGCTCTCGGCGTCGCTGGGGTGGATCTCCAGGCGGTCCTCCTCGTGCCAGGCCACGTTGTCGGTACGCCGGGTCTGCGCGCCGACGTTGTACTGGCTGAGGATGCGCCCGGTGGTGAGCAACAGCGGGTAGCGGTTGTTCACCTTCTCCTCGGTGGGCACGTAGCCGGTCAGCATGAAGCGCCCCTTGCCACGCACGAAGGCGTCGATGTGCATGGTCGGCGTGCCGTCCGGCGCGGCGTCGTTGCACGGCCATTGCAGGCTGCCGTGACGCTCCAGCTCGGCGTAGCTGACGCGGCTGAAGGTCGGCGTGAGGCGGGCGATCTCGTCCATGATTTCCGACGGGTGCCGGTAGTCCATGCGGTAGCCCAGGGCATTGGCCAGGGCCACGGTGGCCTCCCAGTCGGCCTTGCCGCCCAGCGGCTCCATCACCTTGCGCACGCGAGAGATGCGGCGCTCGGCGTTGGTGAAGGTGCCGTCCTTCTCCAGGAAGGAGCTGCCGGGCAGGAACACGTGGGCGAACTTGGCGGTTTCGTTGAGGAAGATGTCCTGCACCACCACGCACTCCATGGCAGACAACGCAGCGGTCACGTGCTGGGTGTTGGGGTCGCTCTGGGCGATGTCCTCGCCCTGGCAGTACAGCCCCTTGAAGCTGCCGCCCAGGGCGGCCTCGAACATGTTGGGGATGCGCAGCCCCGGATCGGGCTGCAGGGTCACCCCCCAGGCCTGCTCGAACTGTGCCCGCACCGCCTCGTTGGAGACGTGGCGGTAGCCCGGCAGCTCATGGGGGAAGGAGCCCATGTCGCAGGAACCCTGCACGTTGTTCTGCCCGCGCAGCGGGTTCACCCCGACACCCTCGCGGCCGACGTTGCCGGTGGCCATGGCGAGGTTGGCGATGCCCATCACCGCCGTGCTGCCCTGGCTGTGCTCGGTCACGCCCAGCCCGTAGTAGATGGCCGCGTTGCCGCCGGTGGCGTAGAGCCGGGCCGCCGCGCGGATGGCCTCCGGGGCCACGCCGCAGACCGGGCCCAGGGCCTCGGGGGCATGTTCGGGACGGCTGACGAACGCGCTCCAGCGGGCGAAGTCGGCCGGCTCGCAGCGGGCGTCGACGAAGTCCTGCTGCACCAGCCCCTCGGTGACGATCACGTGGGCCAGGGCATTGAGCATGGCCACGTTGGTGCCCGGACGCAGCGCCAGGTGCAGCTCGGCGCGGGCATGGGGCGAGTCCACCAGATCGATGCGGCGCGGGTCGATGACGATCAGCCGCGCGCCCTCGCGCAAGCGGCGCTTGAGCTGGGAGCCGAACACCGGGTGGGCGTCGGTGGGGTTGGCACCGATCACCAGGATGACGTCGGCCTGCATCACCGAGTCGAAGCTCTGGGTGCCGGCGGACTCGCCCAGGGTCTGCTTCAGCCCGTAGCCGGTGGGCGAGTGGCAGACGCGGGCGCAGGTGTCCACGTTGTTGTTGCCGAAACCGGCGCGCACCAGCTTCTGCACCAGGTAGGTCTCCTCGTTGGTGCAGCGGCTGGAGGTGATACCACCGATGGCGTCGCGCCCGTACTGCAACTGCAGGCGGCGGAACTCGCCGGCGGCGTAGTTCACCGCCTCCTCCCAACTCACTTCCTGCCACGGGTCGGTGATGCGCTTGCGGATCATCGGCTTGGTGATGCGGTCCGGGTGGGTGGCGTAGCCCCAGGCGAAGCGGCCCTTGACGCAGGAGTGGCCGTGGTTGGCCTGGCCGTTCTTGTCCGGGACCATACGCACCAGCTCATTGCCCTTCATCTCCGCACGGAAGGAGCAGCCCACGCCGCAATAGGCGCAGGTGGTGATGACGCTGCGCTCCGGCTGGCCCATCTCCACCACGCTCTTCTCCATCAGCGTGGCGGTGGGGCAGGCCTGCACGCAGGCCCCGCAGGAGACGCATTCGGAGTCGAGGAAGTTCTCCCCGCCGGCCGCCGCCACGCGCGAATCGAAGCCGCGCCCGTCGATCGTCAGGGCGAAGGTGCCCTGCACCTCCTCGCAGGCCCGCACGCAGCGGTTGCAGACGATGCACTTGCTCGGGTCGTAGTCGAAATAGGGGTTGGAGGTGTCCTTCGCATCGCTCAGGTGATTGGCCCCGTCATAGCCGTAGCGCACCTCGCGCAGGCCCACCTGGCCGGCCACGGTCTGCAGCTCGCAGTTGCCGTTGGCGGAGCAGGTGAGGCAGTCCAGCGGGTGGTCGGAGATGTACAGCTCCATGACGTTGCGCCGCAGGCTGGCGAGCTTGGGCGTCTGGGTGCGCACCACCATGCCTTCGGTCACCGGCGTGGTGCAGGAGGCGGGGTAGCCGCGCATGCCGTCGATTTCCACCAGGCACATGCGGCAGGAGCCGAAGGCTTCCAGGCTGTCGGTGGCGCAGAGCTTGGGAATGGTGGTGCCGAGCAGCGCGGCGGCACGCATCACCGAGGTGCCGGCAGGCACGCTGATCGTGCGGCCGTCGATGCTCAGGCTGACCTGCACCTCGCTCTGGCGGGCGGGGGTGCCCAGGTCGGTGTCCTTGGCGGGGTCGAAGATCTGGATCATTGCTCAGCCTCCGTGGGCGGCAGCCCGAAGTCGGCGGGGAAGTGCCTGAGGGCGCTGGTGACCGGGAAGGCGGTCATCCCGCCGAGGGCACAGAGCGAGCCGTAGGTCAGGGTGTCGCAGAGGTCCTGCAGCAGCAGGGCCTGCTCCTCGCGGGCAGTGATGTCGGTGGCGGCGATCAGCCGGTCCACCACTTCCACGCCCCGGGTCGAGCCGATGCGGCAGGGCGTGCACTTGCCGCAGGACTCCTCGGCGCAGAACTGCAGGGCGAAGCGCGCCATCTGCGCCATGTCCAGGCTGTCGTCGGCCACCACCACACCACCGTGGCCGAGCATGGCGCCCATGGCGGCGAAGGCCTCGTAGTCCAGCGGGGTGTCGAACTGCGTGGGTGGCACCCAGGCCCCCAGGGGGCCGCCCACCTGGGCGGCCTTCACCGGCCGGCCACTGGCGCAGCCGCCGCCGTAGGTCTCGATCAGCTCCCGCAGGGTCAGGCCGAAGGCCCGCTCCACCAGGCCGCCATGACGGACGTTGCCGGCCAGCTGGAAGGGCATGGTGCCCAGGGAGCGGCCCATGCCGAAGTCACGGTAGAACGCCGCGCCCCGGGCCAGGATGAGCGGCACCGAGGTCAGGGTCAGCACGTTGTGCACCAGCGTCGGCTGGCCGAACAGGCCCTGCAGCGCCGGCAGCGGCGGCTTGGCGCGGACCACGCCGCGCTTGCCTTCCAGGGAATCCAGCAGCGCGGTTTCCTCGCCGCAGATGTAGGCTCCGGCACCGACCCGCACCTCCAGCTCGAAGGGCCGGCCGCTGCCGGCTACGTCGGCGCCGAGGTAGCCGGCATCACGGGCCAGCACGATGGCGCAGCGCAGGGCCTCCACCGCCTGGGGGTACTCGGAGCGCACGTAGATGTAGCCCTGGCTGGCACCGACGGCGAGGCCAGCAATGGCCATGCCCTCGATCAGCAGGAAGGGGTCGCCCTCCATCAGCATGCGGTCGGCGAAGGTGCCGGAGTCGCCCTCGTCGGCGTTGCACACCACGTACTTCTGCTCGGCGACGGCGCCACGCACCGTGCGCCACTTGATGCCAGCGGGGAAGGCAGCACCACCGCGCCCACGCAGGCCGGAATCCAGCACGGCAGTGACGATCTCGTCACCACTCAGCGCCACGGCACGGGCCAGGCCCTCGAAGCCGCCGTGGGCACGGTAGTCGTCCAGGGACAATGGCCGGGTGATGCCGGCGCGGGCGAAAAGCAGCCGCTGCTGGCTCTTCAGGTAGGGCAGTTCTTCCACCGCACCCAGGGCCAGGGGATGCTGGCCGTCACCGGCGAGGGCGTCGAGCAGGCCGGGCACGTCGGTTTCGCTCACCGGGCCGAAGCCCAGGCGGCCCTCGGCCCCCTCCAGTTCCACCAGCGGCTCCAGCCAGTAGAGGCCACGGGAACTGGTGCGGTGCACCTCCAGCGGCAGTTGCCGGCGCGCGGCCTCGGCCACCAGGGCGTCGGCCACGGCATCGGCGCCCACCGCGCGGGCGACGGAATCACAGGGGATGCACAGCCTCAGCATGAGCCGTCCTCCAGGCAACCCTGCACCAGCGCGTGCAGGCGTTCAGGGGTCAGCCGGGCGTGGACCTTGCCGTCCACCTCGACCGCCGGGGAGCAGGCGCAGGCGCCCAGGCAATAGACCGGGCGCAGGCTGACGCGGCCATCGGCGAGGGTGCCGTGGTCGTCCAGTTGCAGTTGCTCACGCAGTTGCGCCGCCAGGGCTTCGGCGCCCCGGCTCTGGCAGGACTCGGCGCGGCACAGGCGCACGGTGTGGCGCGCCGACGGGGCGGTGCGGAAGTCGTGGTAGAAGCTGATCACCCCATGGACCTCGGCCTGGCTGAGGTTGAGGGCGCGGGCGATCTCGGGGATGGCAAGGGCGGGAATGTAGCCGGCGCCCTGCTGGATGGCGTGCAGGATCGGCAGCAGGGCACCGGGGGTGTCCTTCTCCCGCGCCAGCACGCGCTGAATCAGAGGCAGGTGAAGCGTCTCATCAGGCATACAGCGTTCCTCGGCTCCGCAGGCCGGGCGCTGGGCGCCTGGGCCTGGAGGTTTCGGCTGCGGCAGCGCCGACCGCCACGGTACGCGGGCCGGTTGCCACCCTGTTGCCGGGACCGCGCGTCTGCGCGCACGGGTCCGGGGCATTACGCGAGCTTGCCATCCCTGCGCCTGGGAAATTGCACCTCAGCGACCCTGTGCATGCTGAAACCGACGCCGGGTGGTGTGCCGCCACCTTCTTATATAGATGCCCGGCGGCCCCATCGGTGGTTGCCGGACGCGCGGCCCGCCACGAGCCGCCGCGCCGCCGAGCCCTGCATGCCTATCCGCGACCGGCTTGACGCTTTCGGCAATACCCCGGTCGCTTTTGCACGATAGCGCCCAAAGCCCCGGGGATATGCTCCCTTCAAAGCGCCGGCAGAAGATTCGGCGCACCAAGAATCAAAGGGGACAGCCTGATGAGCCCAGCCGAACTGCACGCCGACAGCATCGTCATCGATGGCCTGATCATCGCCAAGTGGAACCGCGAACTCTTCGAAGACATGCGCAAGGGCGGCCTGACCGCTGCCAACTGCACCGTCTCCGTCTGGGAAGGCTTCCAGGCCACGGTGAACAACATCGTCGCCAGCAACAACCTGATCCGCGAGAACAGCGACCTGGTCATCCCGGTGCGCACCACCGCCGACATCCGCAAGGCCAAGGAACAGGGCAAGACCGGCATCCTCTACGGCTTCCAGAACGCCCATGCGTTCGAGGACCAGATCGGCTACGTGGAGGTGTTCAAGCAGCTCGGCGTGGGCATCGTGCAGCTGTGCTACAACACCCAGAACCTCGTGGGCACCGGCTGCTACGAGCGCGACGGCGGCCTCTCCGGCTTCGGTCGCGAGATAGTCGCCGAAATGAACCGCGTCGGCATCATGTGCGACCTCTCCCACGTCGGTTCCAAGACCTCCGAAGAGGTCATCCTCGAATCGAAGAAGCCCGTCTGCTACTCCCACTGTCTGCCTTCCGGCCTGAAGCAACACCCGCGCAACAAGTCCGATGAAGAGCTGAAGTTCATTGCCGACCACGGCGGTTTCGTCGGCGTGACCATGTTCGCGCCGTTCCTGGCCAAGGGCATCGATTCCACCATCGACGACTACGCCGAAGCCATCGAGTACGTGATGAACATCGTCGGCGAGGACGCCATCGGCATCGGCACCGACTTCACCCAGGGCCACGGCCAGGACTTCTTCGAGTACCTGACCCACGACAAGGGCTACGCCCGCCGCCTGACCAACTTCGGCAAGATCGTGAACCCCCTGGGCATCCGCACCGTGGGCGAGTTCCCCAACCTCACCGAGACCCTGCTGGGGCGCGGCCACAGCGAACGGGTGGTGCGCAAGATCATGGGCGAGAACTGGGTCAACGTCCTGCGCGACGTCTGGGGCGAATGACGCCGGACCGAACCGAACACGAACGTAGGGTGGATGACGCTCTTTTCATCCACCAGCCCACCGCGCGGTGGCTCATCTCTGCGGCGGATGACTGAAGCGCCATCCGCCCGATACCTGACCTGAATTCGGAGTTATCCACATGGCCAAACACGCCCCTGAACTGCCCATCGAAGTCGACAGCGAGACCGGCGTCTGGACCACCGACGCCCTGCCGATGCTCTATGTGCCGCGCCACTTCTTCGTCAACAACCACATGGGCATCGAGGCCGAACTGGGTCCTGCGCGCTACGCCGAGATCCTCTACAAGGCCGGCTACAAGTCCGCCTGGCACTGGTGCGAGAAGGAGGCCGAATGTCACGGCCTGGAAGGCGTGGCGGTGTTCGAGCACTACATGAAGCGCCTGTCCCAGCGCGGCTGGGGCCTGTTCCAGATCCAGGACATCGACCTCGACAAGGGCACCGCCAGCGTCAAGCTCAAGCACTCCGCCTTCGTCTACGTCTACGGCAAGGTCGGCCGCAAGGTGGACTACATGTTCACCGGCTGGTTCGCCGGCGCCATGGACCAGATCCTCGCCGCCCGTGGCAGCAGCCTTCGTACCGTCGCCGAGCAGGTCTACAGCGGCTCGGAAGAAGGCCACGACGACGGCCTGTTCATCGTCAAACCCCTGTAAGCCGGAGCACGCACCATGGCCTTCGAAGCAATGTTCCAGCCGATCCAGATCGGCAAGCTGACCATCCGCAACCGCGTGCTTTCCACCGCTCACGCCGAGGTGATCGCCACCGACGGCGGCATGACCACCGAGCGCTACGTGAAGTACTACGAGGAGAAGGCCAAAGGCGGCATCGGCCTGGCCATTTGCGGCGGCTCGTCGGTGGTGTCCACCGACAGCCCGCAGCAGTGGTGGAGTTCGGTGAACCTGTCCACCGACCGCATCATCCCGCACTTCCAGAACCTCGCCGACGCCATGCACAAGCACGGCGCCAAGATCATGATCCAGATAACCCACATGGGCCGGCGCTCGCGCTGGGACGGCTACAACTGGCCGACCCTGATGTCCCCGTCGGGCATCCGCGAACCCGTGCACCGCGCCACCTGCAAGACCATCGAGGTGGAAGAGATCTGGCGCGTCATCGGTGACTTCGCCCAGGCCGCGCGCCGCGCCAAGGCCGGCGGACTGGATGGCGTCGAGCTGTCCGCCGTGCACCAGCACATGATCGACCAGTTCTGGAGCCCGCGTGTCAACAAGCGCACCGATGAATGGGGCGGCACCTTCGAAGGCCGCATGAAGTTCGGCCTGGAAGTGCTCAAGGCCGTGCGCGAAGAAGTCGGCCCGGATTTCTGCGTCGGCATGCGCATCTCCGGTGACGAGTTCCACCCCGACGGCCTGTCCCACGAGGACATGAAGCAGATCGCCAAGTACTACAGCGACTCCGGGATGCTCGACTTCATCGGCGTGGTCGGCTCCGGCGCCGACACCCACAACACCCTGGCCAACGTCATCCCCAACATGAGCTTCCCGCCGGAGCCCTTCCTGCACCTGGCGGCCGGCATCAAGGAAGTGGTCAACGTCCCGGTGCTGCACGCGCAGAACATCAAGGACCCGAACCAGGCCACCCGCATCCTCGAAGGCGGCTACGTGGACATGGTCGGCATGACCCGCGCCCACATCGCCGACCCGCACCTGATCGCCAAGATCAAGATGGGCCAGGTGGACCAGATCAAGCAGTGCGTCGGCGCCAACTACTGCATCGACCGCCAGTACCAGGGCCTGGACGTGCTGTGCATCCAGAACGCCGCCACCACCCGCGAGTACATGGGTGTTCCGCACATCATCGAGAAGACCACCGGCAAGAAGCGCAAGGTGGTCATCGTCGGCGGCGGCCCCGCCGGCATGGAAGCGGCCCGCGTGGCGGCCGAGCGCGGCCACGACGTGACCCTGTTCGAGAAGAAGGACCAGCTCGGCGGCCAGATCACCCTCGCCGCCAAGGCCCCGCAGCGCGACCAGATCGCCGGCATCACCCGCTGGTACCAGCTGGAGATCGCCCGCCTCGGCGTCGACCTGCGCCTGGGCACCGCCGCCGATCCGGCCACCCTCCTCGACCTCAAGCCCGACATCGTGGTGCTGGCCAACGGCGGCCATCCGTTCATCGAGCAGAACGAGCACTGGGGTGCCGCCGAAGGGCTGGTGGTGAGCGCCTGGGACATCCTCGAAGGCAAGGTGGAGCCCGGCAAGAACGTGCTGGTCTACGACACCATCTGCGAGTTCGGCGGCATGTCCGCGGCGGACTACCTGTCCGAGAAGGGCGCCCAGGTGGAGATCGTCACCGACGACATCAAGCCCGGCGTCGCCATGGGTGGCACAACCTTCCCGACCTACTACCGCAGCCTGTACCCGAAGGAAGTGATCATGACCGGCGACCTGGTGCTGGAGAAGGTCTACCGCGAGGGCGACAAGGTGGTGGCCGTGCTGGAGAACGAGTACACCGGCGCCCGCGAAGAGCGCGTGGTGGACCAGATCGTCATCGAGAACGGCGTGCGCCCGGACGAGACGCTGTACTACGCACTCAAGCAAGGCTCACGCAACAAGGGCCAGATCGACGTCGACGCCCTGTTCGCCATCCAGCCGCAACCCTGCCTCAGCGAGCCCGGTGACGGCTACCTGCTGTTCCGCATCGGCGACTGCGGCGCCCCACGCAACGTGCACGCGGCGATCTACGACGCCCTGCGCCTGTGCAAGGACTTCTGACGCCGCCAGGTAGACGCGGGATGGGGTGAGCGACGCGAATCCCCTCCCGCGCATCCTCCCCGCGTTCACCCGGTCCCGTAGGGAGACCAGCAATGCTGAACACGATTCTTCCCCTCCTGCTCTTCACCGCCCTCGGCCTGGCCGTGCTCGGCGCCGCGAAGCGCTTCCTCATGTGGCGCCGGGGCCGCCCGTCGCAGGTCGACTGGCTCGTCGGGCTGATGAAGATGCCGCGCCGCTACCTGGTGGACCTGCACCATGTGGTCGAGCGCGACAAATACATGTCCAGGACCCACGTCGCCACCGCCGGTGGCTTCGTCCTGGCGGCGCTGCTGGCGATCCTGGTGCATGGCTTCGGCCTGCACAGCCGCATCCTCGGCTTCGCCCTGCTGGCGGCCACGGCGCTGATGTTCGTCGGCGCCCTGTTCGTCGCCAGGCGCCGGCGCAACCCGCCGGCGCGGCTGTCCAAGGGCCCATGGATGCGCCTGCCGAAAAGCCTGCTGATGTTCGCCGCGAGCTTCTTCATCGCCACCCTGCCGGTGGCCGGCATCCTCCCGGCCGGCTTCGGCGGCTGGTTCCTCGCGGCCATCCTCGCCGTGGGCGTGGCCTGGGGCGTGTCCGAGCTGTTCTTCGGCATGACCTGGGGCGGGCCGATGAAGCACGCCTTCGCCGGGGCCCTGCACCTGGCCTGGCACCGCCGCGCCGAACGCTTCGGTGGCGGCCGCTCCACCGGTCTCAAGGCCCTGGACCTGACCGACCCGAGCGCCCCGCTGGGCGTGGAGAAACCCACCGACTTCACCTGGAACCAGTTGCTCGGTTTCGACGCCTGCGTGCAGTGCGGAAAGTGCGAAGCCATGTGCCCGGCCTTCGCCGCCGGCCAGCCGCTGAACCCGAAGAAGCTGATCCAGGACATGGTCATCGGCCTGGCCGGCGGCAACGACGCCTCCTTCGCCGGCAGCCCATACCCTGGCAAGGCCCTGGGTGAGCACAGCGGCGGCCCGCACCAGCCCATCGTGTCCCTGGAAGGCAAGGCCCTGGTGGATGCCGATACGCTGTGGTCCTGCACCACCTGCCGCGCCTGCGTCGAGGAGTGCCCGATGATGATCGAGCACGTCGACGCCATCGTCGACATGCGCCGCCACCTGACCCTGGAGAAGGGCGCCACCCCGAACAAGGGTGCCGAGGTGCTGGAAAACCTCATCGCCACCGACAACCCCGGCGGCTTCGCCCCCGGCGGGCGGCTCAACTGGGCGGCCGACCTGAACCTGCCGCTGATGAGCGACAGGCAGCAGGCGGACGTGCTGTTCTGGGTCGGCGACGGTGCCTTCGACATGCGCAACCAGCGCACCCTGCGCGCCTTCGTGAAAGTGCTCAAGGCCGCCAACGTTGACTTCGCCGTGCTCGGCCTGGAAGAGCGCGACAGCGGCGACGTGGCCCGGCGCCTGGGTGACGAGGCCACCTTCCAGACCCTCGCCAGGCGCAACATCGCCACCCTGGCCAAGTACCGCTTCAAGCGCATCGTCAGCTGCGACCCCCACAGCTTCCACGTGCTGAAGAACGAGTACGGCGCCCTCGGCGGTCATTACGACGTCCTGCACCACAGCACCTTCATCGACGAGCTGGTGCGTGCCGGCGCGCTGAACCTCGGCCAGAGCAAGGCCGGCAGCGTGACCTACCACGACCCCTGCTACCTCGGCCGCTACAACGGCGAGTACGAAGCGCCGCGTGCCGTGCTCAAGGCCATCGGCATCGAGGTGAAGGAAATGCAACGCTCCGGCTTCCGCTCCCGCTGCTGCGGCGGCGGCGGCGGCGCGCCGATCACCGACATCCCCGGCAAGCAGCGGATTCCCGACATGCGCATGGTGGACATAAAGGAAACCGGCGCCGAACTGGTGGCCGTCGGTTGCCCGCAGTGCACCGCGATGCTCGAAGGCGTGGTCGCCCCGCGCCCGGAGATCAAGGACATCGCCGAACTGGTGGCCGACGTGCTCATCGAGGCCCCGGCCGAGGTGAAGAAACCGGCCGCCGCCAAAGCGTCCATGGAGGTGGCGTGATGGCCATCGACCGCCTCCCCCGCCTGGAGACCCGAGCATGAGCGACATCATCCGCCGCGACCCACGCGCCGAGTGGATCGCCCGCAACCGCCTGCACCCGCTGCACGGCCTGCTGCAGACCCAGGGCCAGGCCAGCTGGATGGGCCCCAACGGCGTGCTGCGCAAGAACCCCCATGTGGCCGCCGCCGGCTTCATCGGCCCCAACGGCGTCAAGCGCATCGACCGCAGCGGCGCCCAGCAGGGCACCGCCGGCAAGCGCAGCAGCGCGCCCGAGGTGGTGCAACTGCCGCTGTTGGTCATCGAACAACCGGCCTTCCACGTCTGCGTGGTGCCCGACATGGTCGGCGGCCGCCTATCCAGCCACGACAAGGACCTGCTCGGCCTGGCCCGCAAGCTGGCCGGCAGTGACGGCGCCGTGGTGGCCGTGGTGTTCGGCGAGGACAAGGAAAACGCCTTCGACACCGCTGGCGTCGACCGCCTGCTGCGCATCCCCGGTGAAGCCTTCGACGGCTACTCGCCGGAAGCGCGGGTGCTGGCCCTGAGCGCCGTGGAAAGCCAGTTGGCGCCGCGCCACTGGCTGCTGCCCGACAGCCGCACCGGTGGCGGCGAGCTGGGCCGGCGCCTGGCCGCCAAGCTCGGCGAGCGCCCCGCCACCCGCGTCTGGCAGGTGGCCGACCAGCAGGCCACGGGCCGGGCCGGTGCCGGCCGTGAAGACCTGGTGCGGCGCCTGCCGCGCCTGGTGCTGGCTGCCGCCGAATGCGCCGAGCCGGTCAGCGAGACCCGCCACGAGGCCCGCGCCCTGGAACTCACCCACGCCATCGCCCACAGCCTGCCGCGCCTCGAAGACCTCGGCCCGGTGGCCGTGGACCCGGCGCAGATCCCCATGGCCGAAGCGGAGTTCATCCTCTCCGGCGGCAACGGCGTGAAGGACTGGGACCTGTTCCACCAGGCTGCCCGCGAGCTGGGGGCCACCGAAGGCGCCTCCCGCGTGGCGGTGGACGACGGCCACATGCCGCGCAACCGCCAGGTCGGCGCCACCGGCACCTGGGTCACCGCGCGGGTCTACCTGGCGGTGGGCATCTCCGGGGCCATCCAGCACCTGCAGGGCATCGGCGCCTGCGACAAGGTGGTGGCGGTGAACATGGACCCGGGCTGCGACATGATCAAACGCGCCGATCTCTCGGTGATCGGCGACTCCGGCGCCATCCTCGCCGCGCTCATCGAGCGGGTACGGCAATACCGTCAGGGAGGGGCACGCGATGCCGCATGACGCACTGAAGATCGTCAGCCTCGTCTCGGTCGGCGCCCACCCGACCTCCGGCCGTCCGCGCCGCGCCGACCAGGACGCCCGCGCGGTGGAACTGGGCCTGCGCCTGGCCGGCCCGCAGTTGCGGGTGGTGCACGCTGGCGACCCCCGGGAAGACGCCCTGCGCAGCTACCTGGGCATGGGCCTGACGGAGCTGGTGGTGCTGGAGCAGGGCCCGCGTGACGACGCCCTGCCGACCCTCGGCGACTTCATCCAGCACAGCGGCGCGCAACTGGTGCTCACCGGCAGCCAGGCGGAAACCGGCGAAGGCTCGGGCATGCTCCCCTACCTGCTGGCCGAACGCCTCGGCTGGCCGCTGGTGGTGGGCCTGGCCGAAGTGGAGCAGGTGGACAACGGCGTCGCCCAGGTGCTGCAAGCCCTGCCCCGTGGCCAGCGGCGCCGGCTGAAGGTGCGCCTGCCGTTCCTCGCCAGCGTCGACAACGCCGCCCCGACCGCACGGCAGAGCGCCTACGGCCCGGCGCGTCGCGGACAGCTAAGTGCCGAAGACGTGGACGTGGTAGAAGACGAGCTGTTCGCCGACAGCCAGCTGCAACCCGCCCGCCCGCGCCCCAAGCGCCTCAAGGTGATCAAGGCCAAGACCGGTGCCGAGCGCATGAAGGCGGCGACGGCCAAGGCCTCCGGTGGCGGCGGCCAGGTCCTCAAGGATCTTTCGCCAGAAGCGGGTGCCGAGGCTATCTTCAAACTGCTGCAGGAAGAGGGCGTGCTGCGCTGACGCAGCACCAGGAGGAGATACCGACATGATGCATGCCGATCTGATCGACCAGGATGACTTCCGCGACCGGCTGGTTGCACTGGGCCTCAGCATTCCGCCGGGGGTGAGCGCCGAACAGGCGTGCGAACACGCCGTCAGCGGCCTCAGCCCGGAACGCGCCACTGCCCTGCGGCGGCTGGTGGAGGAACTGCTGGGCGGCAACGCCACCCTGCTGCCCCAGGTGCGCGAAGCCATCTCCCGCACACTGCTCCCGGCCCTGGTGCCGCGCTGATTGCCCCGTAACGACGAAGGGCGCCGCTGGCGCCCTTTTTCATGCCCAAGCAAAACCGTCGCCCGCCGGCACGGGGCTACGGAGTGATGGGGCATCGGCATCGTCCGCCTGGCATCGATGGGCTTCGCACAGCTCAGCCCATCCTACGTCCGCCTCCGCCACCTCCATCGCATGCGACCGTAGGATGCGGTGAGCTTGGCGAACCGCGTCAAATCCCACCGCGCCCACAAGCCGGCGCCAGCCCGTGGGAGCGGTTTCAACCGCGAAAGGTCCGGCACCCAAACCCCAGGCAAACCCACGTAGCCCGGACTTCAGTCCGGGGCTGGACAGGGTGCCCCGGTGAGGAGCCTTCGCGAGCAGAGCTCGCTCCTACGGGCGGGTTTCAGGCCGTAGGGGGGATGGCGCTTTTTCCATCCACCAATGGCGTTCGCCGGCACCCCCATGGTGGACCGATGAAGCGCGGTCCACCCTACGTCTCTGCCACCCCATCGCATGTGACCGTAGGATGCGGTGAGCTCGGCGAACCGCATCGAATCCCACCGCGCCCACAAGCCGGCACCAGCCCGTGGGAGCGGTTTCAACCGCGAAAGGTCCGGCACCCAAACCCCAGGCAAACCCACGTAGCCCGGACTTCAGTCCGGGAGTGAGCAGGGTGCGCAGGGGAAGAGCCTTCGCGAGCAGAGCTCGCTCCTGAGGGCAGGTGCTCGCCGGAGAAATTCCCGGGCTGAAGCCCGGGCTACGAGGACTACGGAGACGTTTTGGGGAACGGGGCCGCTGGGCGGCCCCGGGTGGGTTACAGGCGAACGCTGGCGAAGGTGGATTCGCTCTGCGCGCGGCTGAGGGCGACGCCGGCGGTGGAGGGGCGGCGCAGGTCTTCCGGCAGCGGAACCAGGGCGACGACGTTGGCGTTCTGGCCGGCGCGCTCGTCACGCGGCGGGATGCCGAAGTACTCGCGGTAGCACTTGGAGAAGTGCGGGGTGGAGACGAAGCCGCACACCGAGGCCACTTCGATGATGGACATGGCGGTCTGCTTCAGCAGCTGACGCGCACGGATCAGACGCAGCTTGAGGTAGTAGCGCGACGGCGAGCAGTGCAGGTACTTCTGGAACAGGCGCTCGAGCTGGCGACGAGAGACGTCGACGTAGCAGGCCAGTTCGTCCAGGTCGATGGGCTCTTCGAGGTTGGCCTCCATCAGTGCGACGATTTCCTGCAGCTTCGGCTGGTTGGTGCCGAGCATGTGCTTGAGGGGCACGCGCTGGTGGTCCTGCTCGTTGCGGATGCGCTCGTAGATGAACATCTCGGAGATCGCCGCCGCCAGCTCGCGGCCGTGCTCGCGACCGATGAGGTGCAGCATCATGTCCATCGGCGCGGTGCCGCCGGATGAGGTGTTGCGGTTGCGGTCGATGGAGAACAGGCGGGTGGTCACGGCGGCACGGGGGAAGGCTTCCTGCATGGCCGCCAGGCATTCCCAGTGCACGCTGCAGTCGAACCCGTCCAGCAGCCCGGCCTTGGCCAGCGCCCAGCTACCGGTGCACACGGCGCCCAATTGGCGGCCCTGGCGGGACTGCACCTGCAGCCAGTGCAGGTGTTCACGGGTCACGCTGTGCTGGATGTCCACCCCGCCACAGACGATCACCGCATCCAGCGCCGGGGCGTTCTCCAGGCTGGCGTCGGGGGTGATCTGCAGGCCGTCGCTGGCGCTGACCGGCTTGCCGTCCTGGCTGAGGGTGTACCAGCGGTACAGCTCCTTGCCGGAAAGCTGGTTGGCCATGCGCAGCGGCTCAACCGCCGAGGCCAGGGAGATCAGGGTGAAGTTGTCCAGCAGCAGGAAGCCGATGGTTTGGGGGACGCGGTTCTGTGGCTGGGAGCCGGTGGTGGACTGTGACATCTGCGAAACCCTCACGCTAAAACACGCTCTGAACCTTCATTGCGAGGTTCTCTTTTTATTGGTTCTGGTACGCGACTGACCCAGATGACTGCAGCCGATTGAACGCAAAGGTCATGCCTAAATTGTTCGGCCATTCAATAAAAACGCCCAGCCCCATCCAAACCCCATGCCAGCGGGGCTAGGCGAGAGCGACAGAAACATTCTGATAGCGACCGCCAGGCCGCGTGGTTCCTGGTGCCTGGGGTGTTCGGTAGCACTGCATGGGAGGGTTGCTGTCACCCCCGCTACATCCGGGAATGTGAGCCGTAACAGACAAACGACGCAAAATATGACCAATCAGTCAGAAACCCGTACAACACCTCTCGGGCGCGACGCACCAAAAGGTAGCGGCACGCCCGGGACCGGGGCGCGGGCGAATCAGCACTCGATGGCGCTGACGGCCAGGCCGCCGCGGGAGGTTTCCTTGTACTTGTCGTGCATGTCGGCGCCGGTGTCGCGCATGGTGCGGATCACCCGGTCGAGGGAGATGAAGTGCTCGCCATCGCCACGCAGGGCCATCTGCGCGGCGTTGATGGCCTTCACCGCGGCGATGGCGTTGCGTTCGATGCAGGGCACCTGCACCAGGCCGCCGACCGGGTCGCAGGTGAGGCCGAGGTTGTGCTCCAGGGCGATTTCGGCAGCGTTCTCCAACTGCCCCGGCGTGGCCCCGAGCACTTCGGCCAGGCCGGCGGCGGCCATGGCACAGGCGGAGCCGACCTCGCCCTGGCAACCCACTTCGGCACCGGAGATGGAGGCGTTCTTCTTGCAGAGGATGCCGACGGCGGCGGCACCCAGGAAGTACGCCACCACGTCGTCATCGGAGGCCTCGGGGTTGAAGCGCATGTAGTAGTGCAGCACGGCGGGGACGATGCCGGCGGCACCGTTGGTGGGCGCGGTGACCATGCGCCCACCGGCGGCGTTCTCTTCGTTCACCGCCAGGGCGTAAAGGTTGACCCACTCCATGGCGCTCATGGTGGAGCCGATGACATTGGGCTTGCCCAGGTCCAGCAGGCTGCGGTGCAGGCGCGCGGCCCGGCGGCGCACGTTGAGGCCGCCGGGCAGCACGCCCTCGTGGCGCAGGCCGTTCTCCACGCACTCACGCATGGCCGCCCAGAGGCGCAGCAGTCCGCTGCGGATCGCCTCGTCGCCGCGCCAGGCGCGCTCGTTGGCCATCATCAGCTCGGACACGCGCAGGCCGTGGCGCTGACAGAGCTGCAGCAGTTCGGCGCCGCTGGAGAAGTCATAGGGCAGCGCGGTGGTGTCCTGGTCGAGGCGGCCGGAGGCGGCCTGCTCGGCGTCCACCACGAAGCCACCCCCGACGGAGTAATAGGTGTCACGGTGCAGCTCGCTGTGTTCGTCGAGGGCCACCAGGGTCATGGCATTGGGGTGGTAGGGCAGGTTCTCGTCCAGCAGGCGCATGTCCCGCGACCAGACGAAAGGCACCGGCAGGCGACCGTCCAGCAGCAGTTCGTTGCGTTCCATCAGCGTAGCGATGCGCGGGGCGATGAGCTGCGGGTCGATCTGGTCGGGCCATTCCCCCATCAGCCCCATGATCACCGCGCGGTCGGTGCCGTGCCCGACGCCGGTGGCGGACAGCGAGCCGTAGAGGTTCACCTCCAGGCGGCGCACACGCTCCAGCAGGTGGCGCTCGCGCAGGGCGCCGACGAACAGCGCGGCCGCGCGCATGGGCCCGACGGTGTGGGAACTGGAAGGGCCGATACCGATCTTGAACAGGTCGAACACGCTGATGGCCACGGGACTCTCCGCTGACTGGGTTGCATCGCGCACATCATCGGCATTTCCGTGAGCGGCGAACGTCCCACACCGACTTGCTCGTGTCCGAATGCGCCGCCGGGCCGACCGGTCGGTCGAGCGAAAAACGACAGCGACGTCCTGCTTGCGACCTGCTTCGTAGAAAGCGGCGCGTCTGCGGCGCCATGATCCAGGCCCCCGCAGCGGCCAGCAGCGCATCGTTCGCCACGCGGGTTTCCCATCCGAAACACCCTGTGGATAAGACCATGAGCCCTAGAAAAACCTGGGGCCTGGCCGCAGCGCTGTGCTTTCCGCTGCTGGCCCAGGCCGCCGATCCGGAGTCCTGCTCCACCGTTCGCTTCGCCGATGTCGGCTGGACCGACATCACCGTCACCACCGCCGTGACCCGCTACGTGCTCACCGAGCTGGGCTACAACACCCAGGTCAAGCGCCTGTCCGTGCCCGACACCTACAAGGCCATGGCGGACAGGAAGATCGATGTGTTCCTCGGCAACTGGATGCCGAGCATGGAGAACGACATCGCCCCCTACCGCGAGAAAGGCAGCGTCGACACCCTGGGTGCCAACCTGGAAGGTGCCAAGTACACCCTGGCGGTGAACAAGGCGGCGTGGGACGGCGGATTGAAGGACTTTTCCGACCTGGCGCGCTTTCGCAAGGAGCTGGGCGGCAAGATCTACGGCATCGAGCCGGGCAACGACGGCAACAAGCTGATCGGCCGCATGATCAGCGAGAACGCCTTCGGCATCGGTGACTTCCAACTGGTGGAATCCAGCGAGAGCAGCATGCTGGCCCAGGTGAAGCGCGCCGAGCACCTCAAGCAGTGGGTGGTGTTCCTCGGCTGGGAGCCGCACCCGATGAACAACGCCTTCGAGATGCAGTACCTGGCCGGCGGCGACGCTTACTTCGGCCCCAACTTCGGCGGTGCCACCGTCTACACCAACACCCGCGCGGGGCTGGCCAGGGAGTGCCCGAACCTCGGGCGCCTGCTGAAGAACCTGCGCTTCTCCCTGGCCATGGAGAACCACCTGATGGGCGCGGTGCTCAACCAGAGCACCAACCGTCGCCGCGAGGCCAAGGCCTGGCTGAAGGAGAACCCCGCCGACCTGGCGCGCTGGCTCGAAGGCGTCACCACCCGCGACGGAAAACCGGCAGACCCCACCCTCCACCTGGCCGCCGAACCCTGATTGTCGGCGCGCCTTCCATTCCACCGCAGCCCCCGGCGGCCCTGGCCTGCAGCCCACACAAGGGCTGCAGGCCAGGCACCGCGCGGGTTCCAGCGGTCGCGCGGGGCAAAAACTTTCTGTTAAGGTTTTTCGCCATTGGCGGATGTCGTCGCCCAACACGTCAGGGTCGTAAACCGACAATTGCCGGTATGCCGAGGCTATATCGTTGAGACAGCCGATTTCGTCGCTGCCACGCTCCCAGGGAGGTGCGGCAGACCGGGGCCCTCCGCCCCGGACCGAAGAACACAAAGCGGCCACGCCCTCCTGACGGGATGCGGCCCTACAAGAAATTTCGGATGTACGCGCACCTCCGGTCGAGGTGTGGAATGACCCAGGGATCGGGTCACGTAGCACTGCCAGAGGGTGTGGAAAGCGGTTTGCAACTCAGCGCAACGAAGGACAGGAACTCGAGGAATCGATCAGGCGTCCATGCCCTGCGGGGTGAGGGTGGCTGTCTGAGTCCGTGGGCACCCGGTCGTCGGCTAGACGTCGCACAGCCTCCCTGCCAGGCCCTGGAACCAGTAAACCCACACAGGCAAGAACAGTCGACAGCACCTGGCGCCGCGCCCTGGATGGGAGCCCGCGAGCCCGTGTGTCCGACAAGGATGCCTACCGAAGGGGAATGATCCCATGCAGTCTGGAAAAATCGTGGTCCAGAACCTCTACAAGGTTTTCGGCCAGCAGCCACAAGAAGCCATCGACCTGCTCAAGCAAGGCTGGAGCAAGGAACGGATTCTCGCTGAACGTGGCGCGGTGATCGGCGTCAGCGACGTCTCGTTCAGCGTCGAAGAGGGCGAGATCTTCGTCCTCATGGGCCTGTCGGGCTCCGGCAAGTCCACCCTGATCCGCCTCATCAACCGTCTGATCGAACCGACCGCGGGCGACGTCTTCATCGACGGCCAGAACGTGGCCAAGCTACCCAAGGCGCAATTGATCGACCTGCGTCGCCGCGACATGAGCATGGTGTTCCAGTCCTTCGCCCTGATGCCCTCGCGCACCGTGCTGGACAACGCCGCCTTCGGCCTGGAAGTGGCCGGCAAGAGCAAGAAGGAGCGCGAGCGTCGCGCCATGGAAGTGCTGGAGCAGGTGGGCCTGGCGCCCTTCGCCCACAAGTACCCCCACGAACTCTCCGGCGGCATGCAGCAGCGCGTGGGCCTCGCCCGCGCCCTGGCGGTGGACCCGTCGATGATCATCATGGACGAGGCCTTCTCGGCCCTCGACCCGCTCAAGCGCCGCGAGATGCAGGACGTGCTGCTGGAGCTGCAGAAGACCCACCGCCGCACCATCATCTTCGTCTCCCACGACATCGAGGAAGCCATGCGCATCGGTTCGCGCATCGGCATCATGGAAGGCGGCAAGCTGATCCAGGTCGGCACCCCGCAGGAACTGATCGAGAAGCCCGCCAACGACTACGTGCGCAATTTCTTCGACACCGTCGACACCAGCCGCTACCTCACCGCCGGCCAGCTCAAGGCCGACAGCGTCCCGCTCTACGTGCACAACGGCAAGGCACCCGATGCGTTGCAGGTGTGCCGCGAACTGCAGGCGATGGACAAGCACTACGCCTTCATCGTCGACGAGGACAACCGCTTCCGCGGCTCCATCAGCCTGGAGAAGATCGCCCTGCTGGTGGAGGACGGTCGCTCCCGCAGCCTCGAACCGGACCTGCTCAAGCAGATCGTGCCGGTGCCCGAGGACCTGCCACTGGAGCAGGTGATCGAGCGCCTGGTAGACAACGAAGGCCCCATCCCGGTCATCGACCAGGCGGGCCACTATGCCGGGGCGATCAGCAAGGGTCGCCTGCTGAGCCGGCTGCAGGGGGTGTGAGATGAGCGAGAAACTGGATCTGGGCAGTTGGGTCAACGACGTCGTCCAGCACCTGCTGGAAAACTACGGCGGCGCCTTCGAGAACCTGGGCGCGGTGGTCAGCGGCTTCTCCGAGCTGATCGAGCGCTTCCTGATGTGGCCCCCGGCCTGGCTGCTGATCGCCGTGTTCGTCGGCCTCGGACTCTGGCGCATCGGTGTGAAGTTTGCGCTGTTCACCGCCGCCTCGCTGGTGCTGATCGTGCTCACCGGCTTCTGGGAACAGACCGTGGTCACCCTCGGCCTGACCTTCTCCTCCACCCTGATCAGCCTGCTGCTGGGCATCCCGCTGGGCATCTGGGCTGCCAAGAGCGAGCGCGTGGCCATCATCATCCGGCCGATCCTCGACTTCATGCAGACCATGCCGGCGTTCGTCTACCTGATTCCCGCCGCCATGCTCTTCGGCCTCGGCCGCGTGCCGGGGATCATCGCCACGGTGATCTTCGCCATGCCCCCGGCAGTGCGCCTGACCAGCCTCGGCATCCGCCAGGTGAACAAGGAAATCGTCGAAGCAGGCCAATCCTTCGGCTGCACCAGCTGGCAACTGCTATACAAGGTGCAGCTTCCCAACGCGATGCCGTCGATCATGGCCGGGGTCAACCAGACCATCATGATGGCGCTGTCGATGGTGATCATCGCCTCGATGGTCGGTGCCGGCGGCCTGGGCAACGACGTTCTCGCCAGCATCCAGCGCCTGGACATCGGCCTGGGCTTCGAGAGCGGCATGGCCGTGGTACTGCTGGCGATCATCCTCGACCGCATCACCGAGAGTTTCGGCACCCCGCGCGCCCAGGGCCGCACCAGCCTGTTCGGCTGGCTCAGCGCTCGGGCACGACTGCAGCGCCAGGTGAAGCCGTCCTAAGAAACGCCAATCAACGAGTACCAGGGGAGTTGCTGATGAAGAACATGAAGAAGATGGCGGGCATCGGCCTGCTGACCTGTGCGCTGATGCAAGGCGCCTGGGCCGGCGAACCGGAAAGCTGCAAACAGGTACGTTTCGCGGAAATCGGCTGGGCGGACATCTCCGCCACCACCGGCGTAGCCATGGTGCTGACCGAGGGCCTGGGCTACAACCCGCGCAAGATCATGGCCTCGGTGCCGATCGCCTTCACCGGCGTGAAGAACAAGCAGATCGATGCGTTCCTGGGCTACTGGGCCCCGTCGATGGATGCGGTGATCGAGCCTTTCACCAAGGACAACGGCGTGAAGGTGCTGCCGACCGCCAACCTCGAAGGCGCCAAGTACACCCTGGCCGTACCCACCTACGCGGCCGAGGCCGGCCTGAAGAGCTTCCAGGACATCGCCAAGTTCAAAGACCAGCTGGGGGGCAAGATCTACGGCATCGAGCCGGGCAACGACGGCAACCTGCTGATCGACAGGATGATCAAGAGCAACCAGTTCGAGCTGGGCGGCTTCCGCATGGTCGAGTCCTCCGAGGCGGGCATGCTGGTGCAGGTACAACGCGCCATCAAGAAGAAGGAGCCGGTGGTCTTCCTCGGCTGGGCCCCGCACCCGATGAACACCCAGTTCGACATCACCTACCTCTCCGGTGGCGATGACGTGTTCGGCCCCGACTACGGCGCAGCCAAGGTCTACACCGTGGTACCGCCGGACTACGAGGCGCGCTGCAGCAACGTCGGCAAGCTGCTGAACAACCTGCAGTTCACCGTCGAGATGGAAAGCCAGCTGATGGAGAACATCCTGAAGAAGGAAGACCCGATGAAGGTCGCCACCACCTGGCTCAAAGCCAACCCCGCCGCGCTCGACAAGTGGCTCGACGGCGTCACCACCTTCGACGGTCAGGACGGCGCCGCCGCCGTCAAGAAGCACCTCGGTCTCTGACTTCCCTTTCCGCCACCGTGGCTGCCCGGCCACGGTGCGCGGACTCGCCAAGCCCGCCCAAGAACGGGTTCAGGCCTCCAACGTAGCACTGCTGCCAATCCCACCTGATGGAGCAATACGTATGCGAAAGCTGAAGTCCCTGTGTCTGCAATCCGTCGGCATCGCCGCCCTGGCCCTTGGCCTCGGCACGGCCCATGCCGCTGACAAACCCACCCTGAAGATCGGCTATGTCAACGGCTGGGACGACAGCGTCGCCGCCACCCATGTTGCCGGCGAGATCCTCAAGGAGCGGCTCGGCTACAGCGTCGACCTCAAACCGGTCGAGCCCGCCATCATGTGGCAGGGCGTGGCCCGGGGTGACCTGGACGCCACCCTCTCGGCCTGGCTGCCGGCCACACACGGCGAGTACTACGAGAAGCTCAAGGACAAGGTGGTCGTCCTCGGTTCCAACTACAAAGGGGCCAAGATCGGCCTGATCGTGCCGGACTACGTCCAGGCCAGATCCATCGAAGACCTGAACACCTACAAGGCCGATTTCGACGGCAAGATCACCGGGATCGACGCCGGTGCCGGCGTGATGCGCCGCACCGAAGACGCGATCAAGCAATACAACCTGGACATCAAGCTGATGCCCAGCTCCGGCCCGGCCATGGCCACCGCCCTGACCCGCGCCGAGAAGGCGCAGAAGCCCATCGTGGTGACCGGCTGGATTCCCCACTGGATGTTCGCCAAGTGGAAACTGCGTTTCCTGGAAGACCCGAAGAAAGTCTTCGGCGATGACGAGCACGTCGACACCGTGGCCAACCCGGGCCTGGAAGCCAAGGCGGCCGATGCCACCGCCTTCCTGAAGAAATTCTCCTGGAGCGGCGAGGAAGTCGGTGCCGTGATGCTGGCCATCCGCGAAGGCGCCAAACCGGAAGACGCCGCCAAGGCCTGGATCGCCAAGAACCCGCAGCGCGTGGAGGAGTGGCTGAAGTAAGCCGCGCCACGCTCGCCCAAGCCCCCGCCGGCCCTGCCGTCGGGGGCTTTTTCATGGGCCGTGCCCCAGCGCCTGGATGCCCTGCAGGGCAAAACCGCCCCATCACCGGGCACCTCGGCCCCTACCCGCCTGCGACGACAACGCTGATTGATCAATCAATTAATTACGCCCTAGACTCCGCCTTCCCGATACCCACACAAAATGGTGGAAATCCCCGATGCCCAAGGTCGGAATGCAGCCGATCCGCCGCTCGCAACTGATCCATGCCACCCTCGAGGCCGTCGACAAGGTCGGCATGGCCGACGCCAGCATCGCCTACATCGCGCGCCTCGCCGGCGTCTCCAACGGCATCATCAGCCACTACTTCAAGGACAAGAACGGCCTGCTCGAGGCCACCATGCGCCACCTGATGCAGGCGCTCAGCACCGCCGTGCGCGAGCGCCGCGCCGCCCTGGTGGACGGCAGCCCACGCGCCCACCTGCGGGCCATCATCGAAGGCAACTTCGACGACAGCCAGGTCAACGGCCCGGCCATGAAGACCTGGCTGGCCTTCTGGGCCGCCAGCATGCACCACCCCTCCCTGCGCCGCCTGCAGCGGGTCAACGATCACCGCCTCTACTCCAACCTCTGCTGCGAGCTGCGCAGGGTGCTGGACGTCCAGACCGCTCGCGCGGCCGCCCGCGGCCTGGCAGCACTGATCGACGGACTGTGGCTGCGCAGTGCCCTCTCCGGCGAAGCCGACACCCGGCAGTCCCTGCACATCGCCTACGACTACCTGGACCAGCAACTGGCCAAGGCCGCTCGCTGATCCGTGGTGCTCCGTCCCCCATCGACACGCCACCCGCCTGAAACGAAAACGCCCCGGGGTTTCCCCCAGGGCGTTTTGCATGGCAGGCCGATCAGACCGGGCCGGGCACCGATACCGGCGAGCGGCGTTCCAGCGACTCGCCGTCAAGGTCGGCGCGCATCGCCTTGAGCAAGGCGAACATGTACAGCAGCAGCACCACCGAGAACGGCAGCCCCGCCAGCACCACCACCGTCTGCATGGCGGTGAAGTTGCCGGCGAACAGCAGGCCGATGGTCACCAGGGTGATCACCACGGACCAGAAGATGCGCAGCCAGTTCGGCGCGTCCTCGTCCAGCTCGCCACCCTTGCGGGACAGGTTGGCCAGCATCACCGAGCCGGAGTCGGCCGGGGTGAGGAACAGCACGAAGCCCACGCAGATGGACAGGCCGATCACCACCTTGGCCATCGGGTAATGCTCCAGCAGCAGGTAGATGGACATGGACGGCTGCTCCAGCGCGGCCTTGCCCAGCTCCACGGCGTTCTGCTGCATCACCAGGTCCAGCGCGCTGTTGCCGAACACCGACAGCCAGGCCAGGGTGAAGCCCAGCGGGATCAGCATTACGCCGCACACCAGCTCACGGGCAGTACGCCCACGGGAGATACGGGCGATGAACATGCCGACGAAGGGCGCCCAGGAAATCCACCAGGCCCAGTAGAACAGGGTCCACAGGCCCATCCAGGCTTCGCTCTTGCCGCTCTGGCCGGTGTAGACATAGAGGTCGAAGGTCTTCAGCACTAGGCCGTTGAGGTAGTCGCCCAGGTTCTGCACCAGGCTGTTGAGCAGGTGCAGGGTATTGCCCGCCAGCAGCACGAACAGCAGCAGGCCGCTGAACAGGATGATGTTCAGGTTGGACAGCCGGCGGATGCCCTTCTCGATGCCCGACACGGCGGCCAGGGTCGCCACCAGGCTCATCACCAGGATCACCGCCAGCAGCGCGGTCTGGCTGTGGGGGTAGCCGAACAGGTACTCCAGGCCGGAGGAAACCTGCAGCGAGCCGATGCCCAGGTTGGTCACCAGGCCCAGCAGGGTGACGAAGATGCCGAAGCAGTCCACCGCATTGCCCACCGAACCCTTCATCAGGCGTTCGCCGAACAGCGGGTAGAGTGCCGAGCGCAACGCCAGCGGCTGGTTGTGGCGGTAGGCGAAGTAGCCGACCGCCAGGCCCACCAGCGCATAGATCGCCCAACCGTGCACGCCCCAGTGGAGGAAGGTCAGTTGCAACGCCTGGCGCGCGGCGTGCTGGGTGCCCGCCTCGCCTTCCGGCGGGTTGTAGAGGTGGTCCAGCGGTTCGGACGCCGCGAAGTACAGCAGCGAGATGCCGATGCCCGAGGAGAACAGCATCCCCGCCCAGGCGCCGTAGCTGAAGTCGGGACGCTCGCCGTCCGCCCCCAGGCGCAGGTTGCCGTAGCGGGAGAAGGCCACGTAGAGCACGAAGAACAGGTAGGCACCGATCGCCAGCATGTAGTACCAGCCGAAGCTGCGGGACAGCCAGGCCTGGGCCTTGCCGAGCCACAGGCCGGCCTGTTCGGGGAAGAGAATCAGCACGAGGGTGAGCAGCAGGATCGACACCGTCGATCCGAAGAACACCACGGGATTCAGCCGCGGCTGCACACCGTGGCCGGGGTGGGAAGAGGCGGTACTCATGGACAGCAGAGCTCCAAGGCAGTTAAGGCACGCGCCTGTCGGCGCAACCACAGACCCGCGCCGCCCTGCCCGACCCGCTCATGAACCCCGGCGAAGCCTCTGCATTGCGGCCTGGACAGGGTGCGGCGAACTGCCGCACATCGGTCCATGCCGCGCAGCTTATTCTTTGTTGTTTGAACGTTCAATAAAAATAAAGTAGGCTCGTTTTCACCCTGATCGGGCGGCCCTTTGCCGTCCTGGAATCACGAGAAAGGGGTGCACAAAGGCACCCCGCCTTGCGTAACGAGACCTGAGAGGACGATCCCCATGGCCCGATTCGAAGAACAGAAGCTCTACATCGGCGGTCGCTACGTCGAAGCCACCAGCGGCGCCACCTTCGAAACCATCAACCCCGCCAATGGCGAAGTCCTGGCCAACGTCCAGCGCGCCAGCAAGGACGACGTCGAGCGCGCCGTCGCCAGTGCCGTCGAGGGCCAGAAGGTCTGGGCCGCCATGACCGCCATGCAGCGTTCGCGCATCCTGCGCCGTGCCGTGGACATCCTGCGCGAGCGCAACGATGAGCTGGCCGCGCTGGAAACCCTCGACACCGGCAAGCCACTGGCCGAGACCCAGGCAGTGGACATCGTCACCGGCGCCGACGTGATCGAGTACTACGCCGGCCTGATCCCCGCCCTGGAAGGCGAGCAGATCCCCCTGCGCGAAACCAGCTTCGTCTACACCCGCCGCGAGCCGCTCGGCGTGGTCGCCGGCATCGGCGCCTGGAACTACCCGATCCAGATCGCCATGTGGAAATCCGCCCCGGCCCTGGCCGCCGGCAACGCCATGATCTTCAAGCCCAGCGAAGTCACCCCGCTGACCGCCCTCAAGCTGGCCGAGATCTACACCGAAGCCGGGGTGCCGGATGGCGTGTTCAACGTCCTCACCGGCAGCGGCCGTGAAGTCGGCCAGTGGCTGACCGAGCACCCGCTGATCGAGAAGATTTCCTTCACCGGCGGCACCTCCACCGGCAAGAAGGTCATGGCCAGCGCCTCCAGCTCCTCGCTGAAGGAAGTGACCATGGAACTGGGCGGCAAGTCGCCGCTGATCATCTTCGACGACGCCGACCTTGACCGCGCCGCCGACATCGCCGTCATGGCCAACTTCTTCAGCTCCGGCCAGGTCTGCACCAACGGCACCCGCGTGTTCGTGCCCAAATCCCTGGCTGCAGCCTTCGAAGCCAAGGTGGTCGAGCGCGTCAAGCGCATCCGCCTGGGCAACCCGGAGCAGGCCAGCACCAACTTCGGCCCGCTGACCAGCTTCGCCCACATGGAAAGCGTGCTCGGCTACATCGAGGCCGGCCGCAAGGAAGGCGCACGCCTGGTGATCGGCGGTGAGCGTGTGACCGAAGGCGAGTTCGCCAAGGGCGCCTATGTGGCCGCCACCGTGTTCGCCGACTGCACCGACGACATGACCATCGTCCGCGAGGAAATCTTCGGCCCGGTGATGAGCATCCTCACCTACGAAACCGAAGACGAAGTGATCCGCCGCGCCAACGACACCGACTACGGCCTGGCCGCCGGCGTCGTCACCCGCGACCTGGCCCGCGCCCACCGTGTGATCCACAAGCTGGAAGCCGGCATCTGCTGGATCAACACCTGGGGCGAATCCCCCGCCGAGATGCCGGTGGGTGGCTACAAGCAATCCGGCGTCGGCCGCGAGAACGGCATCACCACCCTGGCCCACTACACCCGCATCAAGTCCGTGCAGGTGGAGCTCGGCGACTACGCCTCGGTGTTCTGAGCCCAGCCCCCGCAAGCCTCAAGCGACTCGGCTGCAAGCCCGCGCGCCGCACACGGTGCGGCCTGGCGCTTGCAGCCCGCAGCCCATCCGGAGGATGACCCATGGAATTCGACTACATCATCGTCGGTGCCGGCTCGGCCGGTAACGTACTGGCTACCCGCCTGACCGAAGACGCCGACGTCAGCGTCCTGCTGCTGGAAGCCGGTGGCCCCGACTACCGCTTCGACTTCCGCACCCAGATGCCCGCCGCCCTCGCCTACCCGCTGCAGGGCCGCCGCTACAACTGGGCCTACGAGACCGACCCCGAGCCCTACATGAACAACCGCCGCATGGAATGCGGGCGCGGCAAGGGCCTGGGTGGCTCCTCGCTGATCAACGGCATGTGCTACATCCGCGGCAACGCCCTGGATTTCGACACCTGGGCCAAGGCCCCGGGCCTGGAAGACTGGACCTACCTCGACTGCCTGCCCTACTTCCGCAAGGCCGAGACCCGCGACATCGGCCCCAACGACTACCACGGCGGCGACGGCCCGGTGAGCGTCACCACGCCGAAGAACGGCAACAACCCGCTGTTCCACGCCATGGTCGAGGCCGGCGTACAGGCCGGCTACCCGCGTACCGATGACCTCAACGGCTACCAGCAGGAAGGCTTCGGCCCCATGGACCGCACCGTCACCCCGAAAGGTCGCCGTGCCGCCACCGGCCGTGGCTACCTGGACCAGGCGCGCAACCGCCCGAACCTGACCATCGTCACCCACGCCCTGACCGACCGCGTGCTGTTCAGCGGCAAGCGCGCCATCGGCGTTGACTACCTCAAGGGCGACAGCGACCAGCGCATCACCGCCCACGCCCGCCGTGAAGTGATCGTCTGCAGCGGTGCCATCGCCTCGCCGCAACTGCTGCAACGCTCCGGCGTCGGCCCCAGCGACCTGCTGCGCAGCCTCGACATCCCGGTTGTCCACGACCTGCCCGGCGTCGGCGCCAACCTGCAGGACCACCTCGAGCTGTACCTGCAGTACGCCTGCAAGGAGCCGGTCTCCATCTACCCGGCCACCAAGTGGTGGAACCAGCCGGCCATCGGTGCCGAGTGGCTGTTCCTCGGCAAGGGCCTGGGCGCCAGCAACCAGTTCGAGGCCGGTGGCTTCATCCGCACCCGCCCCGAGTTCGCCTGGCCCAACATCCAGTACCACTTCCTGCCGGTGGCGATTAACTACAACGGCAGCAAGGGCGTGCAGGAGCACGGCTTCCAGGCGCACATGGGCTCCATGCGCTCGCCGAGCCGCGGCCGTATCCACGTGAAGTCCCGCGACCCGCGCCAGCACCCGAGCATCCTGTTCAACTACATGTCCCACGAGCAGGACTGGCAGGAGTTCCGCGACGGCATCCGCATCACCCGCGAAATCATGGCCCAGCCGGCCCTCGACCCCTATCGCGGTCGCGAGCTGAGCCCGGGCGCGGACAAGCAGACCGATGCCGAGCTGGACGAATTCATCCGCAACCACGCCGAAACCGCGTTCCACCCCTCCTGCTCCTGCAAGATGGGCACCGACGACATGGCGGTGGTGGATGGCCAGGGCCGCGTACACGGTATGGAAGGCCTGAGGGTGGTGGACGCGTCGATCATGCCGGAGATCATCACCGGCAACCTCAACGCCACCACCATCATGATGGCCGAGAAGATCGCCGACAAAATCCGTGGCCGCCAACCGCTGCCACGCAGCACCGCTGCGTACTACGTGGCCGGTGACGCCCCCGTGCGCACCGAGCCGCAGCGCAAGGCGAGCTGACCCGACGCCCGCCACGGCGCAGCCGTGGCGGGCAACGGATGACAGCGCCCTCCTGCCAGCCTAAAGTCCCCGGGTCATCCTCTCGAGGATTCCCATGCCCGCCTCACCACCGCTCGATTCCCGCACCGCCCGCCTGCTGCCCTGGCTCGTGGCCATCGCCTTCTTCATGCAGGCCCTGGACGGCACCATCCTCAACACCGCCCTGCCCACCATGGCCCGCGACCTCGCCGAAGACCCGCTGCGCATGCAGTCGGTGGTGATCGCCTACATGCTCACCGTGGCCCTGCTGATCCCCGCCTCCGGCTGGCTGGCGGACCGCTTCGGCACCCGTCGGGTGTTCCTCGGGGCGGTGCTGCTGTTCACCCTCGGCTCGTTGTCCTGCGCCCTCTCCAACACCCTCGGCCAACTGGTGGTGGCGCGGGTGGTGCAAGGCCTGGGCGGCGCCCTGATGATGCCCGTGGGCCGGCTGATGGTGCTGCGCAGCTACCCCCGCACCGAGCTGGTGCGGATCATGAGCTTCGTCACCCTGCCCGGCCTGCTCGGCCCACTGATCGGCCCGACCCTTGGCGGCTGGCTGGTGGAATACGCCACCTGGCACTGGATCTTCCTCATCAACCTGCCGGTGGGCCTGCTCGGCGCCTACGCCGCCGGGCGCTTTCTGCCGGACCTGCGCAGCAGCGGCCCGGTGCGCCTGGACCTGCGCGGCTTCCTGCTGTTCGGCACGGCGATGGTGCTGATCACCATCGCCCTGGAAGGCCTGGGCGAACTGCACCTGCCCCACGTGCGGGTGATGCTCCTGCTGTTCGCCGGCATCGCCTGCCTGGCGGCCTACTGGCTGCACGCCATGCAGATCGAGCAGCCGCTGTTCCCACCCTCGCTGTTCCGCACCCGCACCTTCGCCGCCGGCATCCTCGGCAACCTGTTCTCGCGCCTGGGCAGCGGCGCCCTGCCGTTCCTCACCCCGCTACTGCTGCAGGTGGCGCTGGGCTTCGGCCCGGCCCAGGCGGGCATGACGCTGATCCCCCTGGCGCTCTCGGCCATGCTCGCCAAACCCCTGGCCAAGCCACTGCTGGACCGCCTCGGCTACCGCCGCCTGCTGCTGGGCAACACCGCCCTGCTTGGCGGCCTGATCGCCAGCCTGGCCCTGGTAGACGCCAGCACGCCCTACCCGCTGCTGCTGGCCCAGCTCGCTGCCCTCGGTGCAGTCAACTCGATGCAGTTCACCGCCATGAACACCGTGACCCTGCTGGACCTCGACGACCAGCAGGCCAGCAGCGGCAACAGCCTGCTCTCGGTGGTGATGCAACTGTCCATGGGCCTCGGCGTTGCCGTGGCCGCCGCATTGCTCGGCGGCTTCGGCAAGCCCGACGCCCAGAGCGTGCTGGAAGCCTTCCAGGCCACCTACCTGTGCGTCGGCGTGCTGACCCTGATGGCGGCGGCGATCTTCCTGCAGTTGCCCGCCGACAGTGGCCGCGTCGTCCGCCCGGTGGACGACGGCGGCCACTGAAACCCCGCCGCCGGTCGCCAACGGCCGGCGGTGATGACTCTTCATCCTGCTAAACTGCGCGCCCAGATGACCCACCAGGCCCCCTCCGTGAGCACCCTACCCTTCAGCAGTCTTCCCCTGTCCGCCGCCATGCAGGCCAACCTCGAGGCCCTCGGCTACCGGGAGACAACGCCCATCCAGGCCCTCGGTCTGCCCGTGATCCTCCAGGGCCGTGACCTGATCGCCCAGGCCAAGACCGGCAGCGGCAAGACCGCCGCCTTCGGCATCGGCCTGCTGGAAGGGCTCAACCCGCGCTTCTTCGGCTGCCAGGCCCTGGTGCTATGCCCCACCCGCGAACTGGCCGACCAGGTGGCCAAGGAACTGCGCCGGCTGGCCCGTGCGGCAGACAACATCAAGATCCTCACCCTGTGCGGCGGCATGCCGCTGGGCCCGCAGATCGGCTCCCTGGAGCACGGCGCGCACATCGTCGTCGGCACCCCGGGCCGTGTGCTGGAGCACCTTCGCCGGGCCAGCCTGGTGCTCGACGGCCTGCGCACCCTGGTGCTGGACGAGGCCGACCGCATGCTCGACATGGGCTTCATCGAGGCCATCGAGGAAGTCGTCAGCCTGGCCCCGGCCAAGCGCCAGACCCTGCTGTTTTCCGCCACCTACCCCGATGGCATCGGCCGATTGGCCTCGCGCTTCCTGCGTGACCCGCAGCGGGTCGAAGTGGAGTCGCGGCACGACGACCAGCAGATCGAGCAGCGCTTCTACGAGATCGACCCGCGCCAGCGCTTCGAAGCCGTGGCCCACCTGCTCATGCACGTGCGCCCGCAGTCCTGCATCGCCTTCTGCCAGACCCGGCAGCAGTGCCAGGAGCTGGTGGCACACCTGCAGTCCCTGCGTATTTCGGCACAGAGCCTGCACGGCGAAATGGAGCAGCGCGACCGCGACCAGGTGCTGACCCTGTTCGCCAATCGCAGCCTCTGCGTGCTGGTGGCCACCGACGTCGCCGCCCGTGGCCTGGACATTGCCGGGCTGGAAGCGGTGATCAACGTCGAGCTGTCCCGCGATGCCGAAGTGCACATCCACCGCGTCGGCCGCAGCGGCCGTGCCGGGGAGAAGGGCCTGGCCCTGAGCCTGGTGGCCCCGGCCGAGGCCAGCCGCGCCTCGGCCATCGAAGCCCTGCAGCAGGCGCCGCTGAACTGGCAGCGCCTGGATGAATTAGTGGTGAAGAATCGCGAGCCGCTTCTGCCACCTATGGCTACGCTGTGTATCAGTGGAGGGCGCAAGGACAAGGTTCGCCCTGGCGATATCCTCGGCGCACTCACCGGCGAGGCTGGAATTCCCGGCACGCAGGTGGGCAAGATAGCCATCTTCGACTTCCAGGCCTTCGTGGCCGTGGACAGGAGCATTGCCCGCCAGGCACTCCAGCGTCTTGCGGAAGGCCGGATCAAGGGGCGTATCTTCAAGGTGCGCCTCCTCTAGCGACACCCCGGAACGGATCGATCGAAACACAGCGCTGGCGACAACGTGCCTGTCGTCGAGGCAATGGAGCAAGTAGTGCGCAACATTCTGGTCATCGAAGACAGCCCGCTGGTCCTTAAGATCCTGGAGCACCTGTTCCGCCAGGAGCCGGACCTGCAGCCGCTGTTCTGCGCCAGCATGGGCGAGGCCGAAGTGCTGCTGGAAACCTCGGCCGCGCTGTTCTTCGCCGCCATCGTCGACCTCAACCTGCCGGATGCCCCGGACGGCGAGGTGGTCGATCTGGTGCTGCGCCATGCCGTGCCCTGCATCGTCCTCACCGGCTCCTACGACGAGCAACGCCGCGACAACCTGCTGCTCAAGGGCGTGGTGGACTACGTGCTCAAGGAAAGTCAGCACTCCTACGAGTACGCCTTCCGCCTGCTGCACCGCCTGGAGCGCAACCGCGGGGTGAAGATCCTGGTGGCCGAGGATTCCGACGCCACCCGCAAGTTCGTCCGCCGGGTGCTGACACCCCACCAGTACCAGGTGATCGAAGCCTGCGACGGCGACGAGGCCTTGCGCATCCTCCAGGAGCAGACCGACATCGACCTGCTGCTGGTTGACCACGGCATGCCCGGTATCAGCGGCTTCGAGCTGGTGAAGACCCTGCGCCAGAAGATGCGCCGCAACGAGTTGATCATCCTCGGCCTGTCGGCCGACGCAAAGGGCTCGCTCAGCGCCATGTTCATCAAGCACGGTGCCGATGACTTCCTGCGCAAGCCCTTCTGCACCGAGGAGCTGAACTGCCGGGTGATGTTCAGCCTGGAGCGCCGCGACATGCTCAAGGCCCTGCGCCAGGCCGCGCTGTACGACTCGCTCACCGAGCTGTTCAACCGCCGTGCGTTCTACGAGCAGTGCGCCGAACGCCTGCAGCAGGCCCGGCGCAACAGCCAGCCGATCAGCGTGGCGATGATCGATCTGGACTTCTTCAAGCGCATCAACGACGACTACGGCCACGCCAGCGGCGACACCGCCCTGGTGATGTTCGCCAAGGTGTTCCGCCACAGCTTCCCCGATGCCGTGCTGGGCCGCCTGGGCGGCGAGGAGTTCGCCCTGCTCAGCGACGCCGACGGCGTGACCGTTCAGGCGACGCTGGACCAGTTGCGGCGCAATTGCGCACGGCTGCGCTATGCCGATGAGGCACCGCCGCTGTCGTTCAGCGCAGGGGTCTACCACGGCGAGCCGGAGGAGTTGGAAGCCCTGCTGCAGAAAGCCGACCAGCGCCTCTACGAAGCCAAGAGCCAGGGGCGCGGGCGCACCCTGCTCTGACGCTCAGACCTGCTTCGCGCTGGAGCAGGCGCTCAGAGCCCCTGAGCGTCGAGGATGCGCTGGTAGGTGCCGTCCTCGCGCATCTCTTGCAGTGCCCGGTTGAAACGCTCCACCACCTCACGGTGCTGGGGCAGACTGCGGCGCACGAGGATCGCCAGGTTGTTCTCCGACAGTGGTTGCGGCAGGAACTCCAGCTCATCGCGGATGCCCTTGAGCCCACGGCCGAAGTGGTAGCGGGCCACCAGCTCGTCCTCCAGGGTCAGGTTCACCCGCCCCGCCGCCACCATCCGCGCGCCCATCTCGAAGCCCACCACCGACAGCCGCTTCAGGCGGGCGTCCTGGTCGAAGCCAGGGAAATAGGCATAGCCGCGCACCACCGCCAGGCTGTAGGGCAACAGGTCATCCAGCTTCGTGTAGTGGAGACCGGCGCCGCGGCGCTGCACGAAGCGGATACGGTTGACCAGGTAAGGCTCGGAGTACAGCCCATAGACCACCCGGTCGTCCTTGTACCAGGCGCTCACCACCACGTCATAGTCACCCACCTGCACGCCCTGCAGCACTCGGGCCCAGGGCACCTCAAAGTACTTCGTGGTGTAGCCGGCGCGCTGCAGGGCGGCCTCCACCAACTGCACGGCGAGGCCATTTCCCGGCAAGCGCGCATCGGTGAAGGGCGGCCAGACGTCACCGGCCAGCCGCAGCGGCTCGGCGCGCAGGCCAGCCGCACCCAGCAGCAAGAACAGGAACAGGAACAGCAAGCGAAGAGTCTTGGTCATAGGAGAGTCCCACTTCCAGGCAGAGACGGCAGCACCCGGGAGGCCGCCTTCTCAGGGTAGACCGCTTCAGACGGAGGCGCCGAACAATCGCCTGACGCCAGCATGCCCACCGGCGCCAGGCACTGCACAAACGCGGCGTATCGCTGTAACCCACCTCGCCCGGGAAACATCCAAGCGGTAACCTCAGGCAGGCCGCTCTATGCGGCTGCCGTTCCGAATCGCCCGCTCACAAGGCCACCATGTCCGCTACGTCGTTCAGCCATTCCCTGCGCCGCCTCTGGGCCCAGGACAAGTTCAGCTACAGCCTGCGGGTCTCCATTGCGCTGACCGGCAGCATGGCGTTGTGCTGGTCCCTGGACCGGATGGACGCCCTCATCCCGCTGTTCCTCGGCATCATCGCCAGCGCCCTCGCGGAAACTGACGACAGTTGGCAAGGGCGTATCCAGGCGCTGCTGGTGACCCTGGGCTGCTTCAGCATCGCTTCGCTCTCGGTGGAGTTGCTGTTCCCCTACCCCTGGTTGTTCGTCGCCGCCCTGGCGCTGGCCAGCTTCGGCCTGACCATGCTCGGCGCACTGGGCGAGCGTTACGCCACCATCGCCTCGGCGACGCTGATCCTGTCGATCTACAGCATGATCGGCGTCGACCAGCGCAATGGCGTGCCCGACGACCTCTGGCGCGAACCGGCACTGCTGGTGAGCGGCGCCGCCTGGTACGGCCTGCTCTCGGTGATCTGGCAGGCGCTGTTCACCCACCAGCCAGTGCAGCAGAGCCTGGCGCGGCTCTACCGCGAGCTGGGGCAGTACCTCAAGCTCAAGTCCAGCCTGTTCGAGCCCCTGCGGGAGCTGGACGTAGAGGCCAAGCGCCTGGAGCTGGCCCAGCAGAACGGCAAGGTGGTCAGCGCGCTCAACGCCGCCAAGGAAATCATCCTGCACCGGGTCGGCAACGCCCGGCCGCGGCCCAAGGTCAGCCGCTACCTGAAGCTGTACTTCCTGGCCCAGGACATCCACGAGCGCGCCAGCTCCTCCCACTACCCCTACAACCAGTTGGCCGAGGCCTTCTTCCACAGCGACGTGCTGTTCCGCTGCCAGCGCCTGCTGCGCCAGCAGGGCGGCGCCTGCCAGGCCCTGGGCCAGGCCATCCAGATGCGCCAGCCGTTCGAGTACCACGACGGCACCCAGGCCCTGCAAGACCTGCACCGCTCCCTGGAGCACCTGCGCATCCAGAGCAACCCGGCCTGGCGCGGCCTGCTGCGCTCGCTCAACGCCCTGGCCAGCAACCTCTCCACCCTGGATCGGCTACTGACCGACGCCAGCAACCCCGACGCCCTCGCCGAGGCTCAGGACAGCAGCCTGCTGGACCGCTCGCCCAAGGGCTTGAAGGACGTCTGGGAGCGCCTGAAGCAGAACTTCACCCCCACCTCGGTGGTGTTCCGCCATGCCCTGCGCATGGCCATCGCCCTGTCCGCCGGCTACGGCGTGCTGCACCTGATCCACCCGAGCCAGGGCTACTGGATCCTGCTGACCACGGTCTTTGTCTGCCAGCCCAACTTCGGCGCCACGCGGCGCAAGCTGGTGCAGCGGATCATCGGCACGGTGATCGGCCTGGTCCTGGGCTGGGCACTGTTCGACCTGTTCCCCAGCGCCCTGGTGCAATCGATGTTCGCCGTGGTGGCCGGGGTGATCTTCTTCACCAACCGCGCCACCCGCTACACCCTGGCGACGGCGGCGATCACCCTGATGGTGCTGTTCTGCTTCAACCAGGTCGGCGACAGCTACGGCCTGTTCGTGCCGCGCCTGGTGGATACCCTGCTGGGCAGCCTGATCGCCGCCCTGGCGGTGATCTTCATCCTCCCCGACTGGCAGGGTCGCGGGTTGCACCGAGTGGTCTCCACCACCCTGGTCTACAACGCCCACTACCTGCGGCAGATCCTCCAGCAGTACACCAGCGGCAAGCGCGACGACCTGGCCTACCGCCTGGCCCGGCGCAACGCCCACAACGCCGACGCAGCGCTGTCCACTACCCTGGCCAACATGCTCATGGAACCCGGGCACTTCCGGAAGGACGCCGAGATGGGCTTCCGCTTTCTGGTGCTGTCCCACACCCTGCTCAGCTACCTCTCCGCCCTCGGCGCCCACCGCAGTGCCGAGCCGCTGGTGCTGGAGCCGGCCCTGGCCGAGGCCGGCGAACGCATCGCCGCCACCCTGGAAGCCATCGCCGCCGCCATGGCCCAGCGCCAGCCGGTGGCCATCCACAGCGATAGCGAAGAGGCCCAGGCCAAGACACTGGAGCAGTTGCCGGAAGACATGGACGAGCGCGTACGCCTGGTGCAGACCGAACTGGCCCTGATCTGCCGCCAGCTCGGCGCCCTGCGGACCTTGGCGGGGCATCTGGCGGGTGGGGAGAAGACGGAGTAGCGGAGCGCACTCCCCTGAAGCTGTGGGAGCGAATTCATTCGCGACGCGGCCCGAAGGGCCGCCAGGCACTCACAGCCACATGGCATCCCAATGCGGGTAATCACCCAGGCGTTTCACCAAACCAGCCCTCAGCGGGTTCGCCACCACATAGCGCGCAACCGGCAGCAGCTCACTTTCGCGCCGCAACGCCCGGTCATGGAAACCCGGCTGCCAGACCGCACAGCGTTCTCCCATCAACAGCCCCAGGTGCCTGGCCGTACGCCCCTTCAAGACCTTGACCACTGAAGACAGCGACACCGGTGCATCGAGCCGCATAAGCCAGTGGAAGTGATTGGGCATGACCACCCAGGCCAATGAGTACGCCAGCTCGAAGCGCTGCAGGCGCCTCAACTCGCCGACCAGCAACCGGGCATGGGCGAAGTGGGCAAAGAACGGGCGTCGATCAGCGGTTGTCGCGGTAACGAGATAGACCCTGCCGAGTTGGGAAACACGTCCCTTGCGCAGATCACGGCTGCCCACGAGCCTCTCCTCTTCCGGTGGAAAGATCGGACTCTAGCCAGGCGAGGGCCGTTCGGTCGCAAGGGTGAGCGCCGGAAACATCGGATCAGTGGGTAGGACTGCTATCGCACGCCGGAAGCCATCGGTGCTCATACCCTCGCGAATGAATTCGCTCCCACAGGGCCCTCCTCCTGTGCACCCTCGCTTTGCGCCATCAACACCTTCACCCGCTCGCCCACCTTGCGTACGGCCGCTTCCTGGGCGGCACTGGGGCGGGGGGCGTAGTTCATGCGCAGGCAGTTGCGGTACTTGCCGGAGGCGGAAAAGAGGCTGCCGGGGGCGATCTGCACCCCATCCTGCAGCAACTCGCGGTTGAGGCGCAGGGTGTCGAAGCCGGCCGCCAGCTCCACCCAAAGCATGAAGCCGCCCTGGGGGCGGCTGACGCGGGTGCCCTCGGGGAAGTGCGTCATCACCCAGTCGATCATCTGGTCGCGCCCCTGCTGGTACTGGGCGCGCATACGCCGCACGTGAGGTTCGTAGGCGCCGCTGGCGATGAACTCGGCCAGCGCCAGTTGCGGCTGGGTGGCGGTGGCGCCGGAGGAGATGTACTTCATGTGCAGCAGGCGGTCGAAGTAGCGCCCGGGGGCGATCCAACCCATGCGCAGGCCCGGCGCGACGGTCTTGGAGAAGGAGCTGCAAAGCAGCACGCGACCGTCCTCGTCGAAGGACTTGATGGTGCGCGGACGCGGGTAGCGGTAGGCGAGGTCGCCGTAGACGTCGTCCTCGAGGATCGCCACGTCATAGCGCTGGGCCAGCTCCAGCAGGGCGCGCTTGCGGACCTCGGGCATGATGTAGCCCAGCGGGTTGTTGCAACTGGGGGTGAGCTGGATGAGCTTGATCGGCCACTGCTCCAGGGCCATCTCCAGCGCCTCCAGGCTGATGCCGTTGAGCGGGTCGGTGGGCAGTTCCAGAGCCTTCATGCCGAAGCCCTTCAGGGCCTGCATGGCGCCATGGAAGCTGGGCGAGTCCACCGCGACGATGTCGCCAGGCTGGCACACGGTGCGGATCGCCGTGGAGAGCGCTTCATGGCAGCCAGTGGTGATGATCAGATCGCTGGCGGGTATGCGGTTGCCGCTGTCCAGCAGCAGGCGCGCGACCTGTTCGCGCAGCGCCTGGGAGCCCTGCAGGCTGTCGTAATACAACCCGCCGAGATCGCTGCGCCGGGCAGCCTGGGCCAGGTTGCGCAGCAGTGGGCGCAGGGTGGGACTGGTGATGTCGGGCATACCGCGCCCCAGTTGCACCAGTCCATCCCGCGCGCCGCGACGCACCAGCTCCAGCAGGTCACTCCACTGCGACACCTCCACCGGCCGTTGGGCGGCCCGCGCCACGGCGGGCAACTCGGGCATCTGCCGGCGCAGAGAGACGAAGTAGCCGGACTTGGGCCGGGGCTCCGCCAGGCCCTGGTCCTCCAGCACCCGGTAGGCCTGCTGCACGGTACTGAGGCTGACGCCGTGCTCCTGGCTCAGGGCGCGCACCGAGGGCAGGCGGTCGCCGGGGCGGTAGTAGCCCTGCTCGATGCGCTCACCCAGGGTTTCGGCGAGCTGGCTGTAGAGCGTCATGCTGTTCTCCCTGGCGACTCACACGTGGCCGCCGACCATACAGATTCGCCGCCGATTGTGGATTCAGATGCCGATCCCGACAATCTGTATGAAGAAAATCCTTCAATCTTGAATCTGTATCGAACAGCCCCCGTCGCCGGACAATGGCTTCACCCCCAAAACGCCAGGAGTCCGGAGATGAGCGGCTTGAGCGATGTACGGCTGACCCTTCACCCACAGGAACTGATGCAGGCCGGAGAACGCACCGCCGCATCGGTGCGCCTGCCCGGCAGTACCTGGCAGCGCTTCTGGCTGCGCCTGACGACCCGCAAGGCACTGCTGGAGCTGGACGAGCATGCCCTGAAGGACATAGGCCTGACCCGCGCCCAGGCGCTGGAGGAAGGGCTCAAGCCATTCTGGCGCGGCTAGCGGCTCACCCCAGGCGGAAGCGCGAGGTGTTGTCGTGCAGGGCCTGACTGCCCAGGCGCAGTTGTTCGGCCACACTCTGCACCGAGCGCGCTCCGCCCAGCAGCAGCGCGGCGGCCCGGTCCACCTGCTGGATGTTGCCACTGACCTCGTCGGCGGTGGCCGCCTGCTGTTCGGCGGCGGTGGCGATCTGCGCCAGGCGGTCGCTCACCCGTTGCACGGCGTCGGCGATCCCCGACAGGTCATCACCCATGCTCAACACGCTGCCGACGTCGCCCTCGGCCTGGCGGTAGGCGGCCTCCATCAGCGCCACGGCCTGACCGACCACGCCTTGCAGGCTGGAGACGGTGTCGCCGATCTCCTGGGTGGAATCCTGGGTGCGCTGGGACAGGCTGCGCACTTCGTCGGCCACCACGGCGAAGCCTCGGCCCTGTTCGCCGGCGCGGGCGGCTTCGATGGCAGCATTGAGGGCCAACAGGTTGGTCTGCTCGGCAATGCCCTTGATCACGTCCACCACGCGGTTGATCTGCTGGGTCTGCTCGCGCAGTTGCTGCAAGGCGGTGACCGTCTCGCCGAGGCGGCTGCTGAGTTCGCGCATGCTGGCCCCGGTGCGGGCGCTGCGCTGGTTGCTCTGCATGGCGATCTGGCGGGTCTGCTGGGCGTCGGCAGCGGCACCTTCGCAGCTTTCCGCCACCGTCTGGGCCGTGGCTGCCAACTGATGGGCAGCGGCTGCAATCTGACTGACCTGGCCTTGCTGCTGCTCCACCGAAACGAGGGTTTCCTCGGCCTGGTCGTTCAACTGGCGCACGGTGCCACCCAGTTGCTGGCTTTCGCGGTTCACCCCGTCCAGGGAGTTGCGCAACTGCACCAGCGCGGCGTTGAGGGCCTCGGCGATCTGTGCCAGGTCATCCCTGCCGTGCACGGCGGCATTGACCCGCAGGTCCCCGGCACGCAAGCCCTCGGCAGCCTCGGTGATGGCAGCGGTGCCCCGGCGGATCGCCGCGTTCAGGCACAGCAGCATGTACAGCGCCAGCAAGGTCAGCACGGCGAAGCCGCCGATCACTTCGCTCATGCTGGCGACGGCCTCGCCACGGAACACACTGAGGCGCAGGCGCAGGCGTTCACCGAGCGCGGTCTGCAGGACCGCGAGCTGGCTCCCGGCCTGCTCGGCCTGGTTGATGAAGTCCGCCGCTTCGAGGGTGAAGGGGTTGGCGTCGAACATGCCCTTGTCGACGACGGCGAGGTAGCTCGAGAGGGCTTCTTCGGCCTGGCTGAACAACCCGTCGAGCTCGGCGTTGGGCAGGCCCTTGCCGGCAATGGCCTCGCGGGCCTTGCGCAACTGCCGCACGGAGTCGTCGAGGGCACGGCGCAGGTCACGCACGGCGACTCGGCTCTGCAGGGTGAAGTGGCGGGAAATCACGGCACCGTGGGCGCTGGCGACGAAGTTGCCGAGCAGCTCGCGGGTACGCGGCTGCACGTAGGTGACCTGCTCCATCATCAGGTAGGTGTCCATCACCGGGTCGAGGATCAACCCGCTGCTGGTGGCCACCTGCTCACGCAGGGACTGCAGGCTCTGCAGCACTGCCTGATAGCGTTCCAGGGCATCGGGCAGGGCGACGCTCGCCAGCACCTGGGGGCGGATGGCTTCGCTGCGGCTCTTCAGCTCGTCGAACAGGGTGCGGTTGGGCCCCTCCAGGGATTCGGCCTTCAACTGCGCATCGACCTTGTCCAGCATCGCTTCCAGTTGCCCGGCGCGTTGCTCCAGGGTGGCCTTGGCGGCAACCTCGGTGCCCTTCCAGCGTGCCAGCAGGGTGCGCTGGGCAATGGCCTCACCGAGGGCATCGTCGAGGACGACGATCACCCGCAAGCCGCTGAGCTCACCATCGATCTGTGTCAGGCGCTCCTGATAAAGGCCGGCGATGACCCACAGGGCGTACCCCAGGGGCAAGGCGAACAGCAGGAACAGGATCTGGAACTTGCGGGCGAAGCTGAACCCCTCGAGGAGGCGGACACCCGGGCTGAACAGTGCATTCATGACGAGACCTCTCTGAATCCGGTCGGCCCCTGGCCGTGTTCGTACAAGAGGCGCTCCGGCCATCAAGCCCCGCGACGGCTCCTTACGCGGGACCGCGCATGCCAGGCGGCATGCCGTGACTCAATGCAGCAGCGACTCCATCCGCTGGATCTCTACCCGCTGGCTGGCCACCAGGGCCAGGCCGTTGCCGCTGGCGTCCAGCGCGTTCTGCGGTGGCAGCAGCTTGCGGTAGGCCGCCAACTCCCTGAAAGGCGGCAACTGGGCGGTCGGGCCATTCTCACGAATGGCGTGGTAGAGCCCGAGGTTGACCAGATCCACCAGACTCAGGGCGGGCCCAGGGGACTCCTCCCACAGGCCGGCGCCGCGAACCACCTCGATGTAGCTCTGATCCACCGCCCACGTCTTCAACACCACCACCCCCAGCGACTTGCCGTATTCCCGGCACAGACGGTTGTAGAGTTCGGTGGCGGGCACCTGGTCGGCCGCCTTGAACGCAGAAAGGATGGCCATGGCGCCCACCTCACTGAGGATAGTCGCCAACAGCACATGTTCACTGGAAACATGGCCGAGCAGGCGCCCCAGCACGGCACTGATGGCAGCCCGGCGGGCCAGGCGGTGCCAGGTGTCGAGGAACAGCTTCTTGTGCGCCGGGCTGTACAGCGGGAACAGGCTCTTGATGCTGTGGATCATGGTGATGCGGTCCACCTCCAGCATGCCCAACTGGCGGATGACCTCTTCCAGGCTCTTGGGTGGCGGCGTGCCACGCAGACGGGCGCTGGAGGCGTGCTTGACCAGGGTGGCGCTCAGCGCCGGGTCCTTGCTGATGACCCGGGCCAGGGAGCCGGTGGTGGCGTTGGGATCGGCCAGGGCACGGCGGATTTCCATGGTGATCATGGGCAGGCTGGGCAGCTGTTCCTCGCCGTTCATCAACTGGGATACCAGCTTGCGGTAGATCGAATAATCCGACTCTTCAGTACTCACCGGCGTTCCTCACGTGGCCCTTTGCCATTCTAGTCAGCCGCCAGTGGCCCACACAGTGGGGCGACGCACGTTATTCAGGTACCTGAACGCCGGCCTCGGCCGCCATGCGGGCGAAGCGGCCGTCTTCCAGCAGGCGCTGGAAGGCCTCGTCGAACCGGACTTTGAGCGCCTCGTAAGGCTCGCGCCGGGGGAAGGCGAAGTAGCCGTCCTTGCTGTCGATGGCCGGCTGTAGCCGGACCAGGCTGCCGGCCGGCAGGGCTTCGATCCAGGGGCGGGAGTTGCGCTCGTTTGTCGCCAGCAGATCGATGCGACCGTGCTGCAGCATCAGCAGCGCATTGTCCACGCCCTCGACGCTGCGCAGGTCGAGATGGGCGCGGGCGTGGTCGAAACGGTCGCCGTAAACCCAGCCACGGATGGCAGCGACTCGCAGCCCCTGCAGCCGGGCGTAGTCACCTCCCCATTCGAGGGGCTGGTCGCTGCGGGCATAGAACACCAGACGATCGCGGTAGAAGGCGTGGCGGGTGAACAGCATGTGCCTTTCCCGCTCAGGCGTACGGTAGGGGCCGACAAGGATGTCGGCGCGGCCTTCGGCGACCATGAGCTGTGCCCGCGCCCAGGGATACAGCTCGAAGCGCACGCTGTCGCCCATCTCGCCCAGCACAACACGCAACAGGTCGGCGCCCAGGCCGATGAAGCGGCCCTGCCCATCCTGTCCGTACAACTGCGGGAAATCGGTACCGACGGCCAACCATTCCCGGGCTTGGGCCAGAGGAGCGAGCAGCAGGCACGACAACACCAGACTGGGCAACCAGGACGTGCGCTTCATGCCTAGGGGGATCTCGCGGGGGGACAGCGTCAGAGCCTAGCAGGCTTTGCGCCCTCGTCAGGCACTTGCGTCAGCCTCTCTCGGAAAGACCCTACACCCCGAGCCAGGGGCCGCCGGCTATAGTCCGTTGCGCCATGCCCGCCTCAGGACTGCGCATCCTGCAGCCCTCCACAGCTGGGGCGGGCATGGCTCCTCAGCCCCTCTCCCCCAAGTCACGCCAGGTCAGGTACAGGCGCAAGTCGAACTCCAGTTGGTGATACCCCGGCAGCATGTGCTCGCAGAGCTGGTAGAAGGCCTTGTTGTGGTCGCGCTCGCGCAGGTGCGCCAGCTCGTGCACCACGATCATCCTCAGGAACTCCGGCGCGGCCTCCTTGAACAACGAGGCGACGCGGATCTCCTTCTTCGCCTTCAGCCGTCCACCCTGCACGCGGGACACGGCGGTATGCAGGCCAAGCGCCTTCTGCACCACGTCCAGCTTGTTGTCGTAGACCACCTTGTCGATGGCCGGTGCACTGCGCATGTGCTCCTGGCGCAAGGCATTGGTGTAGCCGTAGAGCGCACGGTCGCTCTGTACGTCGTGGCGGTCGGGGTAGCGGCGGGCCAGGTATTCGCCCAGGCGGCCCTGGTCGATCATCTGCCGCACCTGTTCCTGCAGGTGGGAGGGGTAGGCCTTCAGGTAGCGCAGCGGGTCCATGGTCGGGCAGGTGTCGTGAAAGGGCGCCCATTGTACCGGGCGCGGCAGCAGGTGACCGGTTTTGTCATGACCATCACAACGCCAGCATCGCCGTTCGTCGGTGCGATTTCGCCCCCGGCAAACCGCCTCGCTTACGGCTATTTGACGGCCGCGCCGGAGCGCCTCCGCACAGTAAGCGGCTTTCCCGAAAAAGCGATGTACCGGTTGGTTACTTTCTGCGATGGCATGGCGATGTCAAACGCCGATTTCGCCATTTTTATGGCGGCATGAATTTGACGAACAGTGATTCACGGGCGGTTTTTCACGCCGTATAAAGCCATCCGCCAGGTGCCCCACCACGGGACGCCCAGCACGAACAGCGGCTCAGGCCGCACTTAACCACCCTACTTTTGGTTCGTGTGCAGTTGGCCGGATTGCCAGTGTAAGGGCGTCTCTAAAAGCGCAGCGATGACAACGCAGATCGTTTTTGGAGATGGCCGCAAGTGATTACACGCTCGTGGATGAGTTGCACCCCACTGAAAGTTCTCTTCGAGAACTCAGTCATGATCGACCTTGGAACCTGGAACCTGACCATCCCCGTCGGCGCCCCCTCCGTCACCATCGATACCCCCGCCCTGGTCGGCGGTTACCAGGACAACTACTTCAAGGCCAGCAACGGCACGCTGTTCTTCTGGACCCCGGTCAACGGCAGCACCACTGCCAACGCCATCTACCCCCGCAGCGAACTGCGCGAAACCTTCGCCGACGGCCGCCTGCGCAACTGGAACTACAGCGCCGCGGACAACTACATGAGCGCGAACCTGGCGGTGGACCAGGTGCCCTCCACCGGCAAGATCGTGGTGGGCCAGATCCACTCCTACGGCAGCACCAGCCCGCTGCTGAAACTGGAGTACCAGTACAAGACCAAGACCGGCACCGGGAACATCGTCGCCAAGATCCGCAACTCCCCGACCGATCCGAGCGGCGCAGTGAGCACCCTGCTCACCGGCGTGAAGCTGGGCCAGCGCTTCACCTACGTGATCAACCTGTCACCCCAGGGTCGCCTGAGCATCCTGGTGAATGACACCCAGTTCAGCCAGCAGCTCGACGGCACCTGGGCGCCCAAGCCGCTCTACTTCAAGGCGGGCGTCTACACCCAGGACAACGCCGGGGCCGACAGTGAAGCCGGCAGCGCCACCTTCTACAACCTGAAGACCGAGCACCGGGCGCTGACCGCCGTGAACTGAGCCCAGCCTGACGAACGCCCATGAAAAAGCCCCGCCGAAGCGGGGCTTTCTCCATGCACCAACGCCGGATCAGTTGACCTTGGCGTCCAGCTCACCCTTGGCATAACGCTGGAACATGCCTTCCAGGGAGATCGGCTTGATCTTGGAGGCATTGCCGGCGGTGCCGAAGGCTTCGTAGCGGGCGATGCAGATGTCGCGCATGGCCTTCACGGTTTCGCTGAAGAATTTGCGCGGGTCGAACTCGCTCGGGTGCTGGCTCATGTAGCGACGGATGGCACCGGTGGAAGCCAGACGCAGGTCGGTGTCGATGTTCACCTTGCGCACGCCGTGCTTGATGCCTTCGACGATCTCTTCGACCGGGACGCCGTAGGTTTCCTTAATGTCGCCGCCGAATTCGTTGATGATCGCCAGCCAGTCCTGGGGCACCGAGGAGGAACCGTGCATCACCAGGTGGGTGTTGGGGATGCGCTTGTGGATTTCCTTGATGCGGTCGATGGCGAGGATGTCACCGGTCGGCGGCTTGGTGAACTTGTAGGCGCCGTGGCTGGTGCCGATGGCGATGGCCAGAGCGTCCACCTGGGTCTTCTTGACGAAGTCGGCGGCCTCTTCCGGGTCGGTCAGCATCTGGCTGTGGTCGAGGATGCCCTCGGCGCCGACGCCGTCTTCTTCACCGGCCTGGCCGGTCTCCAGGCTGCCCAGGCAGCCCAGCTCGCCTTCCACGGACACGCCGCAGGCGTGGGCGAATGCCACGGTCTGCTGGGTCACGCGGACGTTGTATTCGTAGTCGGCCGGGGTCTTGCCGTCTTCACGCAGGGAGCCGTCCATCATCACCGAGGAAAAGCCCAGTTGGATGGAGCGCTGGCACACGTCGGGGCTGGTGCCGTGGTCCTGGTGCATGCACACCGGGATGTGGGGGAATTCTTCGATGGCAGCCAGGATCAGGTGGCGCAGGAAGGGCGCACCGGCGTATTTGCGGGCACCGGCGGAGGCCTGGACGATCACCGGGGAATCGGTCTTGTCGGCCGCTTCCATGATGGCGCGCATCTGTTCCAGGTTGTTGACGTTGAAGGCCGGGACGCCGTAGCCGAACTCGGCGGCGTGGTCCAGCATCTGGCGCATGCTGATGAGTGCCATGGTGTTTCAGTCTCCCAAGTGGGGTGGGCTGTCGAAATGCGAAGCCTGCCGCAGGGGCAGGCCGGGTTCAAGCTTCGCGGTGAATACCACCGCGAAAGCGGATGTTCTCAAGGGTGAGGCGACTCAGGGCGCCTTGCAGCCGCGACCGATCAGGTCGTCGGTGGCCACCCAATAGACCAGGCCTTCGTCACCCTTGGTGTGGAAAGCCAGGCGGTCGTCGCTGTAGAGCGCGCCGGAGCCGGAAGGTTCTGCCTTGAGGCGATAAACGATGTCACCGCCGCCCAGGCGCACGTCCACGTCCTGCTGGGCCTTGTCGGCGAAGCGCCAGAACACTTCGGCCTGGCTGTCGCAGACCCAGTGGGTCCAGTTGTCCTCGGGCGCCTTCTGGCTGGCGCACCCGGCCAGCGCCAGCAGCGCTGCGAGGGCGAGAATGCCTTTCATCCTTCACTCCATGGCCGGGCGTTGCCGTCGGCTCACTGACAATGCTGTTCCGCGCTGCTGCCCAGGGTCGGGTCCCCGCTGCTCTGGGCTTCCACCCGCTGGTCGTCGCGCGTCTGCGGCAGGACGACCTGGGGCGGGCTGAGCACCTCGCAGGGCTGGGGTGCCGGGCCTCCGGCACACCCGCCGAGCACGACGAACAAGGGCAACAGCAAGGTTCTGATCCACATGGCGATGACTCCTTTATCGGTTTCCCTGAACGAGAGACCGCATGCCATCGCCATGATTCAGGCCATCTTTCAGGCCTTGGCGCGCTGCTCCAGCACCTCTACGGCCGGCAGCACCTTGCCCTCGACGAACTCGAGGAACGCGCCACCACCGGTGGAAATGTAGGAGATGCGCTGGGCCACGTCGTACTTGTCGATGGCGGCCAGGGTGTCGCCACCGCCGGCGATGGAGAAGGCATCGCTCTCGGCGATGGCCAGGGCCAGGGCCTTGGTGCCTTCGCCGAACGGGTCGAACTCGAATACGCCGACCGGGCCGTTCCAGAGGATGGTCTTCGACGACTTCAGCAGCTCGGCGAACTGGGCGGCGGTCTGCGGGCCGATGTCGAGGATCATGTCGTCATCCGCCACGTCGGCGATGAGCTTGACGGTGGCAGCGGCGGTTTCGGCGAACTCCTTGGCAACCACCACGTCCACCGGCAGCGGCACGCTGACCTTGGCGGCGATGGCCTTGGCGGTGTCCACCAGGTCGGCTTCGTAGAGGGACTTGCCGACCTTGTAGCCCGCCGCAGCGAGGAAGGTGTTGGCGATGCCGCCGCCGACGATCAACTGGTCGCAGATCTGGCTCAGGGAATTGAGCACGTCCAGCTTGGTGGAAACCTTGGAGCCGGCAACGATGGCAGCCATCGGGCGGGCCGGATTGCCCAGGGCCTTGCCCAGGGCGTCCAGCTCGGCGGCCAGCAGCGGGCCGGCAGCGGCGACCTTGGCGAACTTGGCCACGCCGTGGGTCGAACCCTCGGCGCGGTGGGCGGTGCCGAAGGCATCCATCACGAACACGTCGCACAGCGCGGCGTATTGCTGCGCCAGCTCATCGGCGTTCTTCTTCTCGCCCTTGTTGAAGCGCACGTTCTCGAACAGCACGACCTGGCCAGGGGCGACGTCGACGCCACCCAGGTAGTCGGCCACCAGCGGCACTTCGCGGCCCAGAGCCTTGGACAGGTAGTCGGCCACCGGCTTGAGGCTGTTCTCCTCGGAGAACTCGCCCTCGGTGGGACGGCCCAGGTGGGAGCAGACCATCACCGCCGCGCCCTTCTCCAGTGCCAGTTTGATGGTCGGCAGGGAAGCAAGGATGCGTGCGTCACTCTTCACGACGCCATCCTTCACCGGCACGTTGAGATCCTCGCGGATCAGCACGCGCTTACCCTGGAGGTCGAGGTCGGTCATTTTCAACACGGTCATGGGGTCAGTCCTTCACGGGGCTGGAGGTCAACGGGTTGTAGTAGCAGCCCGCAGGTAGTGGCCTGCGGTGTCGAGCATGCGGTTGGCGAAGCCCCATTCGTTGTCGAACCAGGCCAGCAGGTTCACCAGGCGCGGGCCGGACACACGGGTCTGGCTGCCGTCGACGATGGCCGAATGGGGGTCATGGTTGAAGTCGCAACTGGCGTGGGGCAACTCGGTGTAGGCCAGCAGGCCCTGCAACGGGCCGCTTTCGGCGGCCTCGCGCAGCACGCGGTTGATGGCGGCGGCGGAGGTGTCGCGGGCGGTCTGCAGGGTGATGTCGAGACAGGACACATTCACCGTCGGCACGCGGATCGCCTTGGCCTGGATGCGCCCGGCCAGTTCCGGCAGCAGGCGCTCGATGCCCCGGGCCAGGCCGGTGGACACCGGGATCACCGACTGGAAGGCCGAGCGCGTGCGGCGCAGGTCTTCATGGTGGTAGGCGTCGATCACCGGCTGGTCGTTCATGGCCGAGTGGATGGTGGTGATGGAGACGTACTCCAGACCCACCGCCTCGTCGAGCAGTTTCAGCAGCGGTACGCCGCAGTTGGTGGTGCAGGAGGCGTTGGAGACCAGGCGCTCGGTGCCGCTGAGGCTGGCCTGGTTGACGCCAAAGACCACCGTGGCGTCGATGTCCGCCTCGCTGGCCATGGGCTGAGAGAACAGCACCCGCGGCGCACCGGCGGCGAGGAAGCGCTCGCCCCCGGCGCGGGTGGTGTACTGGCCGGAGCACTCCAGCACCAGGTCGACGCCCAGGGCGGCCCAGTCGATGCCCTCGGGCTCGGCGCTGCGCAGCACCTTCACGCAGTTGCCGTTGATGTGCAGGCAGTCGCCGTCCACCTTCACTTCGCCGGGGAAACGGCCGTGGGTGGAGTCGAAGCGGGTCAGATACTCGATGCTGGCCTGGTCGGCCAGGTCATTGAGGGCGACGATCTCGAAGCCGTCACGACCGCCACGCTCGTACAACGCGCGCAGGACGCAACGACCGATGCGGCCGTAGCCGTTCAGGGCGACTTTGAAGGGGCGATGGCTGGACATGGGCGCTCGCTGGGCCGAAAGGAATGAGTACCCCGGACCCGGGCCATGACGGCCCGGGTCCGTGCAGGTCAGACGTCCAGCAGTTCTTCGGCGGTGGCGACGATGTTGTCGACGGTGAAGCCGAAATGCTCGAACAGCGCCGGCGCGGGGGCGGACTCACCGAAGCTGGTCATGCCGATCACGCGGCCTTCCAGGCCCACGTACTTGTACCAGTAGTCGGCGTGGGCGGCTTCGATGGCGATGCGCGCGCCCACCTGGACCGGCAGCACGGCCTGCTTGTAGGCGGCGTCCTGCTGGTCGAACAGGCTGGTGGACGGCATCGACACCACGCGCACCTTGCGGCCGGCAGCGGTCAGGGCGTCATGGGCCTGCACCGCCAGGCCCACTTCGGAACCGGTGGCGATGAGGATCAGCTCGGGCTCGCCGACGCTGTCCTTGAGCACGTAGCCACCTCGGGCGATGTCGGCCAGTTGGGCAGCATCACGGGCCTGGTGAGGCAGGTTCTGGCGGGAGAAGATCAGCGCGCTCGGGCCGTCCTTGCGCTCGATGGCGGCTTTCCAGGCCACGGCGGATTCCACCGCGTCGGCGGGGCGCCAGGTGTCCAGGTTCGGGGTCGAACGCAGGCTGGCGAGCTGCTCGATGGGCTGGTGGGTCGGGCCGTCTTCGCCCAGGCCGATGGAGTCGTGGGTGAAGACGTAGAGCACGCGCTGCTTCATCAGGGCGGACATGCGCACGGCGTTGCGGGCGTATTCCATGAAGATCAGGAAAGTGGCGCCGTAGGGGATGAAGCCGCCGTGCAGGGCGATGCCGTTCATGATGGCGCTCATGCCGAACTCGCGGACGCCGTAGAACAGGTAGTTGCCGGCGGCGTCATCGGCGGAGACGCCCTTGCAGCCTTTCCACAGGGTCAGGTTGGAGCCGGCCAGGTCGGCGGAGCCGCCGAGGAACTCGGGCAGCAGCGGGCCGAAGGCGTTCAGGGCGTTCTGGCTGGCCTTGCGGCTGGCGATGGTCTCGCCCTTGGCGGCCACTTCAGCGACGTAGGCAGCGGCCTTCTCGGCGAAGTCGGCCGGCAGTTCGCCCTTGATGCGGCGCTCGAACTCGGCGGCCAGCTCGGGATGGGCGGCGGCGTAGGCGGCAAAGCGCTGGTTCCACTCGCTCTCGCGGGCAGCACCAGCGGCCTTGGCGTCCCACTCGGCATAGATGTCGGCGGGGATTTCGAACGGGCCGTGGTTCCAGCCCAGGGTGGCGCGGGTCAGGGCGATCTCGTCGTTGCCCAGGGGCGCGCCGTGGCACTCCTCCTTGCCCTGCTTGTTCGGCGAGCCGAAGCCGATCACGGTCTTGCAGCAGATCAGGGTCGGGCGGTCGGTGGCCTTGCGCGCGGTCTCGATGGCGGTGCGGATCTCTTCGGCGTCATGGCCGTCGACATTGCGGATCACCTGCCAGCCGTAGGCTTCGAAGCGCTTCGGCGTGTCGTCGCTGAACCAGCCGTGGACTTCGCCATCGATGGAGATGCCGTTGTCGTCGTAGAAGGCGATCAGCTTGCCCAGGCCCAGGGTGCCGGCCAGGGAGCAGACCTCGTGGGAGATGCCTTCCATCATGCAACCGTCGCCCAGGAACACGTAGGTGTGGTGGTCGACGATGGCGTGGCCTTCGCGGTTGAACTGGGCGGCCAGCACCTTCTCGGCGATGGCGAAACCCACGGCGTTGGCAATGCCCTGGCCCAGCGGGCCGGTGGTGGTCTCGACGCCGGCGGTGTAGCCGTACTCCGGGTGGCCCGGGGTGCGGCTGTGCAGTTGGCGGAAGTTCTTCAGGTCATCGATGGACAGGTCGTAACCGGTCAGGTGCAGCAGGGAATAGATGAGCATCGAACCGTGGCCGTTGGACAGCACGAAGCGGTCGCGGTTGGCCCACTGCGGGTTGCTCGGGTTGTGCTGCATGTAGTCACGCCAGAGCACTTCGGCGATATCGGCCATGCCCATGGGGGCGCCGGGGTGGCCGCTGTTGGCTTTTTGCACCGCATCCATGCTGAGGGCACGAATGGCATTGGCACGCTCACGACGGCTGGGCATCGCTGATCTCCTGCGGGTTGAATGACGCTGAACGAAAAAAGGCGGCTATTTTCGCCCAGCGGGCAGGCTCGGGGCAATGACAGATGGTCGAAGAGGCGCAGCTTCCCTCAGGCCGGGCTGTTCAGGCAGGGCGCACGGAACAGCTCACCGTGCCACAGGCCAGCCAGCGTGCGGCGCATCACCAGGACCCAGACCATCGCCAGGCCGGCGGCCAGCAGCAGTCCGAAGGCCCCGAAGGCGGCCACATCGGTCTGCCGCTGCAGCTCCAGGCTGGCCAGGGCGAACACCCCAAGGGGGAAGGTGAAGCCCCACCACCCCAGGTTGAAGGCCATGCGCTGGCGCCGGTAATGCAGGGTGAACAGCAGGGCGATCACCAGCCACCAGAACCCGGCGCCCCAGAGCACGAATGCGCCCATCAGGCCAGCGGCGGGCGCCAGGGTGCCCAGCCCTTCCAGATGCGTACCGGCAAACGCTGCCGGGGCCGCGTGGCCCAGGGTCATCAGTCCCAGGCAGCCGGTTGCCAGCGGCCCCAGGGGCAGCCAGCTGGTGGCGGCGAAGGCGGTGTCCGGCAACTTGTGCAGGGCCAGGCGCAGCAGCACCAGGGTGATCAGGGAGAAGGCCAGGGTCAGGGACAGGCCCCACAGCAGGTAGCCGCTCACCAGCAGCGGCCGCGCCAGCTCCGGTGCCAGGTGCGGGGCCAGCACCCCGGCGCTCGCCGCCGCCACCTCGGGTGCGACGATGGGTAGCAGCCACACCGCCGTCAGGGACTCCAGGGCATGGCGCTGGTGGGTGAACATCAGGTACGGCACCAAGAGGGCACTGCCCAGGGCCAGCAGCATGTCCAGCCACCACAGCCCGTGGGCCAGGGCATAGGCCGCCTCGCCCCAGCGCGGGCCGCCGTAGAGCACCAGCCCGTTGATCAGCGTTGCCAGCCCCATGGGGATGGCCCCCAGGAACATCGACTGGACCGGGTGCGCCAGCATGGGCCCGACGGTTTCCGGGAACGCCACCAGGCGACCGATGAACAGCAGGCTGAAGGCCAGGAACAGCACCAGGTCCAGCGCCCAGACCACCTCCCCCAGCGGCCGCAAGGCAACCAAGGGGCCCGGCAGGTTGCCGAGCACCAGCGCCAGCACGCCAGTGCCCATGGTCACGGCGAACCAGCCGGGGATGAAGTGGCGCACCAGGGCGCTGGGATGATCGAGGCGAGTGAAGGGGCGAGGCATGGCGGCTCCGGTCGGGTGGTCCCGTGTCAGACGATGCCTGCACGATACGACCGGGCGTGCTATACGAAAAATACATCCTCGATATGCCAGACATACCTTTCATTTATGAATCTGCACCACCTCAAGGTCTTCCTCGCCGTCGCCGAGACCGGCGCCATCAGCGCTGGCGCCGAGCGCCTGCACATCAGCCAGCCGGCCGTCACGCGGGAAATCCGCGAGCTGGAGGGGCGCCTGGGCCTGCCACTGTTCGATCGCCAACCCAGGGGCGTAGCCCTGACCGAAGCCGGCCAGCGTCTGCTGGCCTATGCCGAGCGCATCTTCGCCCTGGAGCAGGCCGCTGAGCGCGAGCTGCAGGCCTTCGCCGGGCTGGGCGATGGCGAGCTGCACCTGGGCGCCAGCGCCACCCTCGGCAGCTACGTGCTGCCGCCGTTGATCGCCCGCTTCCACCAGGCCCACCCGCAGATCCGCGTCGAGCTGCGGGTGGACAACACCCGCAGCATCCTCCGCGACCTGCAGGACCAGCGCATCGCCCTTGGCTTCGTGGAAGGTGAATTCGACCGCCAGGCCTGCGCCTTCCAGCGCCTGGAGCAGGACAGCCTGGTGGCGGTGTGCGCCCCCGATCACCCCCTGGCTCGGCGAGGCACCCTCCGCGCCCGCGACCTGACCGACTACCCGCTGTACCTGCGGGAGGAGGGCTCCGGCACCCGCGCCAGCATCGAGCAGGCCTACCACGCCCACGGCCTCGGCACCGACCCGCGCCTGGCGATCGGCAGCACCGAGGCGCTGAAGCACCTGGTGGCCCAGGGCCCCGGCCTGGCCTGGCTGTCCCGCCGGGCCGTGGCGGACGAGCTGGCAGCGGGGCGCCTGGTCGCCCTGGCGGTGGACGACCTGCACATCGAGCGCGAACTGCACGTGCTCTGGCTGCCGGGCCGCAGCCTGGCCCCGGCGCCGGCGGCCTTCCTGGCGCTGGCCCTGGATGGCCAGACGCCGCCGATCAGCAATATCAAAGAATCTTGATATTGGGATTGCGAGCCAGGGGAGCGCTGACTAGACTGCGCCTCCATGAACCTGCGCGTGCCCCAGATCCGCCATGACGATTGCGACGAGCTGGCCGCCCTGTGCAAGGCCGGCGGCGATCCGCTGCGGCTGAACGTGCTACGGGCGCTGGCCAACGATTCGTTCGGCGTACTGGAGCTGGCGCAGATCTTCGCCATCGGCCAATCGGGCATGAGCCATCACCTCAAGGTATTGGCCCAGGCCGGGCTGGTGGCGACGCGCCGCGAAGGCAACGCGATCTTCTACCGCCGCGCCATCGCCCGCAGCGACAGCCTGGGTGGCGCCCTGCACGCCGCCCTGCTGGTCGAGGTGGATGCCCTGGCGCTGCCGGACGACGTACTGGGCCGCATTGCCGAGGTGCACGCGCGACGTGAAGCCGCCAGCCGCGAGTTCTTCGCCCGCACGGCGGAGAAGTTTCAGGCCCAACAGGACCTGATCGCAGGACTGCCGCAATACCGTGACAGTGTGCTGGCACTGCTGGACGCGCTGCGACTGCCCGAGACGGCCAGCGCCGTGGAGATCGGCCCGGGCGATGGCGGGTTCCTGCCGGACCTCGCCCGCCGCTTCCAGCAGGTGGTCGCGCTGGACAACAGCCCGGCGATGCTGGAGCTGGCGCGCCTGCGCTGCGACGCCGAAGGACTGGGGAACGTCGAGCTGAAGCTCGCCGATGCCCTGGATGATGAACAGGAAGCCGCCGACTGTGTGGTGCTGAACATGGTCCTGCACCATTTCGCCGCCCCGGCCGAGGCCCTGAAACAGCTGGCCCGCCACCTGCTACCCGGCGGCGCTCTGCTGGTAACCGAGTTGTGCAGCCACAACCAGAGTTGGGCCAGGGAGGCCTGCGGCGATCTCTGGTTGGGCTTCGAACAGGACGATTTGGCCCGTTGGGCCGATGCCGCGGGGCTCACGCCCGGCGAGAGCCTCTACATTGGCTTGAAGAACGGCTTTCAGATTCAGGTGCGGCACTTCGCCAAACCGGACTCGCGAAGCGACCTCACCCACCGGTAGTAAAGGAAACCGATAGATGAGCGAATACTCCCTGTTTACCTCCGAATCCGTGTCCGAAGGCCATCCGGACAAGATCGCCGACCAGATTTCCGATGCCGTCCTCGACGCCATCATCGAGCAGGACAAGCACGCCCGCGTGGCCGTGGAAACCCTGGTCAAGACCGGTGTCGCCATCGTCGCCGGCGAAGTGACCACCAGCGCCTGGGTCGACCTCGAGCAGATCGTCCGCGACGTGATCAACGACATCGGCTACACCAGCTCCAACGTCGGATTCGACGGCTCCACCTGCGGCGTGATCAACATCATCGGCAAGCAGTCCGTGGACATCGCCCAGGGCGTCGACCGCTCCAAGCCGGAAGACCAGGGCGCCGGTGACCAGGGCCTGATGTTCGGCTACGCCAGCAACGAAACCGACGTGCTGATGCCGGCCCCGATCCGCTTCTCCCACGCCCTGGTAGAGCGCCAGGCCGAGGCCCGCAAGTCCGGCCTGCTGCCGTGGCTGCGCCCGGACGCCAAGAGCCAGGTCACCTGCCGCTACGAGAACGGCAAGGTCGCCGGCATCGACGCGGTCGTGCTCTCCACCCAGCACAACCCCGAAGTGTCCATGGCTGACCTGCGCGAAGGCGTGATGGAGCTGATCATCAAGCACTGCCTGCCCGCCGAGCTGCTGCACAAGGACACCCAGTTCCACATCAACCCGACCGGCAACTTCGTGATCGGCGGTCCGGTGGGCGACTGCGGCCTGACCGGCCGCAAGATCATCGTCGACTCCTACGGCGGCATGGCCCGCCACGGCGGCGGCGCCTTCTCCGGCAAGGACCCGTCCAAGGTGGACCGTTCCGCTGCCTACGCCGGTCGCTACGTGGCCAAGAACATCGTCGCCGCCGGCCTGGCCGACCGCTGCGAGATCCAGGTCTCCTACGCCATCGGCGTGGCCCAGCCCACCTCCATCTCGATCAACACCTTCGGCACCCACAAGATCGCCGAAGACACGATCATCAAGCTGGTGCGCGAGGTGTTCGACCTGCGTCCCTACGCCATCACCAAGATGCTCGACCTGCTCCACCCGATGTACCGCGAGACCGCCGCATACGGCCACTTCGGCCGCACCCCGCAGCAGAAGACCGTCGGCAACGACACCTTCAGCACCTTCACCTGGGAGAAGACCGACAAGGTCGACGCCCTGCGTGCCGCCGCCGGCCTCTAAGCCGACGCAAAGCGAAAAGCCCCGCCACCGTGCGGGGCTTTTTGTTTGCACTCACTCTGCCGGCACACCACCCAACGCCCCGCGCGCTCACCGGCGCTTTCCCACAACCCTCTCGGCCCACAAAGCACGCCCCCTCGACGAGACTGGCGCCCCCGCCGCATCCCTGTATGCCCGGACGACGCGGCGGGACATTGCGTCCGGCAATTCAAGGAGAGAGAACGACATGCAGAAGTTGATGGCATTGCTGGCAGCCGCCGGCCTGGCAACCACCCTGGGCAGCGTCCAGGCAGACGAGCTGCAAGGGCAGCTGGAGCAAGCCAGGAAGGACGCTTGTGACAAGCAGCGTGCCGAACTGCAGGCCGAGAAGGACGGATCGGGGAAAGGCAGCGGCGGCCTGGCCGCCTCCCTGCTGGGTTCGGTGAAGAACGAGGTGAGCAAGCACCTGGACGACGCCTGCGGCAACCCCGACGACGCCAGCGAGGGCTGACGCCCCGGCGCCCTGCCCTTCCATGCACTTCTCCACGCCACCATTCCCCTCCGCGACCGGCAGCATCGGCCGTAACCTCGCCAGGACGCGGCCATTGGAGACACCATGCGCGCACCCGCCCTGCTGCTCCTGCTGACCTTCCCCTTCGCCACTTTCGCCACCCCCTCCTGCCCGGACTGGCCCGTAGACAAGGCCCGCCAGGAACTCACCGCCCTCGACACCCAGCTCACCGCCTGGAACCAGGCCTATCACCTCGAAGGGCATTCACCGGTGGCCGACGAGCTGTACGACCAGGCGCTGGCCGAACGCGGCCGACTCGGCCGGTGCTTCCCCTCCGTCGCCGGCTCCCCGGCCGCCCCCCTCGACGGCGCTGGCGGCAAGCAGTTGCACCCGGTGCCCCAGACCGGCCTCGACAAGCTGGTCGACGCCAACGCTATCGCTCGCTGGATGCGGGGGCGCGAGGACCTCTGGGTGCAACCGAAAGTGGACGGCGTGGCCGTGACCCTGGTGTACCGGGACGGCCATCTGGAGCAGGCGATCAGCCGGGGCGACGGGCGCCAGGGCGAAGACTGGACGGCCCGCGCCCGCCAGTTGCCGGCGGTCCCCACCGAGCTGCCGGACCTGGCCGGGCGGCAGGTCCTGCAGGGTGAGCTGTACTGGAAACGCCCCGGCCACGTGCAGGCACAAGCAGGCGGCCAGGGTGCGCGGGGACGGGTCGCCGGGCTGATGGCACGCCAGCGACTGAATGACGAGGACGCAGCGGGCATTGGCCTGTTCGTCTGGGATTGGCCCGGCGGCCCGGCCGAGATGGCTGCGCGGCTCGATCGCCTGGCACAACTGGGCCTGGACGACACCCGTCGGCTGACCCGCCCGGTGCACAGCGCCGTCGAGGTCGAACAGTGGCGCGAGCAGTGGTACCGCTCGCCCCTGCCCTTCGCCAGCGACGGCATCGTGGTGCGCCAGGGTCGCGCACCGGCACCACACACCTGGGAGCCACGACCGCCCCACTGGGCGGTGGCCTGGAAGTACCCCTTCGCCCAGGCACTGGCAGAAGTACGCCGGGTGGAGTTCCGCATCGGCCGAACCGGGCGCATCACACCCCTGCTGCACCTGGAGCCGGTCACCCTGGAGGACCGGCGCATCCAGCGTGTCGGCCTGGGCTCCCTGGAACGCTGGCAGGCGCTGGACGTCCGCCCCGGTGATCGGGTATCGGTCGCACTGGCCGGACTGACCATTCCGAGGGTGGACGCGGTGGTGACCCGCGCGGCGGAACGCCCGGCACCGGACGCGCCCGACCCGGCGCTGTTCCACCCCCTGAGCTGCTGGACGCCGGAGGCCATGTGCCGTCCCCAGTTCCTCGCCCGCCTGGACTGGCTATCGGGCAAGCAGGGGCTGGACATGCGCGGTATCGGCACCGGCACCTGGGAACAGTTGCTACAGGCCGGAAAGCTGGAGGGGCTGCTGGACTGGCTGGACCTGGAAACCACCCGCCTCGACACGGTGCCGGGCTTCTCCCACGCGCGCAGCCAGGCCTTCCACGAAGCCCGAGAGCGGGCCCTGCGCAAGCCGTTCGCCGACTGGCTGAAGGCACTGGGGGCACCGCCGGGGCATAGCGTCGCTGAAGGAGAAGACTGGCGAGCGCTGGCCGCGCTCGATGAGGCCGATTGGCGACAGCGCCCCGGCGTGGGCCCGAAGCGGGCCGCGCAGCTAAAGGCGTTCTTTCATCATCCGCAGGTCGCCGACCTGGCCGCCCGCCTGGGAGCGGCGGGCGTGGAGGGGTTCACGCCGGTTCAGTAGGCGCGGAATTCCTTGTGGCAGGCCTCGCAGGCGTCTTCCACCTTCTGCACCAGCGGCGCCATGACCTGGGGCTGCAGCGGGCGGTTGGCCGTGGCGGTCGCCAGTTGGCCGGTGGCGGCCTCCAGCTCACGGGCCAGGGTCTGGAAGCGCTCCTGGCGCTGCCACACCTCGTCACGGGCATCGCTGCCGTGCTCATCCTCGCGCACCTGGGGGAAGTGCTGCCAAGGCTGGTGGGCCAACTGGTCCAACTGCTTGGCGTTGTCGGCGAACTTCTGCTCGTCGAAGGTCACCCGCCCGCGCAACATGCCGCCCATGTCTTCGCTGACATGGAGCATCTGCTTGAACAGCGCCTGGCGCTTGCCCAGCGGAGAGTTGGGATCGACACCGCCGCATGCGCTGAGGGCGATGCAGGCGGAAAGCAGGATCAGGGCCGGGATCTTCTTCATGGGAGCGGTGCACCGTACAACTGGCGGCGGGGCGCACAGTATCGACACCCACCGGGTAAATACCAAGGGTGGCGACAGTTTGTCGCAGCCCTGTGCGCCCGGCGGCGTCGCCCATCAGGCGGACACGAAGAAGAACGCGGCGATCAGGGCCATGCCGGCGAACCACACCAGCGAACGCAGCAGCGCCCAGTCCGCCAGGTAGCAGACGAAATACACCACGCGGCTGACCACGAAGCCGACGGCCAGCAGGTCGAGGGTCTGCTGCGGCGCCTGGCCGATCTGGTGGGCGACCAGCAGCGCGGCGGCAAAGGCCGGCGTGACTTCGAAAGCGTTGTGCTGGGCGTTGTCGGCACGCTTGCGCCAGCCGGTGAGGCCGGCGAGGAAGGTGCGCGGGTCGTGGTTCTGCCGGGGCCCGAAGTCCCCCCCGGTGAACTTCGCCACCCCCGTGGAGAGGTAGGGCAGGAACAGGGCGATCAGCAGGCACCAGTAGGCAAGGGTCATGGCGGGCTCCAGTCAGGAAGGGGAGCGCGAAGCCTCCCAGCCCTGGCCGGGGCTGTCCATGGCCGCCGCAACCGGGGTCGCGGCACGGCGGCCAATCCGGCGCTAGTCCTTGAACTGGTCGCGGATGTAGGTGATTTCGGTCTTGCCGTGGGCCGCGGGCTTGCCGTCGTCGCCGAGATTGACGAAGACCATGCGGTCGATGGTGAGGATGCTCTTGCGGGTGATCTTGTTGCGCACTTCGCAGCGCAGGGTCAGGGAGGTGCGGCCGAACTCGGTGGCGGTGATGCCCAGCTCGATGATGTCGCCCTGGCGCGCGGAGCTGACGAAGTTGATCTCCGACATCAGCTTGGTCACCACCCGCTGGCTGCCCAGTTGGATGATGGCGTAGATGGCGGCCTCCTCGTCGATCCACTTCAGCAGGCTGCCGCCGAACAGCGTGCCGTTGGGGTTGAGGTCCTCGGGCTTGACCCATTTGCGGGTGTGGAAATTCATGGAATCCCTCCGGTTGGCGAGTGATGGCGCGATGATCGCAGGGCGCTGTCGGCTCGTCCAAGCGATGCGCTCAATCGCCTCGATAGCAGCAGACGGAAAGCCTTGGGGAGTGCCGTTCGGGCCGCTATAATCTCCACCGCTTCAAACGGCCCACCGGGCCGTTCCCGCCACCTGTCCGAGGGGCGCTGCAGCAGGGCTGTCTTCGATGGCGCCTGTCAGGCTCGGATGGGGCGTTCCCCAAACGCATCAACGGCGCCCATTCGCACCCAACGAATGGAGAGTTCGCATGAGCGCTGTCATCACGCCTGCCGATTTCAACGATTACAAGGTCGCCGACATTTCCCTGGCCGACTGGGGCCGCAAGGAACTGACCATCGCCGAGTCCGAGATGCCGGCCCTGATGGGCCTGCGTCGCAAGTACGCCGCCAGCCAACCGCTGAAAGGCGCGAAGATCCTCGGCTGCATCCACATGACCATCCAGACCGGCGTGCTGATCGAGACCCTGGTCGCCCTGGGCGCCGAAGTGCGCTGGTCGTCCTGCAACATCTTCTCCACCCAGGACCAGGCCGCTGCCGCCATCGCCGCCGCCGGCATCCCGGTATTCGCCTGGAAGGGCGAGACCGAGCAGGAGTACGAGTGGTGCATCGAGCAGACCATCCTCAAGGACGGCAAGCCATGGGACGCCAACATGGTGCTGGACGACGGCGGTGACCTGACCGAGATCCTGCACAAGAAGTACCCGCAGATGCTGGACAGGATCCACGGCATCACCGAAGAGACCACCACCGGCGTGCACCGCCTGCTGGACATGCTCAAGGCGGGCACCCTGAAAGTCCCGGCGATCAACGTCAACGACGCGGTCACCAAGAGCAAGAACGACAACAAGTACGGCTGCCGCCACAGCCTGAACGACGCCATCAAGCGCGGCACCGACCACCTGCTGTCGGGCAAGCAGGCCCTGGTGATCGGCTACGGCGACGTGGGCAAGGGCTCCGCCCAGTCCCTGCGCCAGGAAGGCATGATCGTGAAGGTCTCCGAGATCGACCCGATCTGCGCCATGCAGGCCTGCATGGACGGCTTCGAGCTGGTCTCCCCCTACAAGGACGGCATCAATGACGGCACCGAAGCCAGCATCGACACCGCCCTGCTGGGCAAGATCGACCTGATCGTCACCACCACCGGCAACGTCAACGTCTGCGACGCCCACATGCTCAAGGCGCTGAAGAAGCGCGCCGTGGTGTGCAACATCGGCCACTTCGACAACGAGATCGACACCGCCTTCATGCGCAAGAACTGGGCGTGGGAAGAGGTCAAGCCGCAGGTGCACAAGATCCACCGCACCGGCGCCGGCAGCTTCGATCCGGCCAACGACGACTACCTGATCCTGCTGGCCGAAGGCCGCCTGGTGAACCTGGGCAACGCCACCGGCCACCCGAGCCGCATCATGGACGGTTCCTTCGCCAACCAGGTACTGGCGCAGATCTTCCTGTTCGAACAGAAGTTCGCCGATCTCCCTGTCGAGAAGAAAGCTGAGCGCCTGACCGTGGAAGTCCTGCCCAAGAAGCTGGACGAAGAAGTGGCCCTGGAGATGGTCAAGGGCTTCGGCGGCGTGGTCACCCAACTGACCAAGCAGCAGGCCGACTACATCGGCGTCGACGCCTCCGGCCCGTTCAAGCCGGACACCTACCGCTACTGACAGCCCCAGGCCGTGGACCGCACCCGCGGTCCACGGCCTGCCGCTGGAACGAGACTGCTTTCCATGTCCCAAGACCGTCGTTACAGCTTCGAATTCTTCCCCGCGAAGACCGAGGCCGGCCACGAGAAGCTCCTGGCCACTGCCCGCACCTTCGCCGGCTACAACCCCGATTTCTTCTCCTGCACCTACGGCGCCGGCGGTTCCACCCGCGACCGCACCCTGCAGACCGTGCTGCAACTGGATGGCGAGATCCAGGTGCCGACCGCCCCGCACCTGTCCTGCGTCGGCGACAGCAAGGCCGAACTGCGCGCCCTGCTGGCCCACTACAAGGACGCCGGCATCCGCCGTATCGTCGCCCTGCGCGGCGACCTGCCCTCCGGCATGGGCATGGCCAGCGGCGAGCTCCGCCACGCCAACGACCTGGTGGCGTTCATCCGCGCCGAGACCGGTGATCACTTCCACATCGAAGTGGCCGCCTACCCCGAGGTACACCCCCAGGCACGCAATTTCGAAGAAGACCTCAAGCACTTCGTCAACAAGGTGAAGGCCGGCGCCGACAGCGCCATCACCCAGTACTTCTTCAATGCCGACAGCTACTTCTACTTCGTCGATCGCGCCCGCCAGCAAGGCGTCGAGATCCCGATCGTCCCGGGCATCATGCCGATCACCAACTACAGCAAGCTGGCGCGCTTCTCCGACGCCTGCGGCGCGGAAATCCCGCGCTGGGTGCGCAAGCAACTGGAGGCCTACGCCGACGACACAGCCAGTATCCAGGCCTTCGGCGAGCAGGTGATCACCGAGATGTGCGAACGCCTGCTGCAAGGCGGCGCTCCGGGCCTGCACTTCTACACCCTGAACCAGGCCGAGCCCAGCCTCGCCATCTGGAACAACCTCAAGCTTCCCCGCTAGGGCGCCGCCGGAAACCTGGGCGGGGATGACAACGCAGGCAGCCTTTAGCGATACCCATAGAGACCCGGGCGGGTGGTGGAAGCACACCGGCCCCTCCTCCCCAAGGACGATGCCATGAAGACCGCGCCACGCCTCCTCCCGCTGCTGATCCTAGGCGTACTCGCCAGCCCTGCTGCACACGCCAGCTTCGACTTCTTCTGCAGCCCCACCTGGGCGCTGGTAGAAGACAGCCTGAACACCTGCAGCAACCTGCCCTTCCTCAGCCCAGGCAACGACAGCCGCGCCAACCTCAAGCTGCTGCTCGCCGACGCCGGCCGCCTGAGCCTGCCGAGCCCGCTGCAACCCTCCAGCGATTACGAAGGTGGCTACGCCCAGGCACCCTTCGCCCTGGACATGCTCAGCCCCGCTACCCCAGAGAGCGAAGTCCCCGAAACGCCGGCGGAAGCGGACTCCACCGCCACCGAGTCGGTCTCGCCCCGCGTGGAGAACCTGGCCCTGGCCCTGGAGCAAATCGGCGTGAAGCTGGAAGACGGCGCCCTGGCCGAACAGCAGTTCGCCGAAGGTGAAGGCAACCGCTGCCGTACCAACAACCTGGACACCACCCAGGCCTTCGTCGGGCAGTTGGCCAGCACCGGCGGCCTGTCCGCCGAAGAGCGCAAGGCCCTGGCCACCAGCCGCGTGAACCTGCTCAGCGTATGCGGCGAGGGCGACCCGCAACCGGCCGACGTACTGCCGGCCGCCGGTACCGTCACCTCTGCCGACGGCCAGGCCTACCTCGCCTACCTGACAGGTGCCGACGCCTTCTACCGGGGTGACTTCGGCACAGCCCGTGAACGCTTCACCCTACTCGCCGACAGCCCCCAGCCCTGGCTAAAGGAGGCCGCCCTTTACCTGAAGGCGCGGGTCTCGCTGAACCAGGCCCAGGAAGGCGCCTTCGACGAGTTCGGCATCCCCGACCTGACCAAGGTGGACCGCGCCCTGCTGGACGCCAGCGACAACGAATTCAAGGCCTACCTCGCCGCCTACCCGGAAGGCGCCTATGCCACCTCCGCGCGCGGCCTGCTGCGCCGCATCTACTGGTTGCTGAACGACAACCGTCGCTTCGCTGCCGAATTTGCCTGGCAGTTCGCCCAGGACGACGCCAAGCGCAACCTCGACCTGCCCCAACTGGTGGAAGAGCTGGACATCAAGCTGCTGCCCACGCTGAAGCCCGAGGACCTGCAGGACCCGGCCCTGCTGGCCATGGCCGATCTGATGCGCCTGCGCCGCCCGGCCGAAGGCGAGCCGCCGCTGATCAGCCTGGAGCAGTTGCAGGCGCAGAAGCAGCGCTTCGCCGACCGCCCGGCGCTGCATACCTACCTGGTCGCTGCCTGGCACTTCTACCGGGGCCACGACGCCGCCAAGGCCCTCGCGGCCCTGCCGGCGGAAGACCCGCAGGCACGCTTGGACCTGGTCACCTTCAGCCAGGAAACCCTGCGCGGCCTGGCGCTGGAAGCCAAGGGGGACGCCGAAAGCGCCTACGCGCTCTGGCAGCGCCTGCTGCAACGCCACCCCAACGAACTTCAGCGCGGCCAACTGGAGCTGGCCGTCGCCCTCAACCGCGCCCGCGCCGGCCAGGTCGACCCGCTGTTCGCCGCCGACTCGCCGGTGCGCACCGCGCCGATCCGCGAGATCCTCCTGCGCAACGTCGCCTCCGCCGACCTGCTGCGCCGCCAGGCGGTAGACAACGCAGCGCCGCAACGCGAACGCGACACCGCACTGTTCACCCTGCTCTACAAGGACCTGGTGTTCGGCGACTACGCCGCCTTCCTCAAGGACCAGCCGCTGATCCCCTCCCCGACGCCCAAGGTCGAGGACGGCAACGAGCTGGCGGTCGGCCGTTTCGCCTGGGCCGGCCAGCAGGACGGCTATGCCTGCCCCAATCTGACCGAAATCGCCACACGCCTGCAGGGCAACGCCAAGGACGCCCAGGCCGGCAACTGCCTCGGCGAGTTCATCCGCACCAACGGCTTCGACGGTTTCAGCCTCAACACCCAGCCGCCGAAGGACGAACTGGGTGGCTCCGCCAGCCAGTTCCCCGGCAAGCCGTATTCCCGCCTGGCCGGCTACATGGCGGTGATCGACGATGCCAAGGCCAGCGAGAACGACCGCGCCTACGCCCTGTACCGTGCCGTGAACTGCTACGCCCCCGCCGGCTACAACACCTGCGACGGCCAGGACATCAGCAAGGCCCAGCGCAAGCAGTGGTTCCAGACGCTGAAGACGCGCTACGCCAAGAGCACCTGGGCCGAGGCGCTGAAGTACTACTGGTGATGCCCCTCGGGTTCGCCAGAGTCCTGGCCCTCGGGCTGATCCTGGCCAGCCCGCTGCTCGGCGCCAGCGAGCGGGTCGACGCCGCCACCCACGACGCCTTCTGGCTGTGGAGCGGCGTGCGCCCGCAACCCCTGCTGGCCAAGGCCAAGACCCTCTACATCCTCCAGGGCCAGATCGACGGACCGCGCCGCGCGGGCGACCCGGCGGCGCGCTTCATCGCCCAGGGCATGGCCGTACCACGCCTGCGCCAGGGCGAGATCTGGGTGGTCTATCGCGCCCACACCCTGCGCTGGACCGAGGACGTGCACCGGACCCTGCTCGCTCAGCTTTCGCGCTGGAAGCGTGCTGGCAATACCGTCACCGGCATCCAGATCGACTTCGACGCCGGCACCCTCTACTTGGCCGAGTACGCCGACTTTCTCCAGACTCTGCGCCGGCGCCTGCCGGCTGAATACCGTCTGAGCATCACCGGCCTGCTCGACTGGGGCAGCAACGGCGATCCCGAGGTGATCAATCGCCTGGCCCAGGTGGTGGACGAAGTGGTGGTGCAGACCTACCAGGGCCGCCACACCATCCCCGAGTACGGTCGCTACCTGCCGCGCGTGGCACGCCTGCGCCTGCCGTTCCGCATCGGCCTGGTACAGAACGGTGAATGGCAGGCACCCGACTACCTGGCAGCGAGCCCCTGGTTCAGAGGCTATGTGGTGTTCCTGCTGAATCCATGAACGCGCCGGGATGTGAAGCGATCGAACCGTTGAGCGGTTGAATGGGCTGCATACGGGAAAGCCTCTGTTATACTCCGCACTCCCGCCAGGCATTCGCCCGGACACTGGCCCTCCATTCCGCCAGTGGGACCGGACGGCACCGCGCTCCCCATAGCGGCTGCTAAGGCCTGTACGAAAAGCACTTTTCGTCCAGTACCTCGCCAGGCTGACAAGTCCCCGGGCCCAGCCCTAACTAGACAGGATCATCCATGTCCTTTGCCTCCCTCGGTCTCTCCGAGGCATTAGTCGGCGCGGTGGAAGCCGCCGGCTACGCCCAGCCCACTCCCGTGCAACAGCGGGCCATTCCCGCCGTGTTGCAAGGTCGCGACCTGATGGTTGCGGCGCAGACTGGCACTGGCAAGACCGGGGGCTTCGCCCTCCCGGTTCTCGAACGCCTCTTCCCCAACGGCCACCCGGACAAATCCCACCGCCGCGTCGCGCGCCAAGCCCGGGTACTGGTCCTGACCCCGACCCGCGAGCTGGCCGCCCAGGTGCACGACAGCTTCAAGGTGTACGCCCGCGACCTGCCCCTGGCCAGCGCCTGCATCTTCGGCGGCGTCGGCATGAATCCCCAGGTGCAGGCCCTGTCCAAGGGCATCGACGTGCTGGTGGCCTGCCCCGGCCGCCTGCTGGACCTGATGGGTCAGGGCAGCATCGACCTCTCCCATGTGGAGATCCTGGTCCTGGACGAAGCCGACCGCATGCTCGACATGGGCTTCATCCACGACGTCAAGAAGGTCCTCGCGCGTCTGCCTGCGCAGCGCCAGAACCTGCTGTTCTCGGCGACCTTCTCCAAGGACATCACCGACCTGGCGAACAAGCTGCTGCAAGACCCCGAGCGTATCGAGGTCACGCCGCCGAACACCACGGTCGAACGCATCGAGCAACGCGTGTTCCGCCTGCCGGCCAACCAGAAGCGCGCCCTGCTGGCGCACCTGGTCACCGTCGGCGCCTGGGAACAGGTGCTGGTCTTCACCCGCACCAAGCACGGCGCCAACCGCCTGGCCGAGTACCTGGACAAGCACGGCCTGCCGGCCGCTGCGATCCACGGCAACAAGAGCCAGAACGCCCGCACCAAGGCCCTGGCCGACTTCAAGGCCAACGCCATCCGCATCCTCGTGGCCACCGACATCGCCGCGCGCGGCCTGGACATCGACCAGTTGCCCCACGTGGTCAACTACGAGCTGCCCAACGTCGAGGAAGACTACGTCCACCGCATCGGCCGTACCGGCCGTGCCGGTCGCAGTGGCGAGGCCATCTCGCTGGTGGCCCCGGACGAAGAGAAACTGCTCAAGGCCATCGAGCGCCTAACCAAGCAGCGCATCCCCGACGGCGACCTGCAGGGCTTCGACCCCTCCACCGTCGAGGCCGAGCGCCCCGAGGCACGCCCGCCGAAGCCGGAGCGCAAGCCCCGCGCCGACAAGCCCAAGCGTGAGCCGAGCAACGGCGACAAGCCCCAGGCCGCCCAGGCTGCCGCCGATGGCGAAGGCAAGGCCAAGAAGAGCCGCAAGCGCCGCGGCAAGGGCAAGGGCAAGGCGGACGGCGCCCAACCGCAGCAGCAGTCGGCGAACCCGGCTGGCAAGCAAGCCTCCCGCCCTGCCGGCCCCCCGCCGGTCCCGAGGGACCGCGACCCGGAAGAGTTCCTGGACGATGACGTGGACAACTTCGGCAACCGTGCCGACTACGTCAGCCCGTACCAAGACAAGGGCCGTGGCCGTCGCGGCGGCAATGGCCAAGGCCAGGGTCAGGGCGCCCGCAGCAACAGCGGAAGCGGCGCTGGCAATGGCGGTCGCTCCCGTAACCAGGGTGGCGCCGGCAGCAGCGGTGGTGGCAATGGCCAACGCCGTGGCGGCAGCGGCGGCCAGCGTGCCCAGGGCGGTGGCAACCAGGGTCGTCGGGAAGAACCCCGTCGTCGCGAGGAGCCGGCTGTTCAGGAGCCGCGCAAACCGGCTCCGAAGATCATCCACAAGGAATCCCGCGCCGACCGCTTCCCGACGCCGGAACAACTGGACGAGCTGAGCAACGGCAACCGGCCGCGCGGTGAAAAACCCGCCCTGCTGACCCGCAACCGCTGACAGCAAGCCCCATTGAAAACGCCGGCGAAAGCCGGCGTTTTCATGTGCAGTGCCCGGTAACGCCAGGCCAACTGCCAGAAACAGAAACGCCGGCTTGCGCCGGCGTTTCTGTTTCCCTGGGGAAGGTTACTTGCGCACACCTTCGAAGGAGATGATCAGCTCGACTTCCTGGGAAGCCGGGCCGAGGTCCTTCTGGATGTCGAAGTCCTTCAGCTTCAGGGTGGTGGTGCCTTCGAAGCCGGCACGGTAGCCGCCCCACGGGTCGCTGCCTTCGCCGATGAACTTGGCCTTGATCACCACCGGCTTGGTCACGCCGTTGAGGGTCAGGTTGCCGGTCACGTCGGCGGTGCCTTCGCCGGTGGATTTCACACCGGTGGACTCGAAGGTGGCGGTCGGGTGCTTGCTGACGTTCAGGAAGTCACCGCTCTTGATGTGCTTGTCGCGCTCGGCATGGTTGGTGTCGACACTGCCGGTCTTCAGCTCGACCTTCACCTTGCTGGCTTCGGGCGCCTTGGCGTCGAAGCTGAAGGTGCCGTCGAAGTCCTTGAAGGTGCCGTAGAGCCAGCTGTAGCCCAGGTGGCTGATCTTGAAGTTGACGAAGGCGTGCTGGCCCTGTTTGTCGATGGCGTAGTCGGCAGCCATGGCCTGGCCGGCGAACAGGGCAGCACCGAGGGTCAGCGCGGCGAGGGATTTCTTCAGCATCAGTGTTTCTCCTTGTGAGGGTGCAGCGTTATTTGGCGGCGCGCCCGAGCATGCGGACCAGGGTGGCGTCGCGATCGATGAAGTGGTGCTTGAGAGCAGCCAGGGCATGCAGGCCGGCGAAGATTACCAGACCCCAGGCGAGGTACTCGTGGACCACACCGGCCACGTCTTCCTGGTCGGGAATGGTGGTCAGGGTGGCGGGCACTTCGAACAGCCCGAACACCTCGATGCCACGGCCATCGGCAGTGGAAATCAGGTAGCCGGAGATCATCAGGGCGAAGAGGCCGGCGTACAGCGCCAGGTGGCCCAGTTTGGAACCCAGGCGGGTCATGCGGCCGTGATTGGCAGGTGCCGGTGGCGGAGGGCTCAGGAAGCGCCACACCAGACGCAGCCCCATCACCAGGAACAGCAGCACGCCGAGGCCTTTGTGGATGTCCGGCGCGGTCTTGTACCAGCCGCTGTAGTAGTCCAGGCCGACCATCCACAGCCCCAGGCCGAACAGGCCGAAGACCACCAGGGCTACGCCCCAGTGCAGGAAAATGCTGATTGCGCCGAAGCGGTCGGAAGTGTTGCGCCACTGCATCAGGAAGGGTCCCTTGAAAACGAATGGCCACAAGCCTAGCGGCAAAAAGATCGAATTAAAGTAGAAAATGTCGCTTTGAAATATCGAGCAATACGATCATAGGAGACGACCCGGCACGCGGAAAATTTAGCGATAGGACAGGTCTGACAGAGATGTCCGACGGCTGGTACAGCCGCCGGACGGGTGAAAGGGCGAGGGAATCAGAACAGCCAAGAGAAGAAGCCCTTCTTCTCCGGCTTGGCTGCCTCGGCCTTGGCCGGGGCGGCAGGCGCAGCCGCGGCGACCTGCTCCACAGGCTCCAGCGGTTTGCCGGCGAACAGGTCGCGAGCCTGGCCGGCGGCGCGCTGGCCACTGCGCAGGGCGCCTTCCAGGGTGCCCGGGTAGAGGGCGTCGGTGTGCTCGCCGGCGAAGATCACCCGCTGCAGCGGCTTTTCCCACAGGCGCCAGTACTGGCTGATCTCGCCCGGGCCGTAGGCCAGGTAGGCGCCGCCGGCCAGCGCATCCTTGCCGTAACGACGGACCTCGAAGCCCTGGAACTGCTCGCGGGCGCCGGGGAAGAACTTGTCCAGGCGGATCAGCACCTGGTCCACCATCTGCCGGTCGCCAAAGGCCTGCAGCAAGCGGGCGCTGTCGCCGGAGATGTTCACCAGCAGGTTGGCACCGCCCTTCAGGGCCGGCTCGACCCACAACATGCCCAGACCCTGGTCGCTGTAGACCTCACCGGAAAGGCGGCTCTTGCCCCAGACCGGCTTCTTGAACTTGAGCAGCAACTGGTCACGCCAGCCGTAGTTGATGTCCTTCAGCGCCTTGAGCTGCAGCGCCGACAGCGCCGGTGTGAGGCTGATCTTGTCCAGTGCCGGCAGCGGCACGGCCAGCACCACGTAGTCGGCACGGTAGCCGGCGCCACCAACCTTCACGGTCACGCCGTCCTTGTCCTGGACGATGGCCGAGACACGGGCGTTGGTCTTAACCGTCTTCAGTTTCTTCGCCAGCGCCTGGGCCAGGGCTGCGCTGCCGCCGGGCAGGCGCGCGGCGCGCAGGTCACCTTCCGGCAGGCCCCGGTAGACGCGGGCCTGCTGGGCCAGGTAGAGCAGCGACAGGCGCGACGGCTCGTCGTAGCGGGAGCGAATACGCTGGTCCACCAGGGCACGGGCAGTGGGCGGCAGGGCCAGCTTGTCCAGCCAGCGGGACGCGGTGATGGCGTCCAGGCTTTGCAGGGTGTGGTTGACCAGCGGCTTGAGCGGGTCGTCGATGGACGCGGCGAGGTCATCCAGACTCTTGTCGAAGCGCTTCAGGCCCTCGACGGTGGAAGGCGCTTCCTTCAGCAGGTCGGCCTCGGTGAAGTAGCGACCGCTCACCAGGTAGCCAGGAGCGCGCACATAGTCCGGTGCCGGGATGGTGCCGAGCTTGAAATCCTTGAGGTAGGCGTGGAGGGTCGGTTGCAGCTTGGCGGAGCCGATCCACTCGGTGGTGGCCAGGCCGGAACGGCCACCGATGGACGGCTTGGCCTCCAGCAGGGTGACCTGCCAGCCCTGCTGCTGAAGCTCATAAGCCGCCGTCAGGCCGGCCATGCCGCCACCGACGACGATCGCGGCGGGTTGTTTCTCCTTGCCCTGCGCACCGACGCAGAACAAACCGATCAGGATCAGCGCGCACCCGCGCAGCCAGGCAGCAGACATTGGTTCCCCCAGGAAAAGCGAGCGTCTTTCAAATGGCGCGCAGGATACGCCAGGCGCCCCTGCCCCCACCAGAGAACCCCGTCGGCGATGTGCCGGATCGGCCCGCTTGTCCATCTCACCCCTATTGCATAGGCTTCCCCGACCTTTCCGGAGACCGACCATGGGCCAAAACGCCGACTGGATGCAGCGCGACCTCGCCGTGCTGTGGCATCCCTGTACCCAGATGAAGGACCACGAGCGCCTGCCGGTGGTGCCGATCCGCCGCGGCGAGGGCGTGTGGCTGGAGGACTTCGAAGGCAAGCGCTACCTGGACGCGGTCAGCTCCTGGTGGGTCAACGTGTTCGGCCACGCCAACCCGCGCATCAACCAGCGCATCAAGGACCAGGTCGAGCAACTGGAGCACGTCATCCTCGCCGGCTTCAGCCACCAGCCGGTGATCGAGCTGTCCGAGCGGCTGGTGAAGCTCGCGCCCCAGGGACTGGACCGCGTCTTCTATGCCGACAACGGCTCCTCGGGCATCGAGGTGGCGCTGAAGATGAGCTACCACTTCTGGCGCAACCAGGGCCTGGAGCGCAAGAAGCGCTTCGTCACCCTGACCAACAGCTACCACGGTGAAACCGTCGCGGCGATGTCGGTCGGCGACGTGGCGCTGTTCACCGAAACCTACAAATCCCTGCTGATGGACACCCTCAAGGTGCCGACCCCGGACTGTTACCTGCGCCCGGAAGGCGTCAATTGGGAGGCCCACTCGCGGGCCATGTTCGCCCACATGGAGCAGACCCTCGCCGAACACCACGAGGAGGTCGCCGCCGTGATCGTCGAGCCGCTGATCCAGGGCGCCGGCGGCATGCGCATGTACCACCCGATCTACCTCACGCTGCTGCGCGAGGCCTGCGACCGCTACGGCGTGCACCTGATCCACGACGAGATCGCCGTCGGCTTCGGCCGCACCGGCACAATGTTCGCCTGCGAGCAGGCCGGCATCGCCCCGGACTTCCTGGTGCTCTCCAAGGCACTCACCGGCGGCTACCTGCCGATGGCCGCCGTGCTCACCTCGGAGGCCGTCTACCAGGGCTTCTACGACGACTACCAGACCCTGCGCGCCTTCCTCCACTCGCACACCTACACCGGCAATCCGCTGGCCTGCGCCGCCGCCCTGGCGACCCTGGACATCTTCGAGCAGGACAACGTCATCGAGGCCAACCGCGCCCTGGCCGCGCGCATGGCCAGCGCCACCGCGCACCTCGCCGACCACGCCCACGTTGCCGAGATCCGCCAGACCGGCATGGTGCTGGCCATGGAGATGGTCCAGGACAAGGCCAGCCGCACGCCCTACCCCTGGCAGGAGCGCCGTGGCCTGAAGGTGTTCCAGCACGCCCTGGAGCGCGGCGCTTTGCTTCGTCCGCTGGGCAACGTGGTGTACTTCCTGCCGCCCTACGTGATCACCCCGGAGGAGATCGACTTCCTCGCCGAGGTGGCCAGCGAAGGCATCGACATCGCCACCCGTGACGGGGTGAGCGTGGCCGTCGCGACCGACCTGCACCCCAATCACCGCGACCCGGGCTAGCCGGGCAGCGGCCTGTCAGGCGGTTTAACGGCGGGCGGCGAAGCGGGTAAGCTTGCGGCTTTCCCTCTTCAGCCCGCCGAATCCATGCGCCTTTCCCGCTTTTTCATCGACGCCCCCCTCGCCCTCGGACAACACACCCTGCCCGAGGCCCAGGCCCACTACATCGGTCGCGTGCTGCGCCTCACTGAAGGTGATGCCGTCCAGTTGTTCGACGGCTCGGGCCAGGAATTCATCGGCGAACTGGTGGAACTCGGCAAGAAGAGCGTCCGCGTCGAACTGCGCGAAGCCTTCGCCGGCCTGGTCGAGTCGCCGCTGAAGGTCCACCTCGGCCAGGGCCTGTCCCGGGGCGAGCGCATGGACTGGGCCATCCAGAAGGCCACCGAGCTGGGGGTAGCGGAGATCACCCCCCTGGTGAGCGAGCGCTGCGAAGTGCGCCTGAAGGATGAGCGTGCCGACAAGCGCCTGGCCCACTGGCGCCAGGTGGCCATCAGCGCCTGCGAGCAATGCGGCCGCTCGGTGCTGCCGGTGATCCACCCGCCGGTGACGCTGGGGGAGTGGCAGAAGCAGGTGGAGGCGGACCTCAAGCTGGTCCTTCACCCGGTGGCAGAGCCCCTGGCCAGCCATGCACGACCGGCCACGCTGGCGTTCCTCATCGGCCCGGAGGGCGGGCTGTCCGACGCCGAAGTGGAAGCCGCCCAACAGCAGGGCTTCCAGGCGGCACGCCTGGGCCCGCGCGTGCTGCGCACGGAAACCGCGCCGGTGGTCGCGCTGAGCGTCGCCCAGCAGTTGTGGGGGGATTTCTAGGGAGCAGGCCGCCGCAGCGGCCCGGCCGGCTCAGATCAGGCCGGCATCCGCCAGGAGTTGCTCCAGGGCGACCAGGTCCGGGATCTTGGCGATACCGTCCTCCAACTGCACCGAGCCCAGCTCCAGGGGCAGCAGCTCGGCATTCGCCGAGGGCAGGTCGGTGTCGACCTTGAGGGAACGCGGAATGCCCTGCACCAGCAGGGCGATGAACTTCACATGGGCACGGCTGCCCAGGGCGTTGAGCACCACCACCCGCGCGCTGGAGCCCACCTGGGGCTGGCCACCGCTGGCCGCCTCGAACGACAGCAGGGGTAGGCGCAGGTCGCGCCAGGCCACCTGGCCGAGGAACCAGGCCGGCATCCCGGCGGACGCCTGGGGCGCCCGGTAGGGGATCAGCTCCGCCACGGCCACGTTGGGCACCAGCAGGGTGCGGTCGGACAGCGGCAGCAGCAACCCGGTCAGGCTGTTGGCACTCTGGGTGTTGGCGACGGCTTGGCTCATGGCGTTTCCTTCAAGGATTCTTCAAGACCACCGGCGGCGCCTCAGGCGCACTGCTCGGCCAGGTGGTTCACCAGCGCCTGGGCCAGCTCGCGCGGGTCGGCACTGAAATTGCTGTAGCCGCCTTCACGCAGGCTGTCGGGCATGCTCGAACAGACGCAGCTCTCGGCGCGCTGGGTCCAGATCGGCGCCCCCTGGCGGCGCACGTAGGCGGCGGCAGCGCTGCCGTCGCTGCCCATGCCGCTGAAGGCGATCACGCCGCACTGCTCGCCGAAGTGCTGGGCGAGGTTGAGCATGATCTGGTCGATGGACGGGCTATAGGGCTCGGGCCAGGGACGATTGCCCATGAGCATCGCGCCGTCTTCGGCAAAGGTCAGCTCCTGGGCGATCGGTACCACCACCACCTCGCCGGCGCGCACGCGGTCGCCGGGGCGAGCCAGGTTGACCGGCCACTGGCTGTGGCGGCCTACAGCCTGGGGCAGGATGCTTTCGAAGGCGGGATCGATGTGCTGGGCGTAGAGGAAGCCCACCGGCAGGCCGCCGGGCAGTGCATCAAGGAAGGCCTTGACCGCTGCCGGACCGCCGAGGGATGCCGCCAGCAGCCAGACCTGGCGAGCCGGCTCGCCAGCCACCAGCGGGGTCTCCGCCAGGGAACGCGGCAGGTCCAGACGCGCAGGGCGTTGGGCTTCGACCATCAGCGCTTCCAGGCTCGGGCCGACCGCCACGGCGGGGTCTCCCACCAGGCGCTTGAGCTTGCCGAACAGGCGGCGCTCCCAGCGCGGGTAGTTTTCCGAATGGCGCTCGGGGGCATGCCCTTCACCGAACAGCACCGGGGCGCTGGCGCGCTCCAGCAGGCTGTCCACCAGCGGCGAGTCTTCCGACTGGGCCAGGTCCACCAACCAGAGGTCGGCGTCACAGGCGCTCAGGGCGTCGTCGTCGAGACGGGCCGGGTCACTGTTGAGGATCACCTGGTAGCCGTTGCCGACCAGCGCCTGCTGCAGCACATGGCGCTGCAGCGAGGTGTCGGCGATGACGGCGATGCGTGCAGAGGTCTTCTCAGTCATGTCCCTTGACCAGTCGCTGGATGGTTTCAAGCAGCAGGGACTCCTGGTACGGCTTGCCCAGGTAGTCGTTGACGCCGATGGCCATCGCCCGCTCGCGGTGTTTCTCGCCGGTACGGGAGGTGATCATGATGATCGGCAGGTCCTTCAGGCTCGCGTCGTGGCGTACCAGGGTGGCCACTTCGAAGCCGTCCATGCGCGGCATTTCGATGTCCAGCAGCATGACGTCGGGGCGGTGCTCCTGCAGCTGGGCGATGGCATCCACCCCGTCCTTGGCGGTCAGCACGTTCATGCCATTGCGTTCCAGCAGGCGGCTGGTGACCTTGCGCACGGTGACCGAATCGTCCACCACCATGACCACTGGCGGGCGGTCGTGGTCCAGCTCCGCCGGCAGGGCGGCCTGGCTGGTGGTGCGCGGCAGCATCTGCACCTGGTGCGCATGGCGCGCACGAATGGTCGCCAGCAGGTCGAGAATCACCACCACGCGGCCGTCCCCGAGGATGGTGGCACCGGAGATGCCCTGCACCCCGGCGAACTGCGGGCCGAGGCCCTTTACCACGATCTCGCGGGAGCCGGCCAGGGCGTCCACCTGGACGGCCACGGCGTGCTCGGTGGAACGCACCAGGATCACCGGCAGCGGCAGGCTCTGGCCCACCAGCTTGGGATGCTGGCCGTTGTTCAGCAGGTCGCCCAGGTATTTCAGCTCGTAGGCCTGGCCGGCGTACTCGAAGCGCGGCGCGTCCGGCTGGTAGTAGGTCTCCAGCTCATACGGGGAGACCCGCACGATGCCTTCGATGGTGTTCAGCGGGATGGCGTAGAGGTCCTCACCGGAGAGCACCATCAGTGCACGGTTGACCGACACGGTGAACGGCAGGCGGATGAGGAAGCGCGAGCCCTCGCCCGGGGTCGACTCGATGCTCATGGAGCCACCGAGCTGCTTGACCTCGGAGTGCACCACGTCCATGCCCACGCCACGCCCGGAGATCTGCGTGACCCTTTCGGCGGTGGAGAAACCGGCCTCGAGGATGAACTGCAGCACCTCGTGGTCGGAAAGCTGGGAGTCGGCGTCCATCAGCCCGCGCTCGATGGCCTTGCGGCGCACGGCGTCGAGGCGGATACCGCCACCGTCATCGGCCAGGGTCAGGAGAATGTCGCCACCCTCGCGGCCCAGGGTCAGGCGGATGGTACCGGCGTCGGGCTTGCCGGCGGCGCGGCGCAGTTCGACCGGCTCGATGCCATGGTCGACGGCGTTGCGCAGCATGTGCTCCAGGGGCGCGACGATGCGCTCGAGCACGGTCCGGTCCATTTCGCCCTCGGCGTTGCCGACGAGGAACTCCACCTGCTTGCCCAGCTCGCTGGCCACCTGGCGCACGATGCGACGCAGGCGCGGTACGAGGCGGTCGAAGGGCACCATGCGGGTGCGCATGAGACCTTCCTGAAGCTCGGTGTTGACCCGTGCCTGTTGCAGCAGCAGGGTTTCGGCGTCGCGGTTACGCGCCGCCAGGGTTTCCTTCAGGTCCAGCAAGTCGGACGCGGACTCGAACAGCGCGCGGGAGAGCTGTTGCAGCTGGGAATGGCGGTCCATTTCCAGCGGGTCGAAGTCTTCGTAGCCGGCGCGCTCGGCCTCGGCCTGGTAGCGGCTGAGGATCTGCGCCTGGGTCTCGGTGTCGAGACGACGGAGCTGGTCGCGAACCCGCTCGATGGTGGATTCCATTTCGCTCAGGGTGAAGCTGAAGTCGCTCACCTGCTGCTCGACACGGCCACGGAAGATGGACGTTTCGCCCGCCAGGTTGACCAGGCCTTCCAGCAGGTCGGCCGGCACCTTGACCATTTCCTGCGGCGCACGACGCGCGGCAGCGTCCTGGGCGGCCTCCTGGGCCTTGAGCACGAACGGCAGGATCTTGTCTTCGCTCACTGCCACCGGTAGGGCGCTCGCCGCCACGATAGGGGCTGCGAGGGTCGGCTGGGGCATCGGCTCGGGAGCCGCTTCGGCAGTTGCTTCAGGCTCGTCCGCAAGGCTGGCATCCAGGCGCTGACGCAGTTGGTCGAGCTCGGCCTGCAGGCCTTCGAAGCCGGACTGCACGTCGAGGAACAGGCTCTCGGGCCAGGGCGCGCCCTGTTGCAGCGCTTCGGTCAGGTGCTGCTCCAGGTCGTGACTGAGGTCGCCCAGGCGCTTCTGGCCGGCCAGGCGCGCACCGCCCTTGAGGGTGTGCAACAGGCGCAGCAGGTCGTCGATCTGGGCGCTGTCGTCACGCTTCTCTTCCCAGCGGCCAATGGTGCGCTCCATCGCTTCCAGCAGGTCATCACCCTCTTCGAGGAAGATGTCGAGGATGTCGGCTTCTGCTTCCTCGTCCTCCACCACCGGCGCAGCGGCTACAGGCTGCAGGTGCACGCTGGAGGGCATGCTGAGTTGTTCGTCGGGGTTGGCACGGAAGCGGCGGATCGCGTCGATCAGCACACTGCCGTCCGGTACCGCGCGCTTGTCACGCACGGCTTCGAGCATCTCGGCGAGGCGGTCATGGCAGGACTGCAGCAACCCGAACAAGGTCGGGCTGGCGCGCAGGCGGCCGCCACAGAGGCCTTCGTAGAGGAACTCCAGTTCGTGGGCGAGGTCGCCGATCTCGCGGATCTCGGCCATGCGCGCACCACCCTTGAGGGTGTGCAGGTCGCGTTGCAGGGCCTCGACTTCCAGCAGGTTGTCGACGTCCTCCATCCAGCGCTGCAGGGCGTTGCCGGCGCTTTCGATGATGTCGAAGCCTTCCTCGAGGAAGATTTCCACCAGTTCGGGATCACGGTCATCGAAGGCGCTGTGGACCGGCTCGCTCACCACGGGAGCCGGTACAACCGGCTCGACCGGGGCTGGGGTCTCGGCCACCTCGGGCAGCGCCAGCTCGATGCTCGGCTCGTCGTCCACCTCCGGCAGCGCCGGGGCTTCATCCACCGGCAGCCATTCGGCGTCCAGCTCGGGCTCGGGCTCGGGCTCGGGCTCGGGCTCGGGCTCGGGAGAAAGTGTGGCTTCGGCTTCGGCTTCGGCTTCGGCTTCGGCTTCGGCTTCGGCTTCGGCTTCGGCTTCGGCTTCGGCTTCGGCTTCGGCTTCGGCTTCGGCTTCGGCTTCGGCTTCGGGGGCAGGCGAAAGGTCGCCTTCGGTCTCGTCAAGCAGCCAGGCATCGGCCTCGGGGCTTTCTACGGTCTCGGGCGCCGGCTCGTCGGCCTCCGGCAGGGGCAGTTCTTCCAGCACCAGCGGGATGTCGGCGTCAGGCTCGTCGAGGGCCGGCAGCGGCAGGACGTCATCGTCCAGCTCAAGCAGGCCGGCATTCAATTCGAGGGACTCTTCGGACACCTCATCCGGCAAGGCAGGCGCTTGCGCCTCTGCCGGCGGGACGATGACTTCGTCAACCGGGGCCTCGGCCACCGGCGCGACGGGCAGGCTTACCGTACCGCCTTGGCGAAACGCGCGAATCGCCTGGATCAGCGCCTCCGGGTTACGCAGCGGCTGACGGGCCTGGAGCTGGTCGAGCATCACGGCCAGGTCGTCATGGCTGGCCTGGAGCAGGCCGGCCAATGCCGGGGAATGGTTGAAGCGGCGGTCCACCAGCCCTTCGTAGAGGGACTCGAGTTCGTGGGCGAGGTCGCCGATGGGGGCGATCTCGGCCATGCGCGCACCGCCCTTGAGGGTGTGCAGGTCACGCTGCAGCGAGTGCAGCGGCGCGTGATTGTCCGGCTCGTCGAGCCAGCGTTCCAGCGCCTGGCCGGCGCTTTCCAGGATGTCCACGGCCTCTTCGAGGAAGATGGAGACCATCTCTTCATCGAGGTTCTCGTAGGCCAACGGTGCGGTAGCCGCTTCGACGGCTGCGGCAGGCTCGGCGACCGGAGCAGACATCGGCTCGATGGCCTCATCCACCAGCTCCGGCAGGGTCACCTGCTCAAAGGCCGGCACTTCATCCAGCTCGGGCAGCGGCGGCAGTGCGGCGTCGTCCGCGGGCGGCAGCTCGGGCTCGGCGGCAGGCGGCAACACCTGGTCCTGCTCTTCGACCAGCAGCCCGGTGTCGCGATCCATGTCCAGCAGCGCGAGGGCTGCCGGGTCGACGGCCTGCTGGAGCAGGTCGCGCAGGGCCTGGACCCGCTCCGGTTGAGGCGTGACCTGAAGGGCCGCGGCGACCTGGTCCATCATGCTGATCAGCGCTTCGTGGGCCCGCTCGGCCTCGTCGAAGAAGCGTTCGCTGACCGGCAGGCTGCCTTCCTCGACGGCACCGTAGGTGTCCAGCAGGGCTTCGCAGAGTTCTTCGATCTGCGGCAGCTCGGCCATCTCGGCACCTCGGCCGAGGGTGTTCAGCTCTTCCAGCAGGGCGCCCAGTTCCTGGCGTTCGGAGGGGTGCTCGCGCCAGCGGCGCAGCAGGTCCTCGGCATCCAGGAGGATGTCCATGCCTTCGGCGAGGAAGATGGAGATCAGTTGCGGGTCGCGCCCGGACTGGCCCTGCTCGCCCAGGCGAGCGGCTTCGGCGGCGCCGATACGCTCGGCGTGCAGACGCTGGACGCGCTCGAGGAAGGCCTCGGTCCCGGGGATCGGGCGCAACGGGGCAGTTTCCAGTTGCTCCAGGCCGATGCGGAAGAGCTGCTCGGCATCGCGCAGCAGTTCGGCATCCACCAGGTCCATCTGGATCAGGTTGGTCTTGTACTCCTTGGCCAGTTTCTCCAGCGGCATGGCGATGGCGGCGATCGGCAGGATGCCGGCCATGTGTGCACTGCCCTTGAGGGTGTGCAGGGCGCGCTGGAGGTTGTCGGTCACCGGCTGCGGCAGGGACTGCGAACAATCGGCAAGGAAGCCGACGAGGGTTTCCAGATGGGCTTCGGCCTCGTTGCGGAAGATGTCCAGCAACTGCGGGTCGAGCGGCTCTTCATCGGTCGACGCGCTGTAAACAGCGGTCGGCGCGGCCACTTCGGGCTGAGAAGGAAGCTCGCCCACGGGCTCGGCAGCCTGTACGGAGACCGGGGCTTCAGATTTTGGGAGGCGCTGCCCCTTGGCCAGGGCGTGCGCCTCGGCGGCCAGGTGGTCGACATCGTCACGCTGGCGCTGGGCCTTGGCGGCGAATTCGTCCACCAGTTGTGGCAGCAGGGCGACCACGTCGTTGACCACGCCCTTGACGTCTTCATCCGGCTGGATGCTGCGGTCGAGCACGCGGTTGAGCAGGTTCTCGATGGACCATGACAGCTCGCCGATGACCAGCGCGCGGACCATGCGGCCGCTGCCCTTGAGGGTGTGGAAGGCGCGGCGGACTTCGGTCAGCGCATCCTTGTCGTCGGTGTTGGCGCACCAGCGCGGCAGGTAGTCGCCAATGGTTTCCAGCACTTCGCCGGCTTCTTCGATGAAGACCTCCAGCAGTTCGTCGTCCACCGGCTCTTCGTCGGCAGGCGGCGGCAACAGGCTGGGCGGAACTTCGCCGGCGGGCGGGTTGATGGGCTGCACCGGGGCGGCCATGACATCGGCCATGGACAGCGCGCGGGGCGCTTCCTCGACCGGGGCAGCGACGGGCGCCAGCGGAGCGGAAGGCAGGTCGACCTCCGGCAGGTCGAGGCCGCTCAGTTCCACGTCGTCCCAGTTGGGGGTGGATTCGGGCAGCGGCGCGAGGCTGAGGGGCTCGTCCAGCATCGGTTCGAGAGGCTCGGCAGCCGGCAGCGGCTCCAGTGCCTCGAGGTCGAAGGAGGCGAAGGGCTCGTCGGCCGGCTTGGGCTGATCGAGGGATTCCAGCTCCAGCGGGGCGTCGAGGCTGAAGTCGATGACGTCGGGCGACTGGGCCTCCGGCTCACCGAGGTTCCAGTTGTCATCGGAGACCAGCAGCGTCGGCGCATCATCGGCCTTCAGCTCGGTGGTCTCGAAGCTGTCGAGGGTGCCCAGCTCCAGGGGTTCGTCCAGCAGCGGCTGCGCATCCAGCTCGGGCAGCGGCTCCAGTTCGGGCAGTGCGTCGAAGGCCACCGGCTCGGCGCTGTCCAGCGGTTCGAGTTCCGGCAGGGCATCCACCAGTGCGGGCACCTCTTCCACCGGGGCAGGAACCTCGGCGAAGCCGGCATCGAGCGTGATTTCCGGCTCGACCGGCAAGGGTTCGAAGGCCAGGGGCTCGACCGTCGCGGGTGCTTCCTCGGCGAGAACTTCGATTTCCTCAACCGGGTCGGCCAGCGGGGCGGGTTCTTCGGTCTGGAACTCCGGAAGATCGAGAATGGAGGGCTTGGCCTTGAGCGGGTAACCCAGGTTCTCCAGGCTCTCCTCGGCCACGTCGAGGATCATGTCACCTTGGGTGGCATGGTCTTCGGAGAGGCGCTCCAGGTAGTACTCGACGCTGGTGATGGCGTCGGCCAGGGTATCCAGGCTCTGCCAGTTGGGCACGGCCTTGCGGGCCAGGAGCTGTTCCTGGATGTAGCGGTTGCAGGCTTCCAGCAGGGCGGCAGCGCGTGCCAGCGGGATCATCGCCAGGCCGCCACGGACCTGGGTCAGCAGATCCGGTACGCGGGCCAGGTGTTCGTGGTTCCACTGGGACGCGATGAACTCGATGATCGCGTCCTTGGCCTGTTCGAGGCCGTTGCGCGCTTCCTTGATCACCAGTTGATGAATCTGCGCCACGTCGGTGGTGGGCAGGTGGCTCTCTTCGCTGGAGCCATCATCGGCCGGGCCGACCATGCCGGCGAGGGTTGCCTCGACGTACAGCAGGGCGCCGGCGACATCCATGAGGACAGCGTCGTTGGGCTCGCGCTGGCCGAGGGACAGGCTGTGGATGACGTCGATCTGGTCGAGAATGACCCGGCGCGGCTGGCCGAAACCGAGCACGGCGAGGGTGTCTGCGATCTGCTTGAGGGGCGCGAGCAGGGCATCCAGCTCGGTGACGCCGCGGCGGTCGCTGCGCACGAAGATGTCGAGGCTGTCCTTGACGCGGACCAGCTCTTCGCAGAGGGCGGTGACCACCGAGCGCATGGCGTCGCGGTCGGGGCCGGCCAGGCGGGCGCGCTCCTCGTCCACCACGTCGGTGTCGGGCAGGGCTTCGTCGAGGCGGTACTGCTCCTTCAGGGCACGGATGCGCGGTGACTGGGCCGGGGCCTTGGCGATGTAGAACAGCAGATTCTTGACCAGTTCGTCCGGGGCCGGCTGGTTGATGCCATCGGCGCCCTGGTCGACCAGGCGCTTGAGCTCCTTGTCGATCTGACGCAGCAGGGTGCGGACGGAGGTGCCGTTGACCACGCTGCCATTGGCCAGGCCTTCGACCATGCCGGAGGCGATGGGCCACAAGGTACCCAACGGGGCCTCCTTGCACAGCGATTCGAGGCGGGCGAAGACGCGGGCCATGTAGCCGAGGTTGGTGGCCAGGTCCTGGCCACGGATGATTCCCACCAGGGCCATCTGCAGCATCTGCCGCAGCTTGCGCAGCAGTACCGGCAGTTCGGCGGTGCGCATGCGGGCCAGCGCATCCACCGAGAGTGCGGGGGTGCGGCTGGAGAGATCAGGGGAGAACAGGCTGGTTTCGGACAGCAGCTTCTCGCCACGGGCGGCGCGCAGGTCGTTGAGCAGCGGCAGGACGACCATGGGCAGGTCGCGGCGTGCGCTCTGGATGCGATCCAGATAGACCGGCAGTTGCAGGATGGCCTGCATGAGCACTTCCAGGGCTTCGCCCTGGTTGGTCACGCGGCCTTCCATCAGCGCCTGGGCGAGCTGCTCCATTTCCTCGGCGAGCAGGGCCGCGCCGTAGAACTCGACCATCTGCAGGGTGCCGTGGACCTGGTGCACGTAGGTCTGGCAGAAACGCATGCGCGTCGGGTCCTGGGTGTTCTCGACGAACGCCTCCAGGGCCTGGCGGGCCTGCTTCAGGGTTTCCGCGATCTCGCCCTTGACCCACTCCAGGGCGACATAATCGTGCCGATCACTCATAGCCGTCTGCTATCCCTTCCGGGTGAATGCCAGAACCTGATCGTCGGCCACCGGCTCCAGGTCCGGATGGTGCCAACCAACCACTTCACCGACGCCGATCACCATGAGCCCACCGGGCGCCAGGCGCTCGGCCAGGCGATTGAGGATTTCACGGCGACGCCAGCGGCGGAAATAGATCAGCAGGTTCTGACAGAAGATTACGTCCATGCCGGACATTGGCGCCTTCGCCAGTTCCAGCACATTGAGCCGGGCGCAACACACGCGCGCGGCCAGGCTCTCCACAACTTTGAAACGGCCATCGCCCAGAGACTGGAAGTAGCGCTCGCCCATGTCGCCGTCCAGGTGCTCCAGGCGCCGGGCGCCGTACACCCCCTCGCGAGCCTTGTTCAGCGCGCTGAGGCTGATGTCGGTGCCGGTGACACCAAAATAATCGGGCCGCTCGCTGCCCATGAGGGCCTCGGCGGCCGCAATGGCCAGGGAATACGGTTCTTCGCCACTGGAACAGCCGACGCTCCAGAGGGCGAGGGGGCTGTCCAGCCCCCTCGCGACGCGCTCGCGCAGGTAAGTGCAGAGCAGGTCGAACGAGGGGCCATGGCGGAAGAAACGGGTTTCCTGAACGGTGAGGCGGTCCAGCAGGGTCGACCATTCGACGGCACCACGCGGCCCGTCGGTGACCTGGCGGAAGTAGAGGGTGTAGTCGTCTACGCCCAGCTCACGCATCCGCGCGGTTAGGTTGGTCTGCAGGAACGAGCGTCGCTGCTCGTTGATGACCACGCCGGTGCGTTCCTCGAGCAGCGATTGCCAGTCATGGAACTGCGCGGGGGTCATATCGGCCATGGGTTTCAAGGCCCACACGCCGCCAGGCTGCATGCTGTCGTGCCTCTCGCTCATGGCCGTTGCGCCGCAGCCTCAGGCTGCGGCACCTCCCTTGTTCAGGCCCGGTCTGCGTCCGGCAGGTTGAAGCCGGATACCGACTTGCGCATCTCACTCGCCATCTTGGCGAGGTTACCGATGCTCTTGGCGGTTGCCGTGGTACCGGCGGAGGTCTGCGAGGTGATCTCCTGAATGACGTTCATGGTGTTGGAAATGTGGCCCGCGGACGACGCCTGCTGGCGCGCCGCGTTGGAGATGTTCTGGATCAGGGCCGCGAGGGTCTTGGATACCTTCTCGATCTCCTCCAGGGCCACACCGGCGTCCTGCGCGAGGCGGGCACCGCGTACCACTTCGGAGGTGGTCTGCTCCATGGAGATAACTGCTTCGTTGGTGTCGGTCTGAATGGTTTTAACCAGGGCCTCAATCTGCTTGGTCGCGGCGGAGGAGCGTTCTGCGAGGCGCTGTACCTCGTCCGCTACCACGGCGAAGCCTCGACCCGCGTCGCCCGCCATGGACGCCTGGATCGCGGCGTTCAGTGCAAGGATGTTGGTCTGGTCGGCGATGTCGTTAATCAGGCTCACGATGTCACCGATCTCCTGGGACGATTCACCGAGACGCTTGATTCGCTTGGAGGTGTCCTGGATCTGCTCGCGGATGTTGTCCATGCCGGTGATGGTGTTGTGCACCACTTCGTTGCCCTTGTTGGCGATGGCTACGGAACGCTCCGCTACCGCGGAGGACTCCGAGGCGTTCGCCGATACCTGGTCAATCGACACGGCCATTTCGTTGATCGCGGCGGACGCACCGGCGATTTCCTGGGCCTGGTGCTCGGAAGCCTCGGCCAGGTGCATGGCGGTGGCCTGGGTTTCCTGGGCAGCGGCGGCTACCTGCACGGCGGTCAGGTTGATGGTCTCTACCAGTTCGCGGAGCTGGTCGATGGAGTAGTTGATCGAGTCCGCGATCGCACCGGTGAAGTCCTCGGTTACGGTCGCTGCTACGGTCAAGTCACCGTCTGCAAGGTCGGCGATCTCGTCGAGCAGTCGCAGAATCGCAGCCTGGTTACGTTCGTTCTTCTCGGCGGTCTCGGCCAGACGCTGGCGGGTGGTCTGAACCATGACCAGGCCGATCAGGATGATCGAGCCCAGTGCCAGGGCACCGAGGACGTAACCAGCCAGGGTGTTCAGGCTGCGGCCATCGGCCTGTTCCTCGAAGCCGGCGGCCAGTTGGGACGCTTTGTCCAGCAGGGTCTGGGAGCCGGTGAAGATGGTGTTGGCGGATTCGCGGACCTGGAAGAGTTCGGGCGAGGTTTCGAGAATCTCGTCCACGGAACCGGAGACGAACTCGAACAGTTCGGAAATCTCCTGCAGGCGCTCCAGGGCCTCACTGTCGGTCACCTTGGTGATTTCCATGGCGGCGTTGCCTTCGAGCATCGCGTTCAGTACGCGGCCGAACAGGCTGGCGTCGCGACCGAACATGTCGGCAGCCTGCACGGAGTCCTGATCACCGGCCAGTACCTTGTTCACGGAGCCGAGGATCCGTTCGGCCAGCAGCGACTGACGCTGGGCCACGGAAACCTGGGCTGCGGGGGCGCCGCTTTCCAGCAGGATGTCCACGACTTCCTCGTACTCGACCTGCAGCTGCGGGATGGTCTCGGCGAGGGTGCCGGCTACCTGGTGCAGGGAGAGTACGGTCTGCTCGCTGGCCAAGATGGCGTCGGAGTTCTGCCTCAGGCTGTTCCAGTCGGCCTGCACGGCATCCATCTCTGTCTTCACGGCCTCGGGCGCCGGCGGCAGGCCGGTCTCCGCGTCGCCGCTCATCAGAATATTCCAGCGTTTCTCGAAGTCGTTGCGCGCTTCCTTCAACAGAACGAAGGCCTCGGGCTTGCCCGCCGCCGCTTCGGTGGCGTTCTTGGCGATACGCTGGGACAGAACCCGCAGCTCACCGGAGTGGCCGAGGTATTCCTGGTCGTGGTTCGCCTGCGTGTTGAGGTACGCGAAGTTGGCGAACAGCAGCACGATGGAGACGATCAGGACCACGAAGAGTCCGGCGATCAACGTACTGCTGCGCGCACCCGCGAGTAGATTGCCTGCGTTCAGTTTTTTCATTATCGGGCCCCCGCCTGGACCAACTACACAACGATTTCCATGTAACGCCAAGGGCCGGTATAGACCGGCCCAACCGTGGATCAACGGCACACGATGGTGCCTGGGTCAGCCGGAGACACTGCACTCCGACCGATCGGACCGCCCCTCCCGGAAACGGCCCTGCGCGCAGGCCCGAGAGCCTGCGCGCTGGGAACTAGACCGCGACGTCCAGGAACACCTGGTGCTGGGCCAGCGCATGAGGGCTGAACACCAGCCAGGGATGCTCACGCTGGAACACGCCGTGGATGAATGACTGGATATTGGCTTCGAGCGGCGGCAGCTCCTCGGAGAACGAATCCACCGGGAAGTGCTGCATACCGAAGACTTCGTCGACGATGAGGCCGGCGAAGATTTCCTGATGGTCCACCACCAGCACCCGGCGCTGCTTGCGCAGGGATGACAGCTCGCCGCCGAAGAATCCGCACAGGTCCATGATCGGCAGCAGCCGGCCACGGACGTTTGCGACGCCCTTGACCCAGGGTTTTACCCCCGGAAGCAAGGTGTAACGGGGCTCGTGGAGCACCTCGCCCACTTCACCCATGGACGCCACGAAGAAGCGCTCACCCATGCGGAAGCCGATCCCACTCCAGGTCTGGACCGTTTCCTGCTGGGCGGGCAAGCCCGCCGCCAGGGCGCGGCAGCGCTGGTCGATCTCGAGGAGTATCTGGAATGGGGTCTTTGCATCCGACATGCGGGGCTGAGCCTTCTTCTAGGACTTCACGGTGCTACCGGCATCAGCCGGCCAGCACCGCGTTAAGGGTTTTCAGCAGCGTGTCTTCATCGATCGGCTTGGTCAGGTAATCCTTCGCGCCCTGGCGCTTACCCCAGACCTTGTCGGTTTCCTGATCCTTGGTGGTGACGATGATCACCGGAATGTGGCTGGTTTCGGCGTCCTTGGTCAGCTGACGAGTCGCCTGAAAGCCATTGAGGCCGGGCATGACGATATCCATCAGCACGGCATCGGGCTTTTCCTGGCGAGCCAGGGCGACGCCATCGGCGCCATTTTCCGCCTTAAGTACCTGATGACCATGTTTTTCGAGCATGGCGGTCAGCTTGTACATTTCGGTCGGCGAGTCATCAACAATCAGAATACGAGCCATGTTTGTCCCCAATACGGAAAGGCACTTCCAGCCACACGGGCCGGACTTCAGGAGGCTTGTTCCACCGGGGTGAAATCAGGCACATGGGTCTTGATCGCGCCGAGCAGTTCTTCCTTGCTGAAGGGCTTGGTGAGGTACTGGTCGGAACCGACGATGCGACCCTTGGCCTTGTCGAACAGGCCGTCCTTGGAGGACAGCATGATCACCGGGGTGGATTTGAAAGCACTGTTGTTCTTGATCAGGGCGCAGGTCTGATAACCGTCGAGACGCGGCATCATGATGTCGACAAAGATGATGTTCGGGTGTGTGTCCGCGATCTTGGCCAGAGCATCGAAACCGTCGACAGCCGTGATGACCTCGCAACCCACCTTCTTCAGCAGAGTTTCAGCGGTGCGACGAATCGTCTTCGAATCGTCGATCACCATCACCTTCAAACCCTCGGAATGCTGTTCCATGTTCGCCCTACCATCGCCTCGGTGAGTCGTTATTAGCTTCGTTCAGTGCGCCTGAGGCCCTGTCAGCGACGGGCTGCGACCCAATCGTCGGGCCTTTTTAGCACACTCTCCAGACGCAAGCCAGAAACCGCCTACGCCATGGATTTGCCAGTTCGTACGGCGAGGTTTCCCTTGACCGCAATCGCCTCCAGCGCCACCCTGAGCGCCTCTTCCGGGGCCCGATCGAGGCCCCTTCTTCACTTCACGAGTTGCGGAGACACCACCCATGAGCGTTCGCCTCGGGATCGTCATGGACCCCATTGCGCAGATCAACTTCAAGAAGGACAGCTCCCTGGCCATGCTTCTCGCGGCCCAGGCTCGTGGCTGGTCCCTCTTCTATATGGAGCAGCAGGATCTTTACCAGGCAGCAGGCGTAGCCCGTGCCCGCATGAAACCACTCGAGGTGAAAGCCGACCCTACGGGCTGGTATGTCCTCGGGGATGAGCAGGACACCCCGCTCGCCGACCTCGATGTGATCCTCATGCGCAAGGATCCGCCCTTCGACAACGAGTTCATCTACTCCACCTACCTGCTGGAGCAGGCCGAGCGCGCCGGCGTGCTGGTGGTGAACCGTCCGCAAAGCCTGCGCGACTGCAACGAGAAGTTCTTCGCCACGCTCTTCCCGCACCTCACCCCGACGACCCTGGTGAGTCGACGGCCCGACATTCTGCGCGAGTTTGCAAAAGAGCAGCGTGACATCATTCTCAAACCCCTTGATGGCATGGGCGGTTCGATGATTTTTCGTCACCGCGAGGGCGACCCGAACCTTTCGGTGATCCTGGAGACCCTCACCCGCCACGGCGCCGAGCAGATCATGGCGCAGCGCTACCTGCCGGCAATCGTCGACGGCGACAAACGTATCCTGATGATAGACGGCGAACCGGTACCTTACTGCCTGGCACGCATTCCCGCTGCCGGCGAGACCCGCGGCAACCTCGCCGCCGGGGGGCGGGGCGAAGCCCGCCCGCTGACCGATCGGGACCGCGAGATCGCTGCTACCGTCGGTCCGGTACTGCGGGAGAAGGGCTTGCTGTTCGTCGGCCTCGACGTGATCGGCGACCACCTCACCGAGATCAACGTCACCAGCCCGACCTGCATCCGCGAGATCGACGCCGCATACGACACCCGCATCGGCGAACGCCTGATGGACGTCATTGCCACCCGTCTGGAGGCGAACCAGAGCAAGCCGCAAGCTTGACGCAGTCAACACCTTGCAGCTTGCGGCTTGCAGCCTGCCGCCCCAGTTCGGCAGACTGCGCGCCACTTTGAGCAGACCCGATGTGCGATGAACGCAGCCGCTGACCTCCCTCGCTTCCCCTCCGCCAGCGTGCGCCCGGCGGACAGGCTCGGCTTCACCCTGTTCCTCGCCGCGGTGCTGCACATCGCGCTCATCCTCGGTGTCGGCTTCACCTTCAGCGACCCCAGCCAGATCAGCAAGACGCTGGAAGTCACCCTCGCCACCTTCAAGAGTGACGAGAAGCCGAAGGAAGCCGACTACCTGGCCCAGAATGACCAGCAAGGCAGCGGCACCCTGGAGCACAGGGACACGCCCAAGACTACCGAGCAGGCGATGTTCCAGGATCAGGAGATCCGCAAGGTCACTCCGCCCGCCGCGCCCCAGCAGACCCAGCGCCAGGAAGCCCCCAAGGCGGCCATCGCCACCACTGCACCCAAACCGCAGAAAACCCCGGTCAAGCGCGAGGAAGCCAAGCCCGAGCCTGAGACCCCGCCGGCCCCGATATTCGACAGCGCCCAATTGTCCTCCGAAATCGCCAGCCTGGAGGCCGAACTGTCCCAGGAGCAGCAGCGCTACGCCAAGCGCCCGCGCATCCACCGCCTCAACGCGGCCTCGACCATGCGTGACAAAGGAGCCTGGTACAAGGACGAATGGCGCAAGAAGATCGAACGCGTCGGCAACCTCAACTACCCCGAAGAGGCCCGCCGTCAGCGCATCTATGGCTCGTTGAGGTTGCTGGTATCGATCAACCGCGACGGCACCCTCTATGAAGTGCAGGTGCTGGAATCCTCCGGCCAGCAGGTGCTGGACCAGGCCGCCATGCGCATCGTCCGCCTTGCCGCCCCCTTCTCCCCGTTCACCGGTGACCTGGCCGACATCGACCGCCTGGAAATCATTCGCACCTGGCGTTTCGAGCGGGGCGACAGGCTCTCCAGCAACTGAGCCGGCACCCTTGAAGCCGGCGGCGCGAAGATCGACACTAGCGCCCATGAAAAGTACCGCGCCCAGCTACCTCAAGCACCACTTCCTGATCGCCATGCCCCACATGGACGATCCCAACTTCGCGCAGACCGTCACCTACCTGGTCGAGCACAACGACCAAGGCGCCATGGGGCTGGTGATCAACCGCCCCAACGGCCTCAGCCTCGGTGACGTGCTCGAACAACTGCGCCCCGACGACACCGCCCCCGCCCACTGCCAGAGCCTGCCCATCTACGCCGGCGGCCCCGTGCAGACCGACCGCGGCTTCGTCCTGCACCCCAGCGGCCTGCAGTACCAGGCCACCCTGGACCTGGGCGACCTAGCGCTGTCCACCTCCCAGGACGTGCTGTTCGCCATCGCCGACGGCCGCGGCCCGCAGAAGAGCCTCATCGCCCTTGGCTATGCCGGCTGGCAGGCCGGGCAACTGGAGGCCGAGCTGGCCGAAAACGCCTGGCTCACCTGCCCTGCCGACCCGGCCATCCTCTTCGACACACCCAGCGACCAGCGCCTCGCCGCTGCCGCTGCACGGCTGGGGGTCAACCTCAACCTGCTCACCAGCCAGGCCGGGCACGCCTGATGGCCGGCCCGACAACCGCACCCCGCCTGCTCCTCGGCTTCGACTACGGCACCCGCCAGATCGGCGTCGCCGTCGGCCAGGCCGTCACCGGCCAGGCCCGCGAACTGTGCGTGCTCAAGGCACAGAACGGCGTACCCGACTGGCAGAAGGTCGAAGCCCTGATCAAGGAGTGGCAGCCCGACGCCATCGTCGTCGGCCTGCCGCTGAACATGGACGGCACCCCCAGCGAGATGAGCGAGCGCGCCGAGAAGTTCGGCCGGCGCCTCAATGGCCGCTTCAACCTGCCCGTCTTCACCCACGATGAACGCCTGACCACCTTCGAAGCCAAGGGCCACCGCCTGGCGCAGGGCCAGCGCGGCGGCTACCGCGAACGCCCGGTGGACGCCCTGGCCGCCGCCCTGCTGCTGGAAGGCTGGCTGGCCGAGCACCCCGGACACGACTAGCGAGGAACGCCCATGACACTGCCCAACCCGGCCGAACTGCTGCCGCAGATGGCCCGCGCCCTGACCGACCACCTGGCGGCCCGGCACATCGACACACCGCGCTTCGTCGGCATCCGCACCGGCGGCGTCTGGGTCGCCCAGGCCCTGATGGAAGCCCTGGGCCGCGACGACGCCATGGGCGTGCTCGACGTCTCCTTCTACCGCGACGACTTCACCCAGAACGGCCTGCATCCCCAGGTGCAGCCGTCCGAGCTGCCCTTCGAGATCGAAGGCCAGCACCTGGTGCTGATCGACGACGTACTGATGAGCGGGCGCACCGTGCGCGCCGCCCTCAACGAACTGTTCGACTACGGCCGCCCGGCCAGCGTGACCCTGGTCTGCCTGCTGGACCTCAACGCCCGGGAGCTGCCGATCCGCCCCGACGTGGTCGGCGCCACCCTGTCCCTGGCCACCCACGAGCGGGTAAAATTGCTCGGCCCCGCGCCGCTCGCACTCGAGCGCCAGGTCCTCGCCGCCTCCTGAAAACCCGACCCCCAGGGCCCGCCCCATGCCGAACGCCAAGCGCCCGCTGCAGCTCAACGACCAGGGCCAGCTGCGCCACTTCCTCTCGCTCGACGGCCTGCCCCGTGAGCTGCTGACCGAAATCCTCGACACCGCCGACTCCTTCCTCGAAGTCGGCGCCCGCGCCGTCAAGAAGGTGCCCCTGCTGCGCGGCAAGACGGTGTGCAACGTGTTCTTCGAGAACTCCACGCGCACCCGCACCACCTTCGAGCTGGCGGCCCAGCGCCTCTCTGCGGACGTCATCAGCCTGAACGTCTCCACCTCCTCCACCAGCAAGGGTGAGACGCTGTTCGACACCCTGCGCAACCTGGAGGCCATGGCCGCCGACATGTTCGTGGTGCGCCATGCCGACTCCGGCGCCGCCCACTTCATCGCCGAGCACGTCTGCCCTGACGTCGCCATCATCAACGGCGGCGACGGGCGCCACGCGCACCCGACCCAGGGCATGCTCGACATGCTCACCATCCGCCGCCACAAGGGCAGCTTCGAAAACCTCTCGGTGGCCATCGTCGGCGACATCCTGCACTCGCGCGTCGCCCGCTCCGACATGCTCGCCCTCAAGGCCCTGGGTTGCCCGGACATCCGCGTGATCGCACCGCGCACCCTGCTGCCCATCGGCATCGAGCAGTACGGTGTCAGCGTCTACACCAACCTGGCTGAAGGGCTCAAGGACGTGGACGTGGTGATCATGCTGCGCCTGCAACGCGAGCGCATGCAGGGCGGCCTGCTGCCCAGCGAGGGCGAGTTCTACCGCCTCTACGGGCTGACCACCCAGCGCCTCAAGCTGGCCAGGCCCGACGCCATCGTCATGCACCCGGGGCCGATCAATCGCGGCGTGGAGATCGAGTCCGCCGTCGCCGACGGCAGCCACTCGGTGATCCTCAACCAGGTCACCTACGGCATCGCCATCCGCATGGCCGTACTCTCCATGGCCATGAGCGGCCAGAACACCCAACGCCAGATCAATCAGGAAGCCGAGGTGCAGAACTGATGCGTACCCACATCATCGGCGCCCGCCTCATCGACCCCGCCAGCGGCACCGACCAGATCACCGACCTGTTCCTCCAGGCCGGCAAGATCAGCGCCATCGGCCAGGCGCCGGCCGGCTTCGAGGCCGAGACCCGCATCGACGCCCAGGGCCTGGTGGCCGCCCCCGGCCTGGTGGACCTCAACGCTGCCCTGCGCGAACCCGGCTACAGCCGCAAGGGCAACGTCGACAGCGAGACCCGTGCCGCCGCCGCCGGTGGCGTGACCAGCCTGTGCTGCCCGCCGCTGACCCGCCCGGTGCTGGACACCCCCGCCGTGGCCGAACTGATCCTCGACCGCGCCCGCGAGGCCGGCCACGCCAAGGTCTTCCCCATCGGCGCCCTCACCCGCAACCTCGCCGGCGAGCAACTGGCCGAACTGGTCGCCCTGCGTGACACCGGCTGCGTCGCCTTCGGCAACGGCCTGGCCCCCATGAGCAGCAGCCGCACCCTGCGCCGCGCCATGGAGTACGCCGCCACCTTCGACCTGACCCTGGTGCTGCAACCCCAGGACGCCGACCTGGCGGAAGGCGGCCTCGCCCACGAAGGCGCCACCGCCGGCTTCCTCGGTCTGGCCGGAATTCCCGAGAGCGCCGAGACCGTGGCCCTGGCCCGTGACCTGCTGCTGGTGGAACAGAGCGGCGTGCGTGCGCACTTCAGCCAGATCACCAGCGCCCGTAGCGCAGAAATGATCGCCGAGGCCCAGGCCCGCGGCCTGCCGGTCACCGCCGATGTCGCCATGTACCAGTTGCTGCTGACCGACGACGCCCTCACCGGCTTCTCCAGCCTCTACCACGTGCAGCCGCCGCTGCGCAGCCAGGCGGACCGCGAAGGCCTGCGCCAGGCGGTGAAGAGTGGCGTGATCGGCGCCATCGCCAGCCACCACCAGCCCCACGAAGCCGACGCCAAGCTGGCGCCGTTCGCCGCCACCGAGCCCGGCATCAGCAGCGTCGAACTGCTGCTGCCGCTGGCCCTGAGCCTGGTGGAAGACGGCCTGCTGGACCTGCCCACCCTGCTGGCCCGCCTCACCGCCGGCCCGGCCCGCGCCCTGCGCTTGCCGGCAGGCCGCATCGCGGTCGGCGCCCCGGCGGACCTGGTGCTGTTCGATCCGCAGGGCCGCACCCAGGCCGGCGAGGCCTGGCACTCGCGTGGTCGCAACTGCCCGTTCATCGGCGACTCGCTGCCCGGCCGCGTCCGCTACACCCTCATGGACGGCCACCTGACCTTCCAGGGCTGAAGGCGCTGCAAACGAAAGGGGCCGTCATCGACGGCCCCTTTTGCTTTTCCGGCTCAACGCTGGGCGTTGAGCACCGAGATCTGCGTGTTCAATGTCCAGAAGTCGTAGAGCACCCCCAGCAGGAAAAACCCGCCGGTGAACAGGTAGAGGACGCCGGTGATCCATTTGCCCTGGTACATGCGGTGCACCCCGAACACACCGAGGAAGGTCAGCAGCAGCCAGGCCACCGTGTAATCGTAAGGGCCCGCACTGAAGCGCAGAGCGGCCTCGCGCTCCATGGACGGAATCAGGAACAGGTCGATGATCCAGCCGATGAAGAACAGCCCCAGGGTGAAGAACCACAGGGTGCCGGTCACCGGCCGGCCGTAATAGAAGCGGTGCGCCCCAAGGAATCCGAAGATCCACAGGAGGTAGCCGATCAGGGTGCTGTGGGTATCCGGGCGTTGCATGTGATCTCCTGATGACGGGCCGACGACCGAAGGTCGTCGACGGACTTGCGCAGGTTCCGGTCGCCGAAATACTGTATGCACATACAGTTAACTTCAGAATCCGACCATGGAACTGATCGACAAGCTAACCGTGCTGGCCGACGCCGCCAAGTACGACGTGTCCTGCGCCAGCAGCGGCGCACCCAAGCGTGGCTCCACCGGCAAGGCCGGCATCGGGTCCACCAACGGCATGGGCATCTGCCACAGTTTCACCCCCGATGGCCGCTGCGTGGCCCTGCTGAAGATCCTGCTCACCAACTTCTGCATCTACGACTGCCAGTACTGCGTCAACCGCCGCTCCAGCGATGTGCCGCGCGCCCGCTTCACCCCGGAAGAAGTGGTCCGGCTGACCCTCGACTTCTACCGGCGCAACTGCATCAGCGGGCTGTTCCTCAGCTCCGGGATCATCCGCTCCGCGGACTACACCATGGAGCAACTGGTGCGCGTGGCCCGGCTGCTGCGGGAAGAACACCACTTCCGCGGCTACATCCACCTGAAGACCATCCCCGACGCCAGCCCGGAGCTGATCGCCGAGGCCGGCCTGTACGCCGACCGCCTGAGCGTGAACATCGAGCTGCCCACCGAATCCGGGCTGGCGCGCCTGGCGCCGGAAAAGCGCGTGGCGCCGATCCGACGCGCCATGGGTCGCATCCGCCTGGGCGTGGAAGAAGCGCAGGAGGAACGGCGTGGACCCGCCTTCGCCCCGGCCGGGCAGAGCACCCAGATGATCGTCGGCGCCGACGCCACCGACGACCGCACCATCCTCGGCACCGCCCAATCGCTCTACAGCGCCTACCGGCTCAAGCGCGTCTACTACTCCGCCTTCAGCCCCATCCCCAGCGCCCCCGGCGGGCTGCCGGCCGAGCCGCCACCGCTCATGCGCGAACACCGCCTGTACCAGGCCGACTTCCTCCTGCGCGGCTATGGCTTCCGCGTCGAGGAGCTGATCAGCAGCCCCGGCAACCTGCCCCTGGATATCGACCCCAAGCTGGCCTGGGCGCTGGCCAACCGCGAACAGTTCCCCCTCGACCTCAACCGCGCCGAGCCGGCGATGATCGCCCGCGTGCCCGGCATCGGCGTGCTCAGCGCCCGGCGCCTGGCGGACCTGCGCCGCGAGCGGCGCATCCGCTACCAGGACGTGGTGCGCCTGCGCTGCGCCATGGACAAGGCCCGGCCGTTCATCATCACCCAGGATTACAGGCCCCGGCTGGCCGACCTCGAATCCACCGCCCTGCGCCGCCAGCTCGGCGACGCCCCGGCACAGATGGCGCTCTGGTGATGCACCGGCCCCGCTTCGACGGCAGCTTCGAAGGCTGGCGCAGCGAAGCCCGGCGCCTGCTGCAGGCCGGGATCGCCCCGCACCAGGTGGACTGGACGCCGGATGTCGGCCTGTTCGACAGCCTCGACCCCGCCCCGGCGGAAGCCCCAGGCGGCACAGTACGCATCCCTCGCGAACTGCCGGAGTTGCTGACCCTGGCTGCACGCTTCCACCAGCAGGACCGCTGGTCCCTGCTCTACCGGGTGCTCTGGCGGGCTGCCCGGGGTGACCGCAGCGCCATGCTGCCGGGCGACCGCGACGGCGCCGAGCTGCACCGGCGGCTCAAGGCCGTGGGGCGGGAAGCCCACCACATCCACGCCTTCCTGCGCTTCCGCCCGGGCCAGGCCCAGCGAGGCGAGCCGGACTACCTGGCCTGGATCGAACCGGCACACGAGGTGCTCGACCTCGCCGCCGAACACTTCGTCCCGCGCATGGGGCGGCACAGCTGGCTGATCGCCACGCCCGGCGGCGTGGCCTGCTTCAACGGCGAGCGCCTGGCCTACCTGCCCCCGGGGCCACCCGGCCTGCAGGCCGCCATCGAGGAGCGCGACGACCCGGATCAATCGCTGTGGCAGGCCTACTACCGCAGCACCTTCAACCCGGCCCGGCTCAACCCGAAGGTGATGCGCGGCCACATGCCCGCACGCTTCTGGCGCCACCTGCCGGAAGGGCCGCTGATCCCCGCCCTGGTCAGCGCGGCCCGCACCGGCCAGCAGCGCCTGGCCCAGGCCCCGGCGGTCGGCGCCCAGGACGGCAAGACGGTGCTGATCAGCCCACTGAAAGCCCAGCCGGTGCGCGAGGCCACCTCGGCCCTGGAACGTTGCCAGGCCTGCCCGCGCTGGCACGCTGCGACCTGTGCGGTGGCCGGGCAAGGTCCGGAAACCGCCGATGTGATGGTGCTCGGCAGCCAACCTTCCGATCAGGACGACCTGAGCGGGCAGCCCTTCAGCGACCCCACCGGCATCCGCCTGCGCGAAGCCCTGGCCAGCGCCGGGCTGGCCCGCGAACGCCTGTACTTCACCCACGCCGTGAAGCACTTCGCCTGGCACAGCCAGGGGCTGCGCAGCGAGCGCGAGGCGCTGCCGGTGACGGAAGCCGAGCTGACGGCCTGTGCCCCCTGGCTGGAGGCGGAGTTGCAGCAGCTCCGGCCACGACTGGTGATCGCCCTCGGCGACGGCGCCCGCGCGGCCCTGCGCGGTTTCATTCCGCCGCACCTGGCGGAGCACGGTGGCGAGGTGCTGGAAACGAAACAGGCGCCTTTCGGCGCCTGGATCGCGGTTCCCTGGCCTGCGGGGAACGAAACACTGGAGGCCTTGGCGCGCCGGGCGGCGCAGTGGCTGGCGCCACTCAGCGGAAACGACGGCCCGGATCGTCTTCCGAGACTTCCAGGGACAGCCCGCCACTGATGCTGGTCAGGTGCTCGCCGTCGGTCTCGGAACCGAGCTTGATCATCAGGCGCAGGTCGTTCGCCGAGTCGGCGTAGAGCAGGGCGTCTTCGTAGGTGATCTCGCCCTGGGAGTAGAGGTTGTACAGCGCCTGGTCGAAGGTCTGCATGCCCTGCTCGGTGGAGCGCTTCATCAGCGGCTTGAGCTCGTGGACCTCGCCCTTGCGGATCAGGTCGGCCACCAGCGGGGTGTTGATCAACACCTCGATCACCGCGCGGCGCCCCTTGCCATCCGGGGTCGGCACCAGTTGCTGGGCGACGATGGCCTTGAGGTTGAGGGACAGGTCCATCCACACCTGCTGCTGACGGTCGGCGGGGAAGAAGTTGATGATCCGGTCCAGCGCCTGGTTGGCGTTGTTGGCGTGCAGGGTGGCCAGGCACAGGTGGCCGGTTTCGGCGAAGGCCACGGCGTGGTCCATGGTCTCGCGGGTCCGCACCTCGCCGATGAGGATCACGTCCGGCGCCTGACGCAGGGTGTTCTTCAGGGCCACTTCGAAGGATTCGGTGTCGATCCCCACTTCACGCTGGGTGACGATGCAGCCCTGGTGCTGGTGGATGTACTCGATGGGGTCTTCGATGGAGATGATGTGGCCGGAGCTGTTCTTGTTGCGGTAGCCGATCATCGCCGCCAGAGACGTGGACTTGCCGGTGCCGGTGGCGCCAACGAAGAGCACCAGGCCGCGCTTGGTCATGGCCAGCTTCTTCAGCACCTCGGGCAGCTTGAGCTGCTCCAGGGTGGGGATGTTGGTCTCGATGCGGCGCAGCACCATGCCCACCAGATTGCGCTGGTAGAAGGCGCTGACGCGGAAACGGCCGATGCCGCGAGCACTGATGGCGAAGTTGCACTCGTGGTTCTCGGCGAAGTCGCGGCGCTGCTGCTCGTTCATCACCCCCAGCACGGTTTCACGGGTCTGCTCCGGCGACATGGGGTTCTTGGTGACCGGCATGACCTTGCCGTTGACCTTCATCGATGGCGGCACACCGGCCGTGATGAACAGGTCAGAACCGCCCTTCTCGACCATCAGGCGCAACAGTTTCTCGAATTCCATGGTCTTTCTCGCAATGTGGATGGCCAACCTGTTCGCTCGCGCACAGGCCAGTTCGGGCAGCCGCCCCGTTCAAGCAGACAGGGCGCCTGCCGGGGCGCCCTGTCGGGTCTAGAAGTTTTCCGGCGTCTTGGCCTTTTCGCGCGCGCTTTCGCGGCTGACCAGGCCCTTGGCCACCAGACCCTTCAGGCAGCTGTCCAGGGTTTGCATGCCCAGGGAGCCGCCGGTCTGGATGGCGGAATACATCTGCGCCACCTTGTCCTCGCGGATCAGGTTACGGATGGCGGGGGTACCGATCATGATCTCGTGGGCCGCCACCCGGCCGCCGCCGATCTTCTTCAGCAGGGTCTGGGAAATGACCGCCTGCAGGGACTCGGAGAGCATGGAACGCACCATCGCCTTCTCCTCGGCCGGGAACACGTCGACCACCCGGTCGATGGTCTTGGCAGCGGAGGTGGTGTGCAGCGTGCCGAATACCAGGTGGCCGGTTTCCGCGGCAGTCAGCGCCAGGCGGATGGTCTCCAGGTCGCGCATCTCACCCACCAGGATGATGTCCGGGTCTTCCCGCAGGGCCGAGCGCAGCGCCTCGTTGAAGCCGAGGGTGTCGCGGTGCACCTCACGCTGGTTGATCAGGCACTTCTTCGACTCGTGGACGAATTCGATCGGGTCTTCCACGGTCAGGATGTGGTGGTACTTGGTGCCGTTGAGGTAGTCGAGCATCGCCGCCAGGGTGGTGGACTTGCCCGAACCGGTGGGGCCGGTGACCAGCACCAGGCCGCGCGGCACGTCGGAGATCTTCTTGAAGATCTCGCCCATGCCCAGGTCCTCCATGGACAGCACCTTGGAGGGAATGGTACGGAACACGGCGCCGGCGCCGCGGTTCTGGTTGAAGGCGTTGACCCGGAAGCGGGCCACGCCGGGCACCTCGAACGAGAAGTCGGTTTCGAGGAACTCCTCGTAATCCTTGCGCTGCTTGTCGTTCATGATGTCGTAGATCAGCGCGTGCACCTGCTTGTGATCCAGAGGGGGCAGGTTGATGCGGCGAACATCGCCGTCGACGCGGATCATGGGCGGCAGCCCGGCCGAGAGATGCAGGTCCGAAGCGCCCTGCTTGGCGCTGAACGCGAGCAGCTCAGTAATATCCATGGGACTCCCCAATTCCAAGCGGTTAGAATGCCGCAGACCCACTCAGGCCGGGCTGTAGAGCGCAGGTAATGTCCACGATAGCAAAGAATATTGCAAAGGTTCGCGCGCGTATCCGTGAGGCGGCGCAAGCCTCTGGAAGGGATTCATCCACCATCGGCCTGCTGGCCGTGAGCAAGACCAAACCCGCCGACGCCATTCGCGAGGCCCACGCCGAGGGCGTGGCCGATTTTGGCGAGAACTACCTCCAGGAAGCGCTGGCCAAGCAGGCCGAACTCACCGACCTGCCGCTGACCTGGCATTTCATCGGCCCGATCCAGTCGAACAAGACCAAGCCCATCGCCGAGCACTTCCACTGGGTGCACTCGGTGGACCGGCTGAAGATCGCCGAGCGCCTCTCCGCCCAGCGCCCCGCCCACCTGCCGCCGCTGAACATCTGCCTGCAGGTCAACGTCAGCGGCGAAGCCAGCAAGTCGGGCTGCGCACCGGAGGACCTCCCAGCCCTGGCCAAGGCCGTTTCCGGCCTGCCGAACCTGCGCCTGCGCGGACTGATGGCGATTCCCGAGCCCACTGACGACGTCGCGGCCCAGCACGCCGCCTTCGCCCGCCTGCGCCAGTTGATGACCGACCTGGACCTCGCCCTCGACACCCTGTCCATGGGCATGAGCCACGACCTCGAAGCGGCGATCGCCGAAGGCGCCACCTGGGTGCGCATCGGCACCGCCCTGTTCGGCGCCCGCGACTACGGGCAGCCGGCCCCCTAATAAGGAAGGAACACGACATGAGCACTCCCCGCATTGCATTCATCGGCGCCGGCAACATGGCCGCCAGCCTGATCGGCGGCCTGCGCGCCCAGGGCGTTCCGGCCGACCACATCCGTGCCAGCGACCCCGGTGCCGAACAGCGCGCCCGCATCGCCGCCGAGCACGGCATCGAAGTGGTCGAGAACAACGCCGACGCCGTGCGCGGCGCCGATGTGGTGGTCCTGGCCACCAAGCCCCAGGTCATGAAGGCCGTGTGCGAAGCGCTGGCCCCGAGCCTGTCCGCTGGCCAACTGGTCGTGTCCATCGCCGCCGGCATCCCCTGCGCCAGCCTGGCCCGCTGGCTGGGCGTCGACAGCATCGTGCGCTGCATGCCCAACACCCCGGCCCTGCTGGGCGAAGGCGCCAGCGGCCTGTACGCCACCGCCGCCGTCAGCGACGAGCAGCGCCGCCAGGCCGAGCAACTGCTGCAAGCCGTGGGCATCGCCCTGTGGCTCAACGAGGAGAAGCAGATCGACGCCGTCACCGCCGTCTCCGGCAGTGGCCCGGCCTACTTCTTCCTGCTGATGGAAGCCATGACCGCCGCCGGCGAGAAGCTGGGCCTGAGCCCCGAAGTGGCCGCCCGGCTGACCCTGCAGACCGCCCTGGGCGCCGCGCGCATGGCCGTGGGCAGCGATGTCGGCCCGGCCGAACTGCGCCGCCGCGTCACCTCCCCCAATGGCACCACCGAGGCGGCCATCAACTCCTTCCAGGGCAACGGCTTCGAGTCCCTGGTGGAGCAGGCCCTGAGCGCCGCCGACCGCCGCTCCGCCGAACTGGCCGACCAGCTCGGGCAATGAACATGCCGCGCTCAGTCGCCTGGACGCTGGCACCCCTGCTGCTCTCGCTGGGCCTGCCAGCGCTGGCGGACACCTGCGCCCTGCAACCCGACCTGGCCCAGGCTGCACGCACCGCCTACGAGCAGGTGCAGGCCGGCCTGGACGGGCAGGACGAAGAGCTGCCCACCGACGTCTCCCCGGCCATCGCCACCGCCGTGGAGGCCCACAAGGACGCCATCACCCGCGCCCTGGATGCGCGCCTGGCGTGCAGCGGTGCCGACCTCGATGCCGACGCCCTGCAGCAGGAAATGGCCCGCGAGCTGATGCCGCCCCAGCCAGCACCGGAAGACGAGGAAACCACGGTGAGCCCCTACGCGGCGATCCGCCATGACGAGCCGGGGCTGCCGCCAATGGTGGTCATCCAGGCCGCCACTTCCATCCCCTGCGGCGGCGACATCCTGCTGCTCGGCTATGCCCGGGAAGGCGACCGCTGGGTACGCGCCCTGGAATGGCGCAGTCCGCCACTGAAGGAGCTCTCCGACGCCTACGGCGACTTCTATCAGTACGTGCGCCTGCCGGGCGGGCAGTTCGTCATCGCCCACGGCACCCCCTGGTGCACCTCGCGCTGGAGCCGGTTGGCCGTGGATGTGGTGCAGCCGCGCAATGGCGAGACCGCCCAGCGCAACCTGCACCACCTGCAGCAAGGCTACGTGCGTGACGAAACCGAACCACGCCTGAAGGCCCGGCACGACGGCTTCGAGCTGCGTGCAGAAGTCGGCAGCCTGGACGCCGACCGCATGACCCGCGCCGGCATCTACCGTTACCGCCTGGATGGCGACGCCCTGCAGCGCATCCAGCCGGCTGCCAGCAATGGCAGGGGCTTCGTCGACGAATGGCTGACGGTGGACGATGCACTGGCCAGCGACTGGAGCGACCCGGAGCAACGCCAGCAGAACCTGACCGCCCGCGAACAGCTCAGAACGCAGCGCGCTGCCGCCGGCATCACCCTGTTCTACGGCCCGGTGCGCCCCTGCAAGGACGCCGACCGCTTCCAGGTGGAGATCCAGCTGTACGACAGCAAGAAGGACCTGCACGACCTGGCCTATGCCTACGCCACCATCCTCCAGCGACCCGACGGTTTCACCCTGATGACCCTCGGCGACCATGAGGACATGCACTGCAACGGACCGGACCTGATGGCCGGACAGTGACACCCTCCATGCGCACCGGGAATCCCGATAAAGTAGCCCGCATGACCGGCACCCCCGCTGGCCGTGCGCCCACCCCCACAAGGAACGCCCAATGACCGGACTCGCCTCCGCCGCGATCTACGTGATCCAGACCCTTGGCAGCCTCTACCTGCTGGTCGTACTGCTGCGCTTCATCCTGCAGTTGGTACGGGCCGACTTCTACAACCCCCTCAGCCAGTTCGTGGTGCGGGCCACCAAGCCCCTGCTGAACCCTCTGCGCAAGATCATCCCCGGCCTCGGCGGGCTCGACCTGGCCTCCATGGTGCTGGCCGTGCTGCTGCAATGGCTGCTGATGATCGTGGTGCTGCTGCTGATGGGCGCCAACCCCCTGGGCGCGCTGCCGCAACTGCTGGTGTGGTCGGTGATCAGCATCACCTCGCTGTTCCTCAAGGTGTTCTTCTTCGCCATGATCATCAGCGTGATCCTCTCCTGGGTCTCCCCGGGCAGCTACAACCCTGGCGCCCAGTTGGTGAACCAGATCTGCGAGCCGCTGCTGGCGCCCTTCCGCAAGCTGCTGCCGAATTTGGGCGGGCTGGATATTTCGCCGATCTTCGCCTTCATTGCACTGAACCTGCTGGATCGCTTCGTCATCGGTGGCCTGGCCGCCATGACCCAGATGCCGCCGCAGCTCAGCCCCTTCCTCTGATGAGCTGGTTCCGCTGGGATGGCGAGGACCTGATCCTCGCCTGCCACCTGCAGCCCAAGGCGAGCCGCGACGAGTTCGCCGGGCTGCACGGCGACCGCCTGAAGATCCGCCTCACCGCACCGCCCATCGAAGGGCGCGCAAACGCCCACCTGATGGCCTTCCTCGCCGACGCCTTCGGCGTCGCGAAGAGCCAGGTGAGCCTGGAGGGCGGTGAACTGAACCGCCAGAAGCGCGTGCGCATCCGCACCCCGCGCACGCTGACGGCGCTGCCCGGACTGACCGCTCGGCAACCCTGACAGACCTTAAGGCGGGACTGTGAAGCCGCCCGATTGACGGCCAGCCAAGACGGCGGATAATTGCCGCACGCCCGCCCAGGCATCGGCCCGCTGTCGAGACGGCCGCACCATCGTTGTCGAGTTCCCCCCTTAGTTTCTGAACGCAGGACGCGTAAGCGGAAGGAGAGCCAGGATGAGCATGGAACGACTGAGTCAGCAGGTGGACGCCTACGTCGCCTGGAAGCGCGAGCTGATGCGGGAAATCACCCGCTACCGTAGCTGGTTGGAACACAGCCGCCTGAGCACCGCCGCCGTGCAGGACAAGCTCGAGCGCGCCCTGCGCCTGCTGCGCACCGACCACATCACCCTGGCCTTCGTCGGCGAGTTCTCCCGCGGCAAGACCGAGCTGATCAACAGCCTGTTCTTCTCCGAGTACGGCCAGCGCATGCTGCCGTCCCAGGCCGGGCGCACCACCATGTGCCCCACCGAGCTGTTCCACGACCCGCGCTCGGAACGCCCCTACATCCGCCTGCTGCCCATCGAGACCCGCACCGCCTCGGCCAGCGTCGCCCAGTTCAAGCGCATCCCCCGCCACTGGGTGAACATCCCCCTGGACACCAGCGACCCGGACAACATGGTCCAGGCCTTCACCCAGGTGGCCAAGACCAAGCCGATGCCGGTGGAGCAGGCTATCCAGCTCGGCTTCCACCCCGACACCCTGGAGCCCGCCGGCCGTCCCGGCATGGTGCTGGTGCCCGCCTGGCGACACGCCATGGTCAACTTCGACCACCCGCTGCTGCGCCAGGGCCTGCGCATCCTCGACACCCCCGGCCTGAACGCCCTGGGCGCCGAACCCGAACTCACCCTGTCCATGCTGCCCGCCGCCCAGGCGGTGATCTTCCTGCTGTCCGCCGACACCGGCGTGACCGCCAGCGACATGGACATCTGGCTGCAGCACATCCGCCAGCTGGACGACGACACCCAGACCAGCCTGTTCGCCGTGCTCAACAAGATCGACGTGCTCTGGGACGACCTGGCCGGCGAGACCTTCGTGCAGAACGCCATCCGCCAGATCCAGGACGCCACCGCCCGCCAGCTCGGCATCCGCCGCGAGGACGTGCTGCCGCTATCCGCCAAGCAGGCCCTGCTGGCCAAGGTGCGCAAGGACGACGAACTGCTCGCCCGCAGCCAGATGGCCAACCTCGAGCGCCTGCTCTGCGAACGCATCGTCGCCCAGAAGGAACGCCTGCTGGAGACCCGCGTAGTCAACCAGGTCCTGGCACTGCTGCAGAACAGCCAGCACGTGCTCAACCTGCGCCTGGAGAAGGTCCGCGAGCAGCAGGCACTGCTCAGCAACCACCAGAACGACAACGGTCAGCTGCTGTTCGAGCTGACCGCCCGCACCAAGGAGGACCACGCCAGGCACCATCGGCGGCTGCTGGGCCTGAAGACCAACCAGCGCCTGGTCAAGCGCCAGGGCGAGCTGCTGCGCGCCGCCGTGCGCCCCGAGCGTCTGGAGGAACACCTGGCGCGCGTGCGCCGCGACCTGACCGGCAGTTGGACCACCGTCGGCATCAACCAGGCCATCCTGCACTTCTTCCGCGCGGTAGAGACCGACCTGCACGCCCTCGACCACGAGGCCGACGCCGCCAACCGCATGGTCGCCGCGCTGTACCGCCGGCATAACGAGGAAAGCCCACTGCAGGGCATCGACGCACCGCAGTTCGACCTCACCCGCTATTACCGCGAACTGGGGCAACTGCGGCAGAAGGGCGATCAGTTCCGCCTGCACCTGAAGACCCTGCTCACCGAGCAGCGCCTGCTGACCCGACGCTTCTTCTCCACCCTGGTGCAGGAAGTGATCGGCCTGCACCAGCGCCTGCGCCAGGAAGTCGCCCAATGGGCCGCCGAAGCGCTGATGCCGCTGATGCAGAACACCCTGGAGCACAAGCAGCTGCTGGAAACCCACATGCTGCGTCTCAAGGCTCTTGCCCAGAACACCCAGCAGGCCCGCCAGCGCGTGCTCCAGCTCACCCGCTACGTGGACGAGCTGGAACGCCAGCTCAGCCAGGCCAACGACATGCTCCGCGCCCTGCGTCGCCCGGCGCCGATCCAGCGCCAGGGCAAGGTGGTCACCCTGCCGCGAGTGGCCCGCCAGCAGTGATCCAACCCCCTCCCGGCACGCGCAGCCGCGCGCTTGCCGGGTGCTGCAGTGCTCTTTAGACTGGCGCCCTTCCTGAAAAAAGAGCAGCGGTAGCGATGCCCACCGTCATTCCCGAAGACTCCGTCGGCCTGGTGACGCCCCAGGTGCAGCGCTTCAGCGAGCCGCTGCCCTTGGCCTGCGGCCGCACCCTGGCCGACTACGAGCTGGTCTACGAGACCTACGGCGAACTCAACGCCAGCCGCAGCAATGCGGTCCTCATCTGCCATGCACTGTCCGGCCACCACCATGCCGCCGGCTACCACAGCATGGAAGACCGCAAGCCCGGCTGGTGGGACAGCTGCATCGGCCCCGGCAAGGCCATCGACACCCGTCGCTTCTTCGTCGTCAGCCTCAACAACCTCGGCGGCTGCAACGGCTCCACCGGCCCCTCCAGCCTCAACCCGGCCACCGGCAAGCCCTATGGCGCCGACTTCCCGGTGATGACGGTGGAAGACTGGGTGCACAGCCAGGCCCGCCTCGCCGATGCCCTGGACATCACCCAATGGGCCGCAGTGGTGGGCGGCAGTCTCGGTGGCATGCAGGCGCTGCAATGGACCATCAGCTACCCGGACCGCGTCCGCCACTGCCTGGCCATCGCCTCGGCACCCAAGCTGTCGGCCCAGAACATCGCCTTCAACGAGGTGGCCCGCCAGGCCATCCTCACCGACCCGGAGTTCCACGGCGGGCACTTCCAGGAACAGGGCGTGATCCCCAAGCGCGGCCTGATGCTGGCGCGCATGGTCGGCCACATCACTTACCTCTCCGACGACGCCATGGGCGAGAAATTCGGCCGTGGCCTTAAGAGCGAGAAGCTCAACTACGACTTCCACAGCGTCGAATTCCAGGTGGAAAGCTACCTGCGCTACCAGGGCGAGGAGTTCTCCGGGCGTTTCGACGCCAACACCTACCTGCTGATGACCAAGGCGCTGGACTACTTCGACCCCGCCGCCGCCCATGGCGGCGACCTGGCGCGCACCCTGTCGGCGGCCAAGGCGAACTTCCTGGTGATGTCCTTCACCACCGACTGGCGTTTTTCCCCAGCCCGCTCGCGGGAGATCGTCGACGCCCTGACCGCTGCGCGGAAGAACGTCAGCTACCTGGAAATCGACGCGCCCCAGGGCCACGACGCCTTTCTCATACCGATCCCGCGCTATCTGCAGGCCTTCAGCGGCTACATGAACCGCATCGCCCTCTGACTAGGAAGCCCCCCGTGCGAGCCGACCTCGAAATCATCAAGGACTGGATTCCCGCCGGCAGCCGCGTGCTCGACCTGGGCTGCGGCGATGGCGACCTGCTGGCCTGGCTGCGTGACCACAAGGAGGTCACCGGCTACGGCCTGGAGATCGACCCGGACAACATCGCCCGCTGCCTGCAGAACGGCGTCAACGTCATCGAACAGGACCTGGACAAGGGCCTCGGCAACTTCGCCAGCAACAGCTTCGACGTGGTGGTGATGACCCAGGCCCTGCAGGCCGTGCACTACCCGGACAAGCTGCTGGAGGAAATGCTCCGCGTCGGCCGCGAGTGCATCATCACCTTCCCCAACTTCGGCCACTGGCGCTGCCGCTGGTACCTGGCACGCAACGGACGGATGCCGGTTTCCGACTTCCTGCCCTACACCTGGTACAACACGCCGAACATCCACTTCTGCACCTTCCACGATTTCGAAGCCCTCTGTCAGGAGCTCAAGGTTCGGGTGCTGGATCGCCTGGCCGTCGACCGTCTGCACAGGCACAATCTGCCGAGCCGCCTGTGGCCCAACCTGCTGGGCGAGATCGGCATCTATCGAGTCAGTGGCCCCGGCCTGCCTGAAAGCCGCATTGCGATCTGACCTGGAGGACCTCCACCATGCGTCGCCTCATCTTCTGCCTCTTCGCCCTTTGCCTGTCCCTGCCCGCCCTCGCGGAGCGCAAACAGACCTTCGGCGAGCTCGACGTGCACTACAGCGCCTTCAACTCCGGCTTCCTGCAGCCGGACATCGCCGCCGCAGCCGGCCTGGTGCGCAGCAAGACCCAGGGCGTGGTGAACATCGCCGTGCTCAAGACCGGCAAGCCCAGCACCGCCCAGGTCAGCGGCCAGGTCAAGGACCTGCTCGGCAAGGCCACACCCCTGACCTTCCGCCAGGTCAGCGAAGGGGGCGCCATCTACTACCTGGCGCAGTTCCCCTTCACCCAGCGCGAGATGCTCAAGTTCACCCTCACGGTGCAGCAGGGCGATGGCGCCCCGCACACCTTCACTTTCGACCAGGAATTCTTCCCAGACGAATGATGCCCTTCAAGGAACTGGTGCTGGCCAGTCACAACGCCGGCAAGCTCAAGGAACTCCAGGCCATGCTGGGTGACAGCGTGCGCGTGCGCTCCATCAGCGAGTTCAGCGACATCGAGCCCGAAGAGACCGGCCTGACCTTCGTCGAGAACGCCATCCTCAAGGCCCGCAACGCCGCGCGCGTCTCGGGCCTGCCGGCCCTGGCGGACGACTCCGGCCTGGCGGTGGACTTCCTCGGCGGCGCCCCCGGCATCTACTCCGCGCGCTACGCCGGTGGCCAAGGCGATGCTGCCAACAACGCCAAGCTGCTGGACGCCCTGAAGGACGTACCGGAAGCCGGCCGTGGTGCGCAGTTCATCTGCTCCCTGGCGCTGATGCGCCACGCCGACGACCCGCTGCCGATCCTCTGCGAGGGCCTCTGGCGCGGCAGCATCCTCTTCGAGGCGCGCGGCGAGCACGGCTTCGGCTACGACCCGCTGTTCTGGGTCGCCGAATGCAACGCCTCCGCCGCCGAACTGGCCCCGGCGGACAAGAACCGCCTGAGCCACCGCGCCCGCGCCATGGCCCTGCTCAAGCAGCGGTTGGGGATATGAAGCCAGACGCCGGAAGCCCCGCGTCGCACGCCACATCCGACGCACCGGAGCACCTGCCCCAGGGCTTCCAGCTGCCGCCCCTGGCGGCCTACGTGCACATCCCCTGGTGCGTGCGCAAATGCCCGTACTGCGACTTCAACTCCCACGCCGCCGGCCCGGAGTTGCCCGAGACGGAGTACGTCGACGCCGTGCTGGCGGACCTGGAACAGGACCTCGTCCACGTCCACGGCCGCCCGCTGACCTCGATCTTCTTCGGCGGCGGCACCCCCAGCCTGTTCAGCGCCGCAGCCCTGGGCCGGCTGCTGGAGGGCATCGAGCGCCGGGTGTCCTTCGCCCCTGACATCGAGATCACCCTGGAAGCCAACCCGGGCACCTTCGAGCAGGCCAAGTTCTCCGCCTACCGCCAGCTCGGCATCAACCGCCTGTCCATCGGCGTGCAGAGCTTCCAGGGCGACAAGCTCAAGGCCCTGGGACGCATCCACGACGGCAGCGAGGCGATCCGTGCCGCCGACATGGCGCGCAACGCCGGCTTCGACAACTTCAACCTGGACCTGATGCACGGCCTGCCGGAGCAGAGCCTGGACGACGCCCTGTACGACCTGCGCACTGCCATCGCCCAAGGGCCGACCCACCTCTCCTGGTACCAGCTGACCATGGAGCCGAACACGGTGTTCTGGTCCCAGCCGCCCCAGTTGCCGGAAGACGACCTGCTGTGGGACATCCAGGAAGCCGGCCAGGCCCTCCTGGCCGAGGCCGGCTACGCCCAGTACGAAGTGTCCGCCTACGCCCGCACGGGGCACCAGGCCCGGCACAACTTCAACTACTGGACCTTCGGCGACTTCCTCGGCATCGGCGCTGGCGCCCACGCCAAGTTGAGCAGCCCCGAGGGCCGCATCCAGCGCACCTGGAAGACCCGCCTGCCCAAGGACTACCTCGACCCGGCCAAGACCTTCCAGGCCGGCGCACGGGAGCTGGACGCCGGCGAGCTGCCCTTCGAGTTCCTGATGAACGCCCTGCGCCTCACCGACGGCGTCCCCGCCGGGCTCTACCCCCAGCGCACCGGGCTGCCCCTGGCCGACCTGGCAGCCTCACGCCGCGAAGCCGAGGCCCAGGGCCTGCTCCAGGCCGACCCCGCGCGCCTGGCGGCTACGCCCAAGGGCCAGCTTTTTCTCAACGACCTGCTGCAACGCTTCCTGCCCTGAGGGGCTAAGGACGATCGATGGACCTGATCCTGGACCTGATAGCCACCCTCTCACGCTGGAGCCGTGGCCACCTCTACGACATCTCCCTGGCCATCATGGCCACCCTGCTGGTGCTGCTTGGCCCGGGCATCAACGCCTGGATCCAGCAGCGCATCGGCGGACTCAACTTCCTCTTCCGCACCCTGCTGTTCGTCACGCTCTGCGCGCTGGGCTATGGGCTGGCGATGATCTTCCTCACGCCCTGGCTGGCCAAGGGCCTGGGCTACTTCAACAACTACACCCTGGCCCCCGTCCTGCTCCTGGTGTTCTTTCTGATCGGCGTCCTGGCTGATCGGAGCTGAGTCCATACCCTGCCTGTCAGGCAGGGTGCATCCCTTCTCACAGCACCGAACGAAGTCGGCAGCCTTTCGCCACAGGAATCAGCGGCAATAAAAAACCGCCCCGAAGGGCGGTTGGAGCGTGGCCAGGCAGGCCGGAATATCAGTTGCCTTCGCGGCGCAGGGCCTGGGGCGTGAAGTCACGCGGGCCGAGGGATGCCTTGAAGTCATACATCGGTTCGTTGTTGTCCAGGCCATCGGCGAAATAACGCGAGCCGGCGAAGTCGTAGATGGTCTCCAGGGTGCTGCCGAACATGGGGACATCGTAGTAGCTGATCGGGTGGCTTTCCTGCAGGCCGGTCAGTTTTCCGTCCTTGCCGTACAGGTCCACCGCGAGGATCTGCCAACTGTCCTCGTCGATGTAGAAGCGGCGCTTGGCATAGGGGTGGGTGAACCCCTTGCGCAGCGAGGCTTCGACGATCCAGACGCGGTGCAGCTCGTAGCGCAGCAGGTCCGGGTTGACGAACTTGGTCTTGAGAATCCGATCGTAGGGGATGCCCTTCTGATGCACGGCGTAGCTGTTGTACGGCACGAGCATTTCCTGCTTGCCCACCAGCGTCCAGTCGTAGCGTTCCGGAGCACCGTTGTAGGAGTCCACCACGTCGGCGGTGGCCATGCCGTTGGTGTCCGGCTGCAGGGTGTCGTAGGCCAGCATCGGCAGGCGGCGGACGCGACGCTCGCCCCGGTTGAAGCGCCAGGCCTTGCGGATGGACAGCACCTGGTCGAGGGTTTCCTGCACCACCAGCGCCGAGCCCGCGAGCTTGGCCGGGGCTATCACTGCGTACTTGTAATAGAAGATGGTGTTTTCCAGGTCCTTCGGAGTCACGCCGTCGCGGCCATAGACGAAGTAGATGTTGCGATCCAGCTTCAGCAGGTTGTAGCTGCCGTTGGCCAGCACCGCCGCCTGGTTGGTGACGAAATGAATCTGGTCACCTCGGTAGCGCAGGATGTGGTTCCAGATCACCTCCTGCCCGCTGGCCGGAATCGGGAACGGGATACCCGCCGCCACGCCCCGCACGCCGTTGCCGCCGGCGATCAGCTCGCCATTGAGGGCGTTGAAGCGGGTCGCGTCGTAGATGCGCTGGGGCGCGGCTGCGCTGCGGTGGGTCGGGAAGACCCGGATGGAATAGTCGGGGTAGGTTTCCACCAGCGCCTTCAGGCCGGCCGGCAGTTGCGCGGCGTACTGGCTGGCATTGCGGGCCGTGATCACGTAGCTGGGCGACTCGCCAGCGTAGGGATCGGGGTGGTGCATGCCCGGCTGATAGCTGGCGGGCGGGGTGGACAGGCCGCCGTCCCAGGCAGGAATGGAGCCCTCGGCGTTACCGGCGCGCTGGCCGCCCAGCGGCGTCAGGTCCCCTCCCAAACGCGCGGCCTGGTCGGCATCGACCTTGGCCTGGGCCTGCAGGGCGCAGCACGCCAGCAGCAGAATCGCTAACTTTCTCAACACAACCTTCTCCTCGCGGCGCTCACGAATGGCGTCGCTCTTGTTCTTGTGCCACCGCCGGCGGGGCCTGTTCAGTGTCGGATCAGGTGAGGGGTGCCGTCCTGGCGGCCGGGTGGTCCCGGTCTGTGTATGGAGTCGCTCCTGGATGCCCCGTGCTGCCAGGGCACGGGGCGGGTACTGCGGTGTATCAGTCGATGCGCTGGAACTTCAGGTCCCAGACACCGTGGCCGAGGCGCTCGCCACGACGTTCGAACTTGGTCACCGGGCGCTCTTCGGGGCGCGGCACGTAGCGGCCGTCCTCGGCGAGGTTGCGGTAGCCCGGGGCGGCGTTCATCACCTCGAGCATGTGCTCGGCGTAGTGTTCCCAGTCGGTGGCCATGTGCAGCACGCCGCCGACCTTGAGCTTGCTGCGCACCAGTTCGGCGAAGCTGGGCTGGACGATACGGCGCTTGTGATGGCGGGCCTTGTGCCACGGGTCCGGGAAGAACAGCAGGACGCGGTCGAGGCTGGCGTCGGCGACGCAGTCCCGCAGGACTTCGAGGGCATCGCAGGTGTAGACGCGGATGTTGTCGAGGTTCTGGGTCAGCATGCCGTTGAGCAGCGCGCCGACGCCGGGGCGGTGCACCTCGACGCCGATGAAGTCCTCGTCCCGCGAGGCGGCGGCCATTTCCAGGGTCGAGTGCCCCATGCCGAAGCCGATCTCGAAGGTGCGCGGCGCGCGGCGTCCGAACACCGCGTCGAAGTCCTGCAGGCCGTCGGCCAGTTCCAGGCCGAAGCGCGGCAGGCCCTGATCGAGCCCGCGCTGCTGGCCGTCGGTCATGCGGCCGGCGCGCATCACGAAGCTCTTGATGGTGCGGTGGCGTACTTCGCCGTTCTCGTTCGGCGAATCCAGCTGTTCAGTCATGGAGGTTCTCAGCGAATCAGACCATCCAGCGGCGAGGAGGCGCTGGCGTAAAGCTTGCGGGGCATGCGGCCGGCCAGGTAGGCCAGGCGGCCGGCGACGATGGCGTGCTTCATGGCCTCGCCCATCATCACCGGGTCCTGGGCGTGGGCGATGGCGCTGTTCATCAGCACCGCGTCGCAGCCCATCTCCATGGCGATGGTGGCGTCGGAGGCGGTGCCGACACCGGCGTCGACCAGCACGGGCACGCGGGTCTCCTCGAGGATGATCCGCAGGTTGTAGGGGTTGCAGATGCCGAGGCCGGAACCGATCAGGCCGGCCAGCGGCATGATGGCGATGCAACCGATCTCGGCCAGTTGGCGGGCGACGATGGGGTCGTCGCTGGTGTACACCATCACGTCAAAGCCTTCCTTGACCAGCACTTCGGCGGCCTTGAGGGTCTCGATGACGTTGGGGAACAGGGTCTTCTGGTCGGCCAGGACTTCCAGCTTCACCAGGTTGTGACCGTCGAGCAGCTCACGGGCCAGGCGGCAGGTGCGCACGGCCTCGGAGGCGTCGTAGCAGCCAGCGGTGTTCGGCAGGATGGTGTAGCGGCTGGGCGGGATCACGTCGAGCAGGTTGGGCTCGCCGGGGTTCTGGCCGATGTTGGTGCGACGCACCGCCACGGTGACGATCTCGGCGCCGGAGGCTTCGATGGCCAGACGGGTTTCGTCGAGGTCCTTGTACTTGCCGGTGCCGACCAGCAGGCGCGACTCATAGGTCCGACCTGCCAGGGTGAATGGCTTGTCGATCGGCTTCTGACTCATGTGGACTCCTTGCGGGCGGCTAGCCGCCTCCGATGGCGTGTACCACTTCCACCTGGTCACCATCGCGCAGGACGGTGGCGGCATGCTGGCTGCGCGGCACGATGTCGAGGTTGAGCTCGACCGCGACACGGCGGCCAGCCAGGTCGAGTCGGACGATCAGGTCCGCGACGGTCACGCCGTCGGGCAGTTCGTGGGATTCGCCGTTCAACTGGATGCGCATGACGGGACGGTCACAACATTGGGGGGCCCGCATTCTAGCCCCGAACCTCCGGGATGACCAAGGCTGAATAACGCCATTCGTCCTGCTTTTTGACGCCAGGGTCAGGCCTGCCTCAGCGCCCGCTGAGGCGCCACGCGGCGAGCCCCAGGCACAGCCAGCCGGCCAGGAAGGACACGCCACCGAAGGGGGTGATGATGCCCAGCTTGCCGATGCCGCTGAGGGTGAGCAGGTAGAGGCTGCCGGAGAACAGCAGGATGCCGAGGGCGAAGCAGGCGCCGGCCGCGTTCACCAGGCGCCCCGGTGCGTGGAGGCTGAGCAGGGCGACGCCGAACAGCGCCAGGGCGTGGATCAACTGGTAGTGGGTGCCGGTCTGGAACACCGCCAGGTGCTCCGGGCTCAGCCGGGCCTTGAGGCCGTGGGCAGCGAAGGCGCCGAGGGCGACGCCGGTGAAGCCGGTGAAGGCGGCGAGCAGCAGGAAAAACCGGGCCATTGGGCACTCCAGACAGGATGAGAGCGGCCGCTATAATGGCGCGCCAACCCGCCCAGGCCAAGCCACGCATGATCCGATCCCTGAGTCGTCGCCTGTTCAAGCTGCTGATCTGGTTCGCCGCCGGTTCCGTCCTGCTGGTGCTGCTGTTCCGCTGGGTGCCGCCACCCGGCAGCATGATCATGGTGGAGCGCAAGGTGGAGTCGTGGATCGATGGCGAGCCCATCGATCTGCAGCGCACCTGGCGCCCCTGGAAGGAACTGCCCGACGACCTTAAGGTGGCGGTGATCGCCGCCGAGGATCAGAAGTTCGCTGAGCACTGGGGCTTCGATCTGGCAGCAATCCGCGCCGCCCTGGCACACAACGAGCGCGGCGGCTCCCTGCGCGGGGCCAGCACCCTGAGCCAGCAGGTGGCGAAGAACCTGTTCCTCTGGTCCGGCCGCAGTTGGCTGCGCAAGGGGCTGGAAGCCTGGTTCACGGTGCTGATCGAGACGCTCTGGCCGAAGCAGCGCATCCTCGAGGTCTACCTCAACAGTGTGGAATGGGGTGATGGCGTGTTCGGCGCCGAAGCCGCCGCCCGTCATCACTTCGGCATCGGCGCGCCCTACCTGTCTCGGCGTCAGGCCAGCCTGCTGGCCGCCGTGCTACCCAACCCCAGGGAATGGAGTGCCGGACACCCAAGCAGCTACGTCGCCCGTCGCGCCGGCTGGATTCGCCAGCAGATGCACCAACTGGGCGGCAGCCACTACCTGGAGCAGCTCAAGCCGGCCGTGCCGTTCTGATCACTGTTTGAGGGTGGCGCGGGGCACCACGCGGATGCGGTGCACCTGGCCATCCACCACCTGGGCGGTCAGGCCTTCCACCGGGTAGACCCAGGCTTCTCCCACCCCCAACTGGAGCCGCAGGCGGGGCTGGCCGACGCTGGCCACCAGCCGCTCCGCGTCCGGCAATTGCTGGGGGCGCACGTCCAGGGCCGACAAGCGGTGCTGCCCCAGTTGGTCGAGCATCTGCCGGCTCAGAGGCTGCTCGCCGTCCGGGGACTGGCCGCCCAGGGCCTTGAGCAGGCTCGCACGCTCGGCATCGTCCAGGGCTAGCTCACCTTCCAGGTTGCAGGCATCCTCGCCTTCCCCTTCGCTGCGGAACAGCAGTTGCGGGCCCTCGCCGGCGTTGCGCAGCCAGAGCTCGCCCGGCGCCTGGCCGTCCAGCGCCGCCAGGGTCAGCGTGCCTTCGGCCATGGGCTCCAGCAGCGGCGCTTGCCAGGTTTCCAGGCACGCCAGGGGCGCGGCGGGCCCACTGCCGCGCTGCATCCACATCGCCAGGCCGAAGAACAGCACGGCTGTCAGCGCAAACAACACGCCGTGGGCGGGACGAAGGGACGGCATCGCCATGGTCGATTTCTCCGGGCAGAAAAAAGCCGCCCGTTGGGGCGGCTTTCGATCATGCGACGGCTCAGGCCTGGATGAAGCCCTTGAGCTTGTTCATCGCGTTCTTCTCCAACTGGCGAATTCGCTCGGCGGAGACGTTGTACTTGGCGGCCAGGTCGTGCAGCGTGGCCTTCTCCTCGGCCAGCCAGCGCTGGTAGAGGATGTCGCGACTGCGCTCGTCCAGACCTTCCAGCGCTTCATGCAGGCTGGCGGTGGAGCTATCACTCCAGTCCGCTTCCTCCAACTGGCGCGCCGGGTCGTAGCGGTGGTCTTCCAGGTAATGCGCGGGGGACTGGTAGGCCGCGTCGTCGTCGGCATCCGCCGCCGGGTCGAAGGCCATGTCATGGCCGGTCAGTCGGCTTTCCATCTCGCGTACTTCATGGGGCTCCACGCCCAGGCTCTGGGCCACGGCATGGACTTCTTCGTTGTTCAGCCAGGACAGGCGCTTCTTCTGGCTGCGCAGGTTGAAGAACAGCTTGCGCTGCGCCTTGGTGGTGGCGACCTTGACGATGCGCCAGTTGCGCAGAATGAACTCGTGGATCTCGGCCTTGATCCAGTGCACCGCGAAGGACACCAGGCGCACGCCCATTTCGGGATTGAAGCGCTTCACGGCCTTCATCAGGCCGACGTTGCCTTCCTGGATCAGGTCGGCCTGGGCCAGGCCGTAGCCGGAATAACTCTTGGCGATGTGTACAACGAAGCGCAGGTGCGCCAACACCATTTGCCGCGCCGCTTCCAGATCCTGTTGGTAGAAGAGGCGTTCGGCCAGTTCGCGCTCCTGTTCGACCGTCAGCAGCGGGATGCCGTTGACCGCATGCACGTAGGCATCCAGGTTCGCACCGGGGGCCAGGGCATAGACAGGTTGCAGGGAAGTGGTCATGCGAATCCTCCGATTCACTAAGCTCGCGCAGTGTAGCACTGGCCTTTATGACTGCAAGGGGGCGTAAAAGTTTCGTTACACCCCTCGTTTCCGCCCCGTCCCGGAGCGGTTCTGCTAGCGCGGCGCCAGCTCGCTGAGGTGGCGCGCCACCGCCAGCCAGGCGCCGATGTAGCCCAGCAGGATGGCGCCGAGCAGCAGCGACAATCCGTCGCCCAGCGGCACGCCGGCAAGGGCGAAGTCACTGCCGTACAGGCCGGCCAGGCGCACCACGGCGTCATTCAGCCAGTCCAGCCCGTAGGCCAGCACCAGCCAGGCCAGCAGGCCTGCACCCACGCCATACAGCGCGCCCATATAAAGGAAGGGACGCCGCACGTAGCTGTCGGTTCCACCTACCAGCTTGATCACTTCGATTTCGATCCGACGGTTCTCGATGTGCAGGCGGATGGTATTGCCGATCACCAGCAACAGCGCCAGCACCAGCAGCACGGTCAGGCCGAAGATGAAACGCTCGCCCAGCTTGAGAATGGCGCTCAGGCGCTCGACCCACACCAGGTCGAGCTGGGCCTGCTCCACACGGGGCAGTTCGGCCAGGCGTTGGCGCAACGCTTCCAGGGTGGTCTTGTCGACTTCCTTGGGCGTGACCAGGATCACGCCGGGCAAGGGGTTCTCCGGCAGCTCCTTGAGTGCCTGCCCCAGCCCGGTCTGCTGCTGGAACTCTTCCAGCGCCTGTTCGCGGCTGATCCACTCGGCTTCGGCCACGTCGGGCATGCCGGCGATCTCGTCGCGCAGCTTGCGGCCGTCAGCCTCGCTGGCGTCCATCTGCAGGAACAGGGAAATCTGCGCCGCGCGTTGCCAGGAACCACCCAGGCGCTCGACGTTGTTGAGCAACAGCGACAGCCCCATGGGCAGGCTCAGGGCAATGGCCATCACCAGGCTGGTGAAGAAGCTGCCGATGGGCTGCCGGCCCAGGCGGCGCAGGCTGTCCATCAGGCTGGCGCGGTGGCTTTCCAGCCAGGCCGCCAGCAGGGTGCGGAAATCCGGGCCGTCATCGCCGCCTTTCTGCGACTCCTCGGGACGGGCCGTGGCGCCCACGCGCTCGGCGGGCTTGGGCGGTGGCATGCGGGATGCGCTCATCAGCCAGCCTCCCCATCGCCGATCAGGCGGCCGCGTTGCAAGGTCAGCATGCGATGACGCATGCGGGCGATCAGCGCCAGGTCGTGGCTGGCGATCAGAACCGTGGTACCCAAGCGGTTGATGTCCTCGAAAACGCCCATGATCTCGGCAGCCAGGCGCGGGTCCAGGTTGCCGGTGGGTTCGTCCGCCAGCAGCAGGGCCGGGCGATGCACCACGGCGCGGGCGATGCCCACGCGCTGCTGCTGCCCGGTGGACAGGTCGGCCGGGAACAGCTCGGCCTTGTCCGACAGGGAGACGCGCTCCAGGGCGATGCCCACGCGCTTGGCGATCTCCAGCTTGGACAGGCCGTGGATCTGCAGCGGCAGCGCCACGTTGTCGAACACGGTGCGATCGAACAGCAGCTGGTGGTTCTGGAACACCACGCCGATCTGCCGGCGCAGGAAGGGGATCTGGGAATTGGTGATGGTGGAAAGGTCCTGCCCGGCCAGCAGCAGCTTGCCGGTGGTGGGACGCTCCATGGCCAGCAGCAGCCGCAACAGGGTGCTCTTGCCGGCGCCGGAATGGCCGGTGACGAAGAGGAACTCGCCCCGGCGGACACGGAAACTCAGTTCATGCAGGCCGACATGGCCATTGGGATAGCGCTTGCCGACCTGCTCGAAGCGGATCATGCGCGCTCCTGCTCGGCGAACAGGGCGCGGACGAAGGCCTCGGCCTCGAAGTCGCGCAGGTCGTCGATGCCCTCGCCGACGCCGATGTAGCGGATCGGCAGGGCGAATTGCTTGGCCAGGGCGAAGATCACGCCGCCCTTGGCGGTGCCGTCCAGCTTGGTCAGCGCCAGGCCCGACAGGCTCACCGCCTGGTGGAACTGCTTGGCCTGGTTGATGGCGTTCTGGCCGGTGCCGGCGTCCAGCACCAGCAGCACTTCGTGGGGAGCGGTCTCGTCCAGCTTGCCGATCACGCGGCGCACCTTCTTCAGCTCCTCCATGAGGTTGTCCTTGGTGTGCAGGCGCCCCGCGGTGTCGGCGATCAGCACATCCACACCACGGGCCTTGGCGGCCTGCACGGCGTCGAAGATCACCGAGGCGGAGTCGGCACCGGTGTGCTGGGCGATCACGGCGATGTTGTTGCGTTCGCCCCATACCTGCAGCTGCTCGACTGCGGCGGCGCGGAAGGTGTCACCGGCGGCGAGCATGACCTTCTTGCCCTCCAGCTGCAGCTTCTTGGCCAGCTTGCCGATGGTGGTGGTCTTGCCGACGCCGTTCACGCCGACCACGAGGATCACGTAGGGACGCTTGGCGCTGTCGATCACCAGCTTCTGCTCGACGGGCTTGAGCAGGCTGGCCAGCTCGTCCTGCAGCGCCTTGTACAGCGCATCGGCGTCGGCCAGCTGCTTGCGCGCGACCTTCTGGGTCAGGCTCTGGACGATGGCGGTAGTGGCCTCGACGCCGACGTCGGCGGTCAGCAGGCGGGTCTCGATCTCGTCCAGCAGGTCGTCATCGATGGCCTTGCGCCCGAGGAACAGGCTGGCCATGCCCTCGCCGATGCTGGCGCTGGTCTTCGACAGGCCCTGCTTGAGACGGGCGAAGAAGCCGGCGCGGGCCGGCTCGGCGGCCACCGGTGCAACCGCCTCGGGGACGGCCTCGGCCACGGGCTGAGCCTCGGCAGCCGGAACGACCGCCGCCACCTCGGGCAGCGGTTCCACCGGCACGGCAACCGGCGCCGGCGAGGGCGCCACGGCGGGGACCTCTGCAACGGGCTGCTCGGCCTGGGCCACGACGGGCTCGACCGGCGCAACCGGTTCGACGGGCACTGTCGGCTCGGCGGGGGCGACCACTTCCGGTGCAGGTGCAGGTGCAGGTGCAGGTGCAGGTGCAGGTGCAGGTGCAGGTGCAACAGGCTCGGGGATGATGGGCGCGGGCGCAACCGACTCGGGCTGAGCGGCGCTCACCGGCTCGGGCGCCAGAGCGGGTGTCGGAACCTCGGCGGTTTCGACAGCCGGTGCGGCTTCAGGGGTGGGCTCAGGCTGCGCCGATGCCGCGTCCTGGGACTTGCGGCGGAACCAGCCGAACAGGGATTTCTTCTCGGCCGACTCGGCCGGCGTCTTCTTGTCGTCGTTGGAACCAAACATGGGTAGCTTGCATCTCAAGGAGCGGCCGCTGCGGGCCTGGCCCGACAGCTTGGCCGCGCCGGAAAAGGATGGAGTATCCTAGCACCTCTTCGCCCGCAGGCGGTACGCCCCGCGGGCCCGTCGGACAGGTCCCCAGTATTGATGAAAGCAATCACCCGCCAGGCCACCGGCCTGCTGCTCGGCAGCCTGTTGCTGCCCATGGCGGCCTTCGCCGCCGAGACCCAACCCACCCATGAATACACCCTCGAAAACGGCCTGAAAGTCATCGTCAGAGAAGACCACAGGGCCCCCGTGGTGGTTTCACAACTTTGGTACAAGGTCGGTTCCAGCTACGAGACGCCCGGGCAGACCGGCCTCTCCCACGCCCTCGAACACATGATGTTCAAGGGCAGCAGCAAGCTTGGCCCCGGCGAGGCATCCCTCGTCCTGCGCGACCTCGGCGCGGAGGAGAACGCCTTCACCAGCGACGACTACACCGCCTACTACCAGGTACTGGCCAAGGACCGCCTCGGTGTGGCCTTCGAGCTGGAGGCCGACCGCATGGCCAGCCTCCGCCTGCCGCCCGAGGAGTTCCAGCGCGAGATCGAGGTGATCAAGGAAGAGCGCCGCCTGCGCACCGACGATCGCCCCGGTGCCAAGGCCTTCGAGCGCTTCAAGGCCATGGCCTACCCGGCCAGCGGCTACCACACCCCCACCATCGGCTGGATGGCCGACCTCGAACGCATGAAGGTCGAGGAGCTGCGCCACTGGTACGAAGCCTGGTACGTGCCCAACAACGCCACCCTGGTAGTGGTGGGCGACGTCACCGGTGAGGAGGTCAAGGCCCTGGCCCAGCGCTGGTTCGGCGCCATCCCCGCGCGCCCGGTGCCACCGGCGAAGCAGCCCCTGGAGCTGCCTGCCCCTGGCGAGCGGCGCCTCGTCCTTCATGTGAAAACCCAGTTGCCCAGCCTGATGATGGCCTTCAACGTGCCCAGCCTGGCCACCGCCAAGGACGCCCGCCAGGTACACGCCCTGCGCCTGGCCTCGGCCCTGCTGGACGGTGGCTACAGCGCGCGCCTGCCCAGCCACCTGGAGCGCGGCGAAGAACTGGTGAGCGGTGCCTCCGCCAGCTACGACGGCTACAGCCGGGGCGACAGCCTGTTCATCCTCAGCGCCACCCCCAACACCCAGAAGGGTAAGACCCTGGAGCAGGCCGAAGCCGGCCTCTGGCGTGAGCTGGAGGCCCTCAAGCAGACGCCGCCCAGCGAAGACGAACTCCAGCGCGTGCGCGCACAGGTCATCGCCGGCCTGGTCTACGAGCGTGACTCCATCACCAGCCAGGCCACCACCATCGGCCAGTTGGAGACCGTCGGCCTGTCCTGGCGCCTCATGGACCAGGACCTCGCCGCCCTGGAAGCCGTCACCCCGGCGGATATCCAGGCCGCTGCCCGCACCTTCTTCACCCGCGACCGCCTCAGCGTCGCCCACGTACTGCCCGAGGAACCCCGCCATGAGTGAGCGCAACGGCCTGCGTTACGGCCTGCTCGGCCTGGCCCTGATCGCCCTGCTGGGCGTGCTCGTCCTGATCGTCAACCGCCCCGGGGAGGCCGTGGCCGCCACCGAGGCGAGCGACGCCCCCAAGCTGGCCTCCATCGCCGAACTCGACGGCAAGGCCCCGGCCAGCCGCAAGCTGGACATCCAGCAGTGGGAAACCGCCGAAGGCGCCCGGGTGCTGTTCGTCGCCGCCCCCGAGCTGCCGATGTTCGACCTGCGCCTGACCTTCGCCGCCGGCAGCAGCCAGGACGGTGACACCCCCGGCCTGGCCACCCTGACCAACGCCATGCTCAACGAAGGCGTGAAGGGCAAGGACGTCACCGCCATCGCCCAGGGCTTCGAAGGCCTGGGTGCGGACTTCAGCAACGGCGCCTACCGCGACATGGCCATCGCCGGCCTGCGCAGCCTCACCGACCCGGCCCAGCGCGAGCCGGCCCTGGAGCTGTTCACCCAGGTGGTGGGCGCGCCGACCTTCCCCGAGGACTCCCTGGCCCGCATCAAGAACCAGATGCTCGCCGGCTTCGAGTACCAGAAGCAGAACCCCGGCAAGCTCGCCGGTCTCGCCCTGTTCGAGAAGCTTTACGGCCAGCACCCCTACGCCCACCCCAGCGAAGGCGACGCGAAGAGCGTGCCGGGCATCACCGTCGCCCAGCTCAAGGCCTTCCACCAGAAGGGCTACGCCGCCGGCAACGTGGTGATCGCCCTGGTCGGCGACCTGTCCCGCGAGGAAGCCGAGGCCATCGCCAACCGCGTTTCCCAGGCACTGCCCAAGGGCCCGCGCCTGGCCAGGACCGAGGCGCCCAAGGTGCCGGAGCCCGGCACCACCCACATCGAATTCCCCTCGGCGCAGACCCACCTGCTGCTGGCCCAGCTCGGCATCGACCGCGCCGAACCGGACTATGCCGCGCTCTACCTGGGCAACCAGATCCTCGGCGGCGGCGGCTTCGGCACCCGCCTGATGGAAGAAGTGCGGGAGAAGCGCGGCCTCACCTACGGCGTCAGCTCCGGCTTCACCGCCATGCAGGTGCAGGGCCCGTTCATGATCGGCCTGCAGACCCGCGCCGGACTCAGCGACGGCACCCTCAAGCTGGTCAAGGACATCGTCCGCGACTACCTGGCCCAGGGCCCGACCCAGAAGGAGCTGGACGACGCCAAGCGCGAGCTGGCCGGCAGCTTCCCGCTGTCCACCGCCAGCAACGCCGACATCGTCGGCCAACTGGGCGCCATCGGCTTCTACGGCCTGCCGCTGACCTACCTGGAGGACTTCATGAAGCAGGTCCAGGGCCTCAGCGTCGAGCAGGTGAAGGCGGCCATGGCCCGCCACCTCGACCCGGACCGCTTCATCATCGTCACCGCCGGCCCCACGGTTCCCCAGAAGGAACTGCCGGCACCGACCGAGAAGCGCTTCAAACCCAGCTTTGGCATCCCGGAGCACTGATGGCCATACGATCCCCGAAGAAGCCCCCGGCCCATGGCGGCCAGGGCCAGCTGCGCATCATCGGCGGCGAGTGGCGTTCGCGCCGCTTCGCCTTCCCCGACGGCCCCGGCCTGCGTCCGACGCCTGATCGGGTCCGCGAGACGCTGTTCAACTGGCTCGCCCCCCATATAGCGGGCGCGCGGGTGCTGGACCCCTTCACCGGGAGCGGCGCGCTCTACCTGGAAGCGCTCTCCCGTGGCGCCCGCGAAGCCCTGGCGCTGGACCTCAACCCCGACTCGGTGGCCGCCCTGCGCGGCACCCTGGACACCCTGCGCTGCGGCACCGGCCAACTGCTGCAGGCCGACGCCCTGCGCTACCTGGCCAACCAGGCCGCGACGCCCTACGACCTGGTGTTCCTCGACCCGCCGTTCAACCTCGGCCTGCTGCAACCGGTGTGTGCGTTGCTGGAAGAGCGCGGCTGGCTGGCCAACGACGCCTGGGTGTACACCGAAAGCGAAGCCGCACCGTCCTCACTCGGCCTGCCCGGCAACTGGCGACTGCACCGGGAGAAGAAGACCGGCAACGTCCACTACGCCCTCTGGCACCGCACCGCGTGAACGACTTCCGCCCCGCCTGGTGGCTGCCCGGCCCGCACCTGCAGACGCTGTGGTCGCCCTTCTTCCGCAACCCGCCCCAATTGGAGCGCCAGCGCGAGCGCCTGTGGCTGGAGGATGGCGACTTCATCGACCTGGACTGGTGCGGCCCCCATGACGCCCATGCCCCGCTGGTGCTGGTGCTCCACGGGCTGACCGGCTCGTCCAGCTCGCTCTACGTGCTCGGCCTGCAGCAGCGCCTGGCGCAGCAGGGCTGGGCCAGCGTGGCGATCAACTGGCGCGGCTGCTCCGGCGAGCCCAACCTGTTGCCCCGGGGCTACCACTCCGGCGCCAGCGAGGACCTGGCCGCCACCGTCGAACACCTGCGCCGCACCCGCCCCCTGGCGCCGCTCCATGCGGTGGGCTACTCCCTGGGCGGCAACGTGCTGCTGAAGTACCTGGGGGAATCCGGCGAGGCCTGCCCGCTGCAAGGTGCGGTGGCGGTGTCGGTGCCGTTCCGCCTGGACCAGTGCGCCGACCGCATCGGCCTGGGCTTCTCCAGGGTCTACCAGCGGCACTTCATGCGCGAGATGGTCGCCTACGTGCGCGACAAGCAGCGCCTGTTCGCCCACCAGGGCATGGCCGACCGCCTGTCGGTGCTGGAGCAGCTCGGCCCGCTGGACGGCCTGCGCACCTTCTGGGACTTCGACGGGCGCATCACCGCGCCGCTGCACGGCTACGCCGATGCCGACGACTACTACCGGCGCGCCTCCAGCCGCTTCTTCCTCGGTGCCATCCGCGTGCCGACGCTGCTGATCCAGTCGGCGGACGACCCCTTCGTGTTCCGCCACAGCGTGCCGGAGGCCCACGAGCTGTCCGCCAGCACCCGACTGGAGCTGCACGACAAAGGAGGTCATGTGGGCTTCATCGGCGGTTCGCCGCGCCAGCCCGACTACTACCTGGAACGGCGCATCCCCGCCTGGCTGGCCGCGCTGCCGCGCTGACAGGCCTGCGCCAGGCCAACGTCAGGCCAGCGGCGGCACCACCTGCTCCAGCGGCACGAACAAGCGGGTCTGGAGCGTCGCCACGGCCTCCCGGCAGCCTTCGGTGACGTAGCCCGCCTCCAGCGCCAGCACCTGGTAGATGCCGCGCATCAGCAGGCGCTGGTCCAGGTCGCCCGGGGCGCTGCGGGTGGTGCAGAGGAAGCGCACCCAGGAGGTCATGATGATCCAGCTGTTCAGCGCCAGCGCCTCGATCTGCGCCGCATCCATGCGCAGAATCCCCACCTCGACGAAGCCCCGGTAGATCGCCTGGGCATGCCCCAGGCAGCGCTGGGCGAACACCCGGTAGCGCGCCGCCAGATCGTCATCGGACTCCAGCAGGTGCTCCAGGTCGCGGTGCAGGAAGCGGTAGTGCCACATGGCCGCCAGCAGCGCCTCCAGGTAGAAGGTCTTGTCGTCCATGTTCAGCGGGCGATCCTGGGGCAGGCGCAGGAAGGTATCTACCCGCGCCTCGTACTCGGCGAACAGCTCCGCGATGATCATCTGCTTGTTGCGGAAGTGGTAGTACAGGTTGCCCGGTGACATCCCCAGGTGGGCGGCGATGTGGTTGGTGGTGACCGTCCGCTCGCCCTGGGCGTTGAACAGCTCCAGGCTGCTCTGCACGATGCGTTCGCGGGTCTTGATGCGTGGGGCCATGGGCGGGTCGGTCTCACAGGCGCCAAAAAGGTGGCCGAGGGTAACAAAACTACCCAGAGGCCGTGAATCGGCGCCCCGGGGGCGGGCAGCCCAGCTTTTCGTTTGGTAGGCAAGCGTCGGCCGGCCGCGTCATGCTATTTGACACTCTAGAGCAATTACTCTAGAAATCGGCATGTCCAACAATAACGAAGAGGTGCCGCCATGGTCGCTGATGTCGCCTACCTGCAGCAGACCCAGCAGCAGATCAGCCAGCTGGAAGAACTGTTCGCCCGCCAACGTGCCGCCTATGGCAACCACCCGATGCCCAGCGCCGAGCAGCGCATGCAGTGGCTGCAGTCGCTGCGCGACCTGATTTTCAACGAGCAGGACGCCCTGATCCGCGCCGTCAGCCAGGATTTCAGCAACCGCTCGGCGGACGAGACCCTGCTGGCCGAGATCATGCCCAGCCTGCACGGCATCCACTACGCCCGCCGCCGCATCCGCCGCTGGATGAAGCCCTCCCGCCGCGCCGTCGGCCTGGCCTTCCAGCCCGCCTCCGCCAAGGTGGTCTACCAACCCCTGGGCGTGGTCGGCGTGATCGTGCCGTGGAACTACCCGCTGTTCCTCGCCATCGGCCCGCTGGTGGGTGCGCTGGCCGCCGGCAACCGGGTGATGATCAAGATGAGCGAATCCACCCCGGCCACCTCCCAGCTGTTCAAGGAGCTGATGGCGCGCATCTTCCCCGAGGACCAGGTCGCCGTGGTGCTGGGCGAGGCCGACGTGGGCGTCGCCTTCTCCAAGCTGCCCTTCGACCACCTGCTGTTCACCGGTGCCACCAGCATCGGCCGCCACGTGATGCGCGCCGCCGCCGAGAACCTCACCCCGGTGACCCTGGAGCTGGGCGGCAAGTCGCCGGCCATCGTCTCCGCCGGCGTCCCCCTGGCGGACGCCGCCGAACGCATCGCCTTCGGCAAGACCATGAACGCCGGCCAGACCTGCGTCGCCCCCGACTACGTGCTGGTCCCGAGGGACCGCGTGCAGGGCTTCATCGATGCCTACCGCGAGGCGGTCAACCGCTTCTACCCGAAGCTGGCGGACAACCCCGACTACACCGCCATCATCAACGAGCGCCAGCTGCAGCGCCTGAAGGGCTACCTGCAGGACGCCGAAGCCAAGGGCGCGCGGCTCATCCCGCTGTTCCCCGGCGACCAGGCCCGCCGCCTGGCCCACACCCTGGTGCTGGACGTGAACGACGACATGAAGCTGATGCAGGACGAGATCTTCGGCCCGCTGCTGCCGGTGGTGCCCTACGACCGCCTCGACGATGCCCTCGCCTACGTCAACCAGCGCCCGCGCCCCCTGGCCCTCTACTACTTCGGCTACGACAAGCGCGAGCAGCAGCACGTGCTGGAACAGACCCACTCCGGCGGCGTCTGCCTGAACGACACCCTGCTGCACGTCGCCCAGGACGACATGCCCTTCGGCGGCATCGGCCCGTCCGGCATGGGCCACTACCACGGCCATGAAGGCTTCCTCACCTTCAGCAAGGCCAAGGCGGTGTTCGCCAAGCAGCGCTTCAACGCCGCCCGGATGATCTACCCGCCTTACGGCAAAGCCATCCAGAAACTGGTCTACAAGCTGTTCGTTCGCTAACCCTGCAAGGGACCTGATGGGGTCACAACAACAATGACAGACACCACCCTCCAAGCGCCGGGGCTTACCCGGCGCGGCCTGCTGAAAGTCGGCCTCGTCGGCGGCGCATTCCTCGCCACCGCCGGGGTCACCGCCACCCTCACCGGCTGCTCCGCCTCAACACCGGCCAACGGCATGGTCGTGCTGCGGGACTCCGACCTGCCCTGTCTGAAGGCGCTGATCCCGGTGATGCTCGCCGGTGCCGTTGCCGCCGAGCAGATGCCCCAGGCCGTCGCCGGCACCCTCCAGAGCCTGGACAACGCCCTGGCCCACCTCTCCCCGGAGATGCTCAAGCTCACCGTGCAGCTGTTCGACGTGCTCGCCCTGCCCATCACCCGGGGCCCGCTCACCGGCATCTGGGGCAGCTGGGAGAACGCCAGCGCCGACGACGTGCGCAACTTCCTCTCGCGCTGGCAGAACAGCTTCATCGGCCTGCTGAAGATGGGGCACGCCTCCCTGCTGCAGCTGGTGATGATGGCCTGGTACAGCCGGCAGGAAGCCTGGGCGCACTGCGGCTACCCCGGTCCGCCGACCGTCTGAGCGCCGCTACCACAACAAGAACCCCGCGCCCCGACCGCCAGGCCGGCCGGCGCGACCGAGGATTGAGCTGATGCCCGTACCTGATCTGTTCGCCGAGGGCCTGGCCCGCGGCTGGAAAACCCACAACGGCTCCCGCCTGGAGCAGGACCTGACCCTGGAAGCCGACGTCGCCATCGTCGGCAGCGGCGCCGGTGGCGGCACCACCGCCGAGATCCTCAGCGCCGCCGGCTACAAGGTGCTGATCATCGAAGAAGGCCCGCTGAAGACCAGCAGCGACTTCAAGATGCAGGAAGCCGAGGCCTACCCCTCCCTCTACCAGGAAGGCATCGGCCGCATGTCCAAGGACGGCGCCGTCACCATCATGCAAGGCCGTGCCGTCGGCGGCACCACCCTGGTGAACTGGACCTCCAGCTTCCGCACCCCCGAGCCGACCCTGGAACACTGGGCCAAGGAGCACGGCGTCAAAGGGCACAGCCCGGCCGAGATGGCCCCCTGGTTCGAGAAGATGGAACAGCGCCTGGGCGTCGCGCCCTGGGCCATCCCGCCGAACGCCAACAACGACGTGCTGCGCCAGGGCTGCGAGAAGCTCGGCCTGCACTGGAAGGTCATCCCGCGCAACGTGCGCGGCTGCTGGAACCTCGGCTACTGCGGCATGGGCTGCCCGACCAACGCCAAGCAGTCGATGCTGGTCACCACCATCCCCGCCACCCTCGACAAGGGCGGCGAGCTGCTCTACCTGGCCCGCGCCCAGCGCCTGCTGATCCAGGGCGACACGGTCACCGGCATCGAATGCCAGGCCATGGACGAGCGCTGCGTCGCCCCCACCGGCCGCACCATCACCGTCAAGGCCCGCCACTACGTGCTGGCCGGCGGCGGCATCAATACCCCCGGCCTGCTGCTGCGCTCCGACGCCCCCGACCCCCACGGCCGCACCGGCAAGCGCACCTTCCTGCACCTGGTGAACTTCTCCGCCGCGCAGTTCGACCAGGTCATCAACCCGTTCTACGGCGCGCCGCAGTCCATCTACTCCGACCACTACCAGTGGGACGACGGCACCACCGGGCGCATGTCCTACAAGCTCGAAGTGCCGCCGCTACAACCGGCGCTCACCGCCACCCTGCTCGGCCGCTTCGGCGAGGACAACGCCCTGCGCATGGAGCAGTTGCCCCACACCAACGTGATGCTGGCGTTGCTGCGCGACGGCTTCCACCCGGAGAGCGCCGAAGGCACCGTGGAGCTGCGCGGCGACGGCAGCCCGGTGCTCGACTACCGCCTCACCGACTACACCTGGGACGGCCTGCGCCGGGCCTTCCACACCATGGCCGAGATCCAGTTCGCCGCCGGCGCCAAGGCCGTGCTGCCGCTGCACGCCGACGCCGACTACGTGAAGACCCCGGCCGAAGCCCGCGAACTGATCGACCGCCTGCCCCTGGAGCTGTACCGCACCCGCCTGGGCAGCGCCCACGTCATGGGCGGCTGCGCCATGGGCGAAGACCCGAAGCAGGCCGTCACCGACAGCCTCGGACGCCACCACCAGTTGGAGAACCTGTCGATCCACGACGGATCGCTGTTCCCCACCAGCATCGGCGCCAACCCCCAGCTGTCGGTCTACGGCCTCACCGCCCAGCTCTCCACCGAGCTGGCCAAGCGCCTGGGCAAGGCCTGACGCCCCCGGGCCCGCGCCCGGCGGGCCCGGCATCCGACGGACCACATGAACCACACCTGTGCGCCTTTGCCGCTGGGTGCGGCCTGCGCTACCATCCGACTCCCTTACGGACCCACCCCAGGACGTAGCGATGAACCGAGTGCTGTATCCGGGCACCTTCGACCCGATTACCAAGGGCCATGCCGATCTGATCGAGCGTGCTTCCCGCCTGTTCGACACCGTGATCATCGCGGTCGCCGCCAGCCCCAAGAAGAACCCCCTGTTCTCCCTGGAGCAGCGCGTCGGGCTGGCCAAGGAAGTCACCAAGCACCTGCCCAACGTCGAAGTGGTGGGCTTCTCCACCCTGCTGGCGCACTTCGTCAAGGAACAGAACGCCAACGTGTTCCTCCGTGGTCTGCGCGCCGTCTCCGACTTCGAGTACGAATTCCAGCTGGCCAACATGAACCGCCAGCTCGCCCCGGACGTGGAAAGCATGTTCCTCACCCCGTCCGAGAAGTACTCCTTCATCTCCTCCACCCTGGTGCGCGAAATCGCGGCCCTGGGCGGCGACATCAGCAAGTTCGTCCACCCCGCCGTGGCCGACGCCCTGGCCGAGCGCTTCAAGCGCTGACCGCCGGCCGGCGCGCACAGGTGGTGCGCCGGCCCCCGCATTCCGGCACAATTCCGCTCCTGTTCCGATAGACCGCCGTGTTTGGACGGCTGGAGTTGTTCCATGTCCCTCAAGATCACCGACGATTGCATCAACTGCGACGTCTGCGAACCCGAGTGCCCCAACGGCGCCATCTCCCAGGGTGAAGAGATCTACGTCATCGACCCCAACCTCTGCACCGAGTGCGTCGGCCACTACGACGAACCGCAGTGTCAGCAGGTCTGCCCGGTGGACTGCATCCCCCTCGACGATGCCAACGTCGAAAGCCGCGACGAGCTGATGGCCAAGTACCTCAAGCTCACCGGCAAGGCCTGACCGGCATGGGCAGCCCGGTGCTCGGCAGGCCCTGGCAGCGGGGGCTGATCGCGGCCCTGGCCCTGCTGGCCAGCAGCGCCCTCCAGGCTGCCGCCCCACAACGCGCCGCCGTCGCCAGCGCCCAGCCCGCCGCCACCGTTGCCGGCCTGGAAACCCTGGCCCTGGGCGGCAATGCCTTCGACGCCGCCGTCGCCATAAGCGCCGCCCTGGCAGTCACCGAGCCCCATGGCTCGGGCCTCGGCGGCGGCGGGTTCTTCCTGCTGCGCAAGGGTGGCGCCAAGCCCGAATACCTGTTCCTCGACGCCCGCGAACGCGCGCCCCTGGCCGCCCGCCCCGACCTTTACGTGCGCGACGGCAAGGTGCAGCCGCAGCTGTCCATCAACGGGCCGCTGGCCGCTGCCATTCCCGGCCTGCCCGCCGCCCTGGCGGACCTGGCCGGCCACCATGGCCGCCTGCCCCTGGCCGACAGCCTGGCTCCGGCGATCCGCCTGGCAAAGGACGGCATCTCCGTGGACCGGATGTACATCGAACGCGCCGGTTTCCGCGTCGCCGCCATGCGCGACGACCCCGAGACCGCGCGCATCTTCCTCGACCTCAAGGGCCAGGTGCCCGAAGAATTCAGCCTGCTGCGCCAGCCGGAGCTGGCACGGACCCTGGAGCGCCTGGCGCGCTACGGCAAGGCTGGCTTCTACGCCGGCGAGACTGCAGAGAAGCTGGTGGCCGGTGTGCGCAAGGCCGGCGGCATCTGGACCCTGAAGGACCTGGACAGCTACCGCGTGGTGGAACGCCAGCCGCTGCGCTACCCCCTGGCCGATGGCCGCGAACTGATCGGCGCACCGCCACCCTCCGCCGGTGGCGTGGCCCTGGCCCAGAGCCTGGCGATGCTGCAGCAACTGCCCTGGCGCGACGGTGACCGCCTGCAACGCACCCATTACGTGGTCGAGGCGCTGCGCCGCGCCTACCGCGACCGGGGCCTGCTGGGAGACCCGGACTTCGTCCGCAACCCGCTGGACAACCTGCTGGCACCGGCCTACCTCAAGCAGCTCGCCGCCGGCATCGACCCACGCCGTGCCACCCCCAGCGCCAGCCTGCCGCCCGCGCCCGCCTGGCGTGAGGGCGACCACACCACCCACTTCGTGGTCATCGACCAGGACGGCAACGCGGTGGCCGCCACCCTCTCGGTGAACCTGCCCTTCGGCGCCGCCTTCGTGCCGCCCGGCACCGGTGTGCTGCTCAACAACGAGATGGACGACTTCGCCGCCGATCCCAACGGCGCCAATGCCTACGGCCTGGCCGGCAGCCAGGCCAACGCCGTGGCCGCCGGCAAGCGCCCGCTGTCGAGCATGAGCCCCACCTTCATCGAGAGCGACGCGCAGTTCACCGCCTTCGGCACCCCCGGCGGCAGCCGCATCCCCAGCATGGTGCTACTGTCGATCCTCGAATACCTCGACGACCAGCCCGTGAACCGCTGGGCAGCCGCGCCGCGCTACCACCACCAGTACCTGCCGGACGTGATCGAGCATGAGCCGGACACCTTCAGCGCTGCCGAGAAGGCCGAGCTGCAGACCCGTGGCTACAGCCTCAAGCAGGTGAACCGCCGCTACGGCAACCAACAGGTGCTGCTCTGGGACAAGCGCGGCGGGCAGATCGAGGTGGCCAGCGACCCAAGGGGCGTGGGCCTGGCGGAAACCCTGGCACCCCGGGCACCTGCGGCGGTCAGCGGAGCTCGATGAGGCTCCCCTCGCCCTCGTCTTCGAGCGTGCGCATCACGCTGAACAGCCCCTGCCCCTGACCGATCATCAGCACGTTGCGCAGGCTCTGGATGATGCGGCTGGCATAGCCCAGGTCGTTCATCAGCGAGCTGGTCTGCAAGCCATCCAGTTGCCCCGCACGCACCGCCGCGAACAGGTGTTCGCGGAAGGCGCCGTCGAAGGCTGCCGCTTGCTCGTCCAGCCATTCCAGGTGCTGGTTCCAGACCTCCACGGGCAGCTCCGAACGCCCCAGCTCACGCACCTTCTGCAAGGCGCCCAGCAGGTGCCGGCGCAGGTCCAGGTAGGCATCACGTACCGCCGAGGGGCCTTCGCCGAGGTAGCGGCCAAGATTCTTCTGCAGGTGCTTGGCGTCCTTCACCGCATCCACCAGTTGCAGGGCCGCCACCTGGCAGCTCAGCCAGAGGCGCTGGTGGGGTTCGTCCAACTGCACTTCCAGGCGCCCCATGAAACTCAGCAGGTCGCCGTAGACGCCCTTCACATGGCGCTGGTAGAGCGCCTCGGCATCCAGGTGCAGGCGCTCAGGGATGATCTGCAAGGCGTCCTCGTCCGGGTGCGAGCGGTTGAGTTGGTCCACCGGCAGGTAGAGCGCATGGCAGATCACCTCCAGGCTCAGTCGCCCCAAGTGGCGCAGCTCCTGCAGCACGGCACTGCAGGCCGCCTCGGAGGAGTCCAGCGCCCGGGCGCTCAGGTAGCGCGCAGTGGTGCGCTCCGGCTCCACCGGTCCGGTCGCCAGCTCGGTGATCAGCACCTGGGGCTCCTCGCGATCCGGCAGCCAACGCACCAGAGCGCCGGCCAGGCGTTGCTGCCAGGGCCAGAACAGGGCTACACCCAGGGCGTTGAACAGGGTGTGGAACATCGCCAGCTGGATCAGCGCATTGCCTTCCAGGCCCACCGGCTCGGCCAGGGCCCGCACCAGCCAGGTCAGCGGCGAAAGCAGGGCGAAGGCCACCACCGCGCTCACCAGGTTGAACAGCACGTGGGCCAGGGCCAGTCGCTGGCCGCTACGGTTGCCCCCAAGGGAGCCAACGAAGGCCGTGGTGACGCTGCTGCCGACATTGGAGCCGATGGCGATCGCCAGGCTCTGGCCCAGCTCCAATTGGCCACCGGCGAGCGCCGCGAGGGTCAGCATCAGCGCCGCATGGCTGGACTGCAGCACCACGGTCACCAACATCCCCACCGCCATGAACAGCAGGCTACCGAGCACGCCATCGACCCGCAGCCCGGTCATGTCGAAGCCGTCGCCGAAGGTGGAGAAACCCTCCTTGATCTGATCGATGCCGAGGAAGACGAAGGCGATACCCAGCACGATGCGCCCGGCGGCCTTGCTGCGCGGGCCGATGAACCCGGCCAGCACCCCGAACACCAGCAACGGCAGGGCCAGCGGCGAGAGGCTGAGGTTCTGTCCGGCCATGGCCAGCAGCCAGATGCCGCTGGTGGCGCCGAGGTTGGCGCCGAAGAGGATGGCGATGCCGCCGGCCAACTGGATCAGCCCGGTGCTGATGAAAGCGATGGTGAGCAGCGCCACCAGGGTGCTCGACTGCAGCAACAGCGTGCCGCCCACGCCGAACATCAGCCCCTTGAAGGGCGTCGCGGTGCTGCGGGCCAGCACCTGCTCCAGCTTGCCGCCGGCCAGCTGCCGCAGCCCGTCCTCCAGGCACTGCATGCCGAACAGGAACAGTGCCAGCCCCGCGCACAACTGCAGCCAGCCCGGGCTGTACCAGAAGCTCGCCGCCAATCCGGCCGCCCCCAGCACCAGCAGCGCGATCAGTTGCCCACCCTTCATTCACATCCCCCATCCCTGGCGAAGCCGGTCCCGTGACGGCCCCAATGCAAACGGCCCCTTGCCCGTTAGCGGGCAAGGGGCCGTGGACGGCCTGACGGCCGCAGCCGAAACGGATCAGTCCTTCTGGTAGCCGCTGCTGGTGCAGCCCAGGCAACGGACGAAGGCCTCGCGACCCGGCTCCACCACCAGTGCCTTGCCGGCGGCGCCCACATTACCGCCCAGGGCGCTGAACGGCAGGCTGACCACGAACAGGCCGGCACCGATGGCCGTGGCGCCGATCAGCAGCGGACGGGCGATGAGCAGGTCACCGGCCATGGCAAAACCGGACGGAGCACTGACGGTGTAGGTGGGGTCGCCGCTGACATTCTGCTGCTGCACCGTCTCGGCCTGCGCCGGAAGCGCCATGAGGCCGGTGGTCAGCGCCAGGACGGCAGCGGAAGTGCGAAACAGGTTCATGATGCAATCCTTCGGCTATTTGTAGGAGTAATCGTGCGGCTAACTATAACAGCGCCATTTGGCTTGTCAGCGTGACGGCCATCAATCGCCGTTAAAAGCGTAGTCGGGATTCTTCGGCACATAGGGCCGGTAGAACGCCAGCAACTGGCGCAGATCGGCCACTTCATCGCCGCAGGGTTGAAACGGTGCGCCGATGACGATGCGCCGGTGCTGGAAGTCCAGCGCCGCCGGCACGATGGGCACGCCCGCCCCGCAGGCGATGTGGTAGAAGCCGCTCTTCCAGCGCTCCACCTTGCGCCGCGTGCCTTCCGGCGACAGCACCAGGATGAACTGGCGGTGCTCGGCGAAGGCCTCGATGGCCTGCTCCACGGTGTTGAGCTTCAGGTGCCGACGGATGGGAATGCCGCCCCAGTAGCGCATAAGCGCGCCGAAGGGCCAGCGGAAGATGCTGTGTTTGCCGAACCAGCGGGCGTTCAACCGCAGGATGAACTTGGCAGCGATGAACAGCACGAAGTCCCAGTTGGAGGTGTGGTGGGCGCCGATCACCACGAACTTGTCGAGGGGCGGCAGTTGCCCCTCGATGCGCCAGCCCATGAGCCGGAAGACGGCATGGCCGAGTGCCTCCGCAACCGCATTGCGGGGCAGGTAGTTGCCGGACATTGTTCACCTCTTGTTCTTGTTCTCGGCAGGTGTCGGTGGAGCGGTCCCTAGCGTTGGCAGCGTGGGCAGTAGACGCTGGCCCGCTGGCCCAGCCTGACCTCCCGCAGGGTAGAGCCGCAGACCTTGCAGAAGTCCCCGCCGCGCCCATAGGCGAACAGCTCCTGCTGGAAGTAGCCGGGTTGGCCATCGCCACCGACGAAGTCCCGCAGCGTGGTGCCGCCGCGCTCGATGGCATTGGCGAGAATGCGCTTGATCTCCCCGGCGAGCTTCAGATAGCGGGCGCGGGACACGCTGCCGGCCTCCCGGCGCGGGTCGATGCCGGCGGCGAACAGCGCCTCGGTGGCGTAGATATTGCCCACGCCCACCACCACCGCGTTGTCCATGATGAAGGGCTTCACCGCCATGCTGCGCCCGCGGGACAGGCTGAACAGCCGCTCGCCACCGAAGGCATCGGTCAGCGGCTCGGGCCCCAGGTTGCGCAGCAACTCGTGCCCGTGGGGATCGAGACTCCAGAGCAGAGCACCGAAGCGGCGTGGATCGGTGTAGCGAAGGGCCAGGCCCGACTCCAGCTCGATGTCCACATGCTCGTGGCGCGCAGCCTCCAGCCCGGCTTCCACCAGGCGCAGGCTGCCGGACATGCCCAGGTGGCTGATCAGCGTTCCTGCCTCGGCCTGCAGCAGCAGGTACTTGGCCCGCCGCTCGACGGCGACGAAGTGCTGCCCGGACAGGCGCACGTCCAGGTCCTCGGGAATCGGCCAGCGCAGGCGGCGCTCACGCACGACGACGCGACTCACGCGCTGCCCTTCGAGGTAGGGAGCGATGCCCCGCCGCGTGGTTTCGACTTCGGGTAGTTCAGGCATGTGGATCTCGGCAGACAGCGGGGAGGGCGCTCAGTTGGCGCCCAGTTCGCGGATGTTTTCCTTGAGGTTGTCGAAGTCGTAGTCGGAGAGACCGACGTAGTCGAGCACCAGCCGGTGGATGCTGTGCCACTCGTGGTCGTCCGCCTGGCCTCCCAGGACCAGGTGCGACGAGCAGATGTGCTCGGACATCTTCAGGATCGCCAGCAGCGTCTTCAGCGGCGCGTCGCGACCGGAGTCGTCGCTGAAGATCGCCAGGGCGTTGTGGTGGTTGGCGATGGCCTCGCACAGGTGCTCCGGCAAGCGCCAGGAACGCGCGGTGAAGTAGCCCACCACCGCGTGGTTGGTGTTCAGCAGGCGGTTCTCAGTGTCGACGATGCGGCGCTCGTCGCAGGCGCTGGCGTAGGCCTCCTCCAGCACCACCATGTAGTCCGGGAAGCGCTTGAGCATCAGCGGGATGCCGCAGTTGTGGAACAGCCCCAGCGCGTAGGCTTCGTCCGCCTGCTGGTAGCCGATGCGCTTGGCCAGGGTCAGGCAGGTCATGGCCACGTCCTGGGCGGTGTCCCAGAAGCGGTTGAGGGTGACGATGGTCTCGTCGCTCATCTCGCCCTTGATCGACTGCGCGTTGATCAGGTTGATCACCGTGTTGCAGCCCAGCAGGTTCACCGCCTGCTGGATCGAGGCGATGCGATTGGTCAGCCCGTAGAACGGCGAGTTGACGATCTTCAGCAGCGCCCCGGAAAGCCCCGGGTCGTGACTGATGAGCTTGGCGATGGTGCGCAGGTCCGGGTTGGGCATGACCTGTTCCATCTGCAGGTCCACCATGATCTGCGGCTGCGGCGGCACGCTGATCCCCTGGAGGAAGTGGCGGATCTGTTCGGCGGAGAGTTCTTGGGCCATGACAACGGAGACCAAGGGTGGGTAATTCGGGACGACAGTCTAACTCTAGCCGGCGATGGCCAGAACACTCCTTTGAGCTGAACTTTCCGTCGGCACCACGGCTCGGAACCTGCATGCCCCCAACACGGACAGGAGGCAGCATGAACCCCTCGATCAAGGGCAAGCGCGTGGCGCTGCGGGTTACCGACGACTTCCAACAGGTAGAACTGACCGGCCCCCGCCAGGCCCTGGCCGCCTGAGCCGACGCCCGCCGGTAGCAGGCTCGGCGGGCGCCTTCGGGTATACTTCCGCTCTTTTTTCCGGAGAGCGACCCATGTCCCTGCCCAGCCTGCGCCTCAAAGCCAATGCCGATCGACGCCTGCGCGCCGGCCACCTGTGGGTCTACAGCAACGAGGTGGACGTGGTCGCCACCCCGCTGAACGCCTTCCAGCCGGGCGACCAAGCCATCCTCGAAGCCGCCGGCGGCAAGCCGCTGGGCGTGGTCGCCCTGAGCCCGAACAACCTGATCTGCGCCCGCCTGGTCTCCCGCGACGTCAAGCACGTGCTGGACAAGTCGCTGCTGGTGCACCGCCTCAATGTCGCCCTGAGCCTGCGCGAGCGCCTGTTCGACAAGCCCTTCTACCGCCTGGTCTATGGCGACTCCGACCTGCTCCCCGGCCTGGTGGTGGACCGCTTCGGTGACCACCTGGTGGTGCAACTGGCCTCCGCCGCCATGGAGCGCAACAAGGACGCCGTGCTGGATGCCCTGGTGCAGGTGCTCAAGCCCCGTGGCGTGCTGTGGAAGAACGACTCCGCCGCCCGTGATGCCGAAGGCCTGGAGCGCTACGTGGACACCGCCTTCGGCGTGGTGCCCGAGTGGGTCGCCCTGGAAGAGAACGGCGTGAAGTTCGAAGCCCCGGTGCTGGAAGGCCAGAAGACCGGCTGGTTCTACGACCACCGCATGAACCGCGCCCGCCTGGCCCCCTACGTGGAAGGCAAGCGCGTGCTCGACCTGTTCAGCTACATCGGCGGCTGGGGCGTGCAGGCCGCGGCCTTCGGCGCCAGTGAAGTGTTCTGCGTCGACGCCTCCGGCTTCGCCCTCGACGGCGTCGAGCGCAACGCCACCCTCAACGGCGTGGCCGAGAAGATCACCTGCGTGGAAGGCGACGTGTTCGAAGCCCTCAAGGAGCTGAAGGCCGCCGAAGAGCGCTTCGACGTGGTGGTGGCCGACCCGCCGGCCTTCATCAAGCGCAAGAAGGACCTGAAGAACGGCGAGGCTGCCTACCGACGCCTCAACGAACAGGCCATGCGCCTGCTGAACAAGGACGGCATCCTGGTCAGCGCCTCCTGCTCCATGCACCTGCCCGAGGACGACCTGCAGAACATCCTGCTCGGCAGCGCCCGTCACCTGGACCGCAACATCCAGCTGCTGGAGCGCGGCGGCCAGGGCCCGGACCACCCGGTGCACCCGGCCATCGCCGAGACCCGCTACATCAAGAGCCTCACCGTCCGCCTGCTGCCCAACAGCTGAGCATGAGCGCCCCGCAGGTCCGGGCCTTCGGCAGCGCCGACGGCCCCCTAGCCCTGTACTTCCACGGCACCCCGGGCTGCGCCCGGGAGGCCTGCTGGCTGGAGGCCGCCGCCCAGCGCTACGGCATCCACCTGCTCGCCCTGGACCGCGCCAGCCTGGCACCGGGCCGGACCGGGCACGACTACCTCCACACCCTGATCGACTGGGCGGCCAACACCCTGGACGGGCAACCCGCCAGCCTGGTGGGCTTCTCCATCGGCGCGCACCTCGCCTTGCGCGTCGCCGCGGCACTGCCCGACGCTGATCTGCAGTGCCTGCTGGTCTCCGCTGCCGCGCCGCTGGAATGGCCACAGAGCTGGGACGGCATGGGTGCCGGACGCCACACCTTCCGCCTCGCCCAGCGCCACCCCGAACGCCTGGCACGGATCGCCCGCCTGCAGTGCACGCTGGCCCGGCACGCCCCCGGACTGCTGGCACGCCTGCTGTTCCAGGGCGTCGGTCGTGCCGAGCGCCACCTCGCCCGGGAACAGCGCCCCCGGTTGAAGGCCGTGCTTGAAGGCGCCCTGGTCGAAGGACCAAGCGCCTACCTGCGGGATGTGCAGCTTTACTGCCAGCCCTGGGCCGATGAGCTGGACAACCTGGCGGCACCCGTCAGCCTCTGGCACGGCGAGGACGACCGCTGGGCGCCACCGGGCATGGCCCGAGGGCTGGTGCAGCACCTGCGTGCCGCCACCCTGCGCTGGCAGCCCGGCCTCGGCCACTACGGCACGTTGCTGCACAGTGCAGACGCGCTGATGCAGGCCTGTCACCGGCAGCCCTGAGCACCGGTCGCGCCGGCCTTCCGCCCGGCGCCTGCCTGGGATTAGAATCCCGATTCCCCTGCCACACCCTCAGGCGGGCCAGTGAGCCCCGGCCGAGCGCACGGTGATCCCGCAGCGCCCTCACGCCATCTCCGGACACGACGGGTACATCCCCTCTCCACCGGCACCTTCACGCTCACGACACGACCATTACCTGATCAGCCTGCAGGACACCGAAATGCCCGATTACCGCTCGAAGACCTCCACCCACGGCCGCAACATGGCCGGCGCCCGCGCCCTCTGGCGCGCCACCGGGATGAAGGACGAAGACTTCAAGAAACCGATCATCGCCATCGCCAACTCCTTCACCCAGTTCGTGCCCGGCCACGTGCACCTGAAGGACCTGGGCCAACTGGTCGCCCGCGAGATCGAGAAGCACGGCGGTGTGGCCAAGGAGTTCAACACCATCGCCGTGGACGACGGCATCGCCATGGGCCACGACGGCATGCTCTATTCCCTGCCGAGCCGCGAGATCATCGCCGACTCCGTGGAGTACATGGTCAACGCCCACTGCGCCGACGCCATCGTCTGCATCAGCAACTGCGACAAGATCACCCCCGGCATGCTGATGGCCGCCCTGCGCCTCAACATCCCCGTGGTGTTCGTCTCCGGCGGCCCGATGGAAGCCGGCAAGACCAAGCTGGCCAACCACGGCCTGGACCTGGTGGACGCCATGGTGGTGGCCGCCGACGACTCCTGCTCCGACGAGAAGGTCGCCGAGTACGAGCGCAGCGCCTGCCCCACCTGCGGCTCCTGCTCCGGCATGTTCACCGCCAACTCCATGAACTGCCTGACCGAGGCCCTGGGCCTGTCGCTGCCGGGCAACGGCTCCACCCTGGCCACCCACAGCGACCGCGAGCAACTGTTCCTGCGTGCCGGCCGCCTGGCCGTCGAGCTGTGCCAGCGCTACTACGGCGAAGGCGACGCCTCCGTGCTGCCGCGCAACGTCGCCAGCTTCAAGGCGTTCGAGAACGCCATGACCCTGGACATCGCCATGGGCGGCTCCACCAACACCATCCTGCATCTGCTGGCTGCCGCCCAGGAGGCGGAAGTGGCCTTCGACCTGCGCGACATCGATCGCCTGTCGCGCAAGGTGCCGCAGCTGTGCAAAGTGGCGCCGAACATCCAGAAGTACCACATGGAAGACGTGCACCGTGCCGGTGGCATCTTCAGCATCCTCGGCGAGCTGGCCCGTGGCGGCCTGCTGCACACCGACGTGCCCACCGTGCACAGCCCGAGCATGGCCGACGCCATCGCCCAGTGGGACATCACCCAGACCGACGACGAAGCCGTGCACACCTTCTTCAAGGCGGGCCCGGCCGGCATCCCGACCCAGGTCGCCTTCAGCCAGAGCACCCGCTGGGACAGCCTGGACGACGACCGCGCCAACGGCTGCATCCGCTCCGTCGAGCACGCCTACTCCCAGGAGGGCGGCCTGGCCGTGCTCTACGGCAACATCGCCCTGGACGGCTGCGTGGTGAAGACCGCCGGCGTGGACGAATCCATCCACGTGTTCGAAGGCACCGCGAAGATCTTCGAAAGCCAGGACGGCGCCGTGAAGGGCATCCTCGCTGACGAAGTGAAGCCGGGCGACATCGTCATCATCCGCTACGAAGGCCCGAAAGGCGGCCCGGGCATGCAGGAAATGCTGTACCCCACCAGCTACCTGAAGTCCAAGGGCCTGGGCAAGCAATGCGCCTTGCTCACCGACGGTCGCTTCTCCGGCGGCACCTCGGGCCTGTCCATCGGCCACGCTTCCCCGGAAGCCGCCGCCGGTGGCGCCATCGGCCTGGTGAAGGACGGCGACAAGGTGCTGATCGACATCCCCAACCGCAGCATCAACCTGCTGGTGTCCGATGAAGAGCTGGCCGCTCGCCGCGTCGAGCAGGAAAAGAAAGGCTGGAAACCCGCGCAGCCCCGCGCCCGCAAGGTCTCCACCGCCCTCAAGGCCTACGCCCTGCTGGCCACCAGCGCCGACAAGGGCGCCGTGCGCAACAAGGCGATGCTGGAAGACCTGTAAGCGCTGCCTGCGAACGGAAAAGCCCGGCCTCGTGCCGGGCTTTTTATTCCCATTGCTGTTCATCAGGAGCCTGCCGGACCTCATGCAGAACCTGAAGCTCGAATTCGAAGAGGACGCCGCCGAGTTCTACATCGCCTCGCTTGCGAGAGGAATTCTCGAAGGCATCAAGAGCGGCGCCCTGACTGCCGAGACCGGAATCTGGTCCCTGGGCCGCCCTGTATTGCGCAACGCCTTGGCAATCACCTCTATCAGCACGGAGTTGATGGAGGTTCTGGAAGGCTTCGACGAGCTCGACGCCCTGGCCGAACTCGGCATAGACCCACAGCCCACGCTACAACGCATGATCGATGCACTGGACCGGTGCCAACGCTCCACCGATAACCGCGAAACGAGCCTGATCATTCGCGCCTTCAGTGCTCCGTAGGATGCACCTGTCATGTAGGGGCGACTTCAGTCGCCCAAGGCCGTGCAGCGGCCCCATGCCCGGCCGGAAGCGGGCGAATGAATTCGCCCCTACACAGCCGCGTCCGCAGCAGGCGGTTCGCGAGCAGAGCTCGCTCCTACGAAGCGCTCAACGCCCCTCGCCGCCCTCGACCATTCAGGTAGAATCGCCGCTTTTTCGCCGGCCGCCCCACCATGACCTCACTGGAAAACCCCTCCGCCCCCGAGTCCCGCAACGAACTGGTCTACGGCCTGGAGGACAAGCCGCGCCCGCTGGCAGCGATCCTGGCCGCCCTGCAGCACCTGCTGGCGATCATCGTCCCCATCGTCACCCCCGGCCTGCTGATCTGCCAGGCGCTGGGCGTGTCGGCCCGCGACACCAACCTGATCGTCTCCATGTCCCTGGTGGTCTCCGGCATCGCCACCTACGTGCAGTGCCGCCGCTTCGGCCCCTTCGGCGCCGGGCTGCTGATCGTCCAGGGCACCAGCTTCAACTTCGTCGGCCCGCTGATCGCCGGCGGCGCGCTGATGGTCAAGCAGGGCACCCCGGTGGAAGCGGTGATGGCGGCGATCTTTGGCGTGGTCATGGCCGGCGCCTTCATCGAGATGGGCGTGTCGCGCATCCTGCCGTTCATCAAGCGCCTGATCAGCCCCCTGGTGACCGGCATCGTGGTGCTGATGATCGGCCTCACCCTGATCAAGGTCGGCCTCATCAGCATGGGCGGCGGCTTCGGCGCCATGGCCAACGGCACCTTCGCCAACGGCGAGAACCTGCTGCTCTCCGGCACCGTGCTGGCGGTGATCCTGGTGCTCAACCGCATCCCGGTGGTGTGGATGCGCAGCTGCGCCATCGTCATCGCCCTGCTGGTGGGCTACGCCCTGGCCGGCGCCCTGGGCCGCCTGGACTTCAGCGGCATGCACGAGGCGCCGCTGGTCCAGGTGCCGACCCCGCTGCACTTCGGCCTCGGCTTCTCCTGGTCGCTGTTCGTGCCGATGCTGGTCATCTACCTGGTGACCTCCCTGGAAGCCATCGGCGACGTCACCGCCACCAGCAAGGTCTCCCGCCAACCGGTGGAAGGCCCGCTGTGGATGCAACGGATCAAGGGCGGCGTGCTGGTCAACGGTGCCAACTCCCTGCTGGCCGGCGTGCTCAATACCTTCCCCAGCTCGGTGTTCGCCCAGAACAACGGGGTGATCCAGCTCACCGGCATCGCCAGCCGCCACATCGGCGGCTGGATCGCCCTGATGCTGATCCTGCTGGGCCTGTTCCCGGCCGTGGCCGGCGTGCTCCAGGCCATGCCCGAACCGGTGCTCGGCGGCGCCGTGATGGTGATGTTCGGCGCCGTGGCCGCCTCGGGCATCAACATCCTCGCCGGCATCGAGCTGGACCGCCGCGCCCTGCTGATCATCGCCGTGTCCCTGGCCCTGGGCCTGGGCGTGTCCCAGGTGCCGGAGTTCCTCGCCCACATGCCGGCAGCGGTGCGCAACGTGCTGGAGTCCGGCGTGGCCACCGGCGGCCTGTGCGCCCTGGTACTGAACTGGTTCCTGCCGGAAACCCCGCGCCACGCCGCGTGAGGCAGAATGGGCGCGTTTCCCCACGAGGCCCCTTCCATGACCCTGCGCATCGGCCTGATCGCCGACACCCACGGCCTGCTGAGGCCCCAGGCCCTGGCGGCGCTGGAAGGCTGCGACCACATTCTCCACGCCGGTGACATCGGCAAGCCCGAGATCCTCGACGCCCTGCGCCAGCTCGCGCCCCTCAGCGTGGTGCGCGGCAACAACGACACCCAGGACTGGGCCCAGGCCATTCCCCACGACCTCAGCCTGCAGTTGAGGGGCGCCCACCTCTACCTGGTCCACGACCAGGCCGATATCCCCGCCGACCTCGCCACGCGCGGCGTCGACGCCATCGTCACCGGCCACTCCCACAAGCCGCTGATCACCCAGCGTGACGGCATCCTCCACATCAACCCGGGCAGCGCCGGGCCCCGGCGCTTCAAGCTGCCGGTGTCGATGGGTGTGCTGTGGGTGGAAAACGGCAGGGTACGGGGCGAATTGCAAACCCTTGATCCCTGAGGCCTGGGCTCGGGCAAAATAGGCCCCTTCATACCGCGACCGATAAGACGCCCCATGAAGCCTGCTACGCCACTGGACAACCTGCCCGCCACCGCCCGGGCGATTCTCTACCAACTGGCACTGTGCGCCGAAGGCCGAGGCCGGACCGCCCTGCACAAGCACCTGCAGCAGTGCCCATTCGCCCGCACCGCATCCCGGGCCATCTCGATCGAAGAGGTGGACAACTGGCTGACTACCCTGGAGCGAGCTTGCTGGCTGACGCATGAGCAGGCGAAGCGCGGCTGGACCTACCGGCTCCCACCCGATCAACGCAACACCGTGCTCCTGCACCTGTTCAACGCGCCTGAAGGGCCCCTGTGCCTCAACCTCACCCGGCGCTACCTGACCACACTGGGCACCTGGAACGCACCGGGGCCGGAGCTCATCCTGCAGGGGCTGTGGTGCTTCCTGCTCGACGGCGACCTCAAGGAACTCCAGCGCTGCATCAATCGCTACGCGCCGCGCACCCATGCCTCCGAATCGCTGCGCGAGCACCCGACCTTTCAACTGCTGGAAACCGACGAAGCAGGCACGCAACTCTTCCAGCAGTTGCCCGCAGCGATCCAGTGCTGCCTGCTGACCCACTACCTGCGCAACGCCAACCGGGTACTGGCCCCGGCCACGAAGGCCTATGAACAGGGCCTGGCACTGATCGACCGGCAGTACGACGACGACCTGGCCCTGGAGCTGCTGCTGCAGGCCTTCTGGCGAGGTGACTGGCCCCGCCTGGAAGCCCTCAGCCACCCTTCGTTCACTGTCTTCGGACAGGTCATCATCCACAGCGTCAGAGGCGAAGCCGGCGAGGCGCTGAACCACCTGGAAGCCTGGCGCGCCCAGCTGCGCAAACAGACGGGCCAACGCAACCCGGTGTGGGCCCCCGTGCTCAACAGCCTCTACACCCTCGCGCTGATCGGGGCCTACGAGCCCTCCCGGCGCCACGCACTCAAGCAGGCGCTGACCCAGGGGGAGAGGGAGCATCGCGGTTATGCCTACCCGGTCCTCGAGATGTTCCACGAACGACTGCAAGGCGCAGCCAGCAGAAAAACCAGGGGCTACCTGCCCTCGACGCTCAACGGCCTGGACGGTCTGATGCTGGCCCTCGGGCACTACTGGCTGGACAGCAACGACACCCCAGCCTGGCAGCGTGAGTTGAACGCCTACTGCCAATCCCTGGTCGATGCGGGCTACAGCTGGCTGGCGGCCGAGTTCGATGCGCTGCTGGAAAAGCAGTTCGGCCAACCGCGCCAACTCGCCCAGGTACACCAGGCGGCCGGTTTGCGCCCGCTGGTGCAACTGCACCAGCGCCAGGAACCCTGGCAACTGGCGTTGCAGGCACTGCGTTTGCTGAAAGCACCTGCCACCCAGGAACAGGCCGCGCCCCGGGCGACGCGCCTGGCCTGGCTGGTCAGCCTGGGGAGTTACTACGATCAGGTCGAGCCCAGGGAGCAGAAGCGCAACGCCAAAGGCCAGTGGAGCAAAGGGCGGGTCGTTGCCCTGCAGCGCCTGGTGAACGAGCGAGGCAGCCTGGATTTCCTCAATGAGCAGGACCGCCAGGCCATCAGCCGCATCCAGGTCATCAGCCAGTACTCCGGCTATGAGCGCTACGAACTGCCGATACACGAAGCACTGCCTGCCCTGGTCGGCCATCCGGCGCTGTACTGGGCCAACCAGCCCGACCTGCGCTTTGACCTGGTCCTGGGCCAGGTCGCCCTGCACCTCGAGGAAGCGAACGGCCGACTCCGCTTGCACCTCAGCCCCGGGGACGTGGATGCCCATGAGCGCATCGTGATCGTCGAAGAGTCGCCGACCCGGGTGGTCATCTACCCCACTGATCCGGACATCCGCCAGCTCGCGTCCATCGTCGGCATGGGGCTCGAGATGCCGCTATCGGCCAAGCAGGAGCTGCTGGAGGTTGCCAGCACCCTCGCTCCGCTGCTGCCGATCCACTCCGACCTGCCGGAGCTGGCAACGCAGGTCCCGACGGTCGACGCGGATGGCACCCTCCATGCCCACTTGGTGCCCCTGGAGCAGGGCCTGCGCCTGCAGTTGCTGGTACGCCCCCTGGCCGAAGGCAACTGGCTGCGGCCCGGCCAGGGCAGCGCCTACCTGCTGGGTGAGCAGGCTGGGCAGCCCGTGCAGGCCCGGCGCGACCTCGATGCCGAACGCCAGGCCCTGCAGCAGGTGCTCGACAGTTGCCCCGGGCTGGCCCTGGGCGACACGGACGGTCATGAGTGGCGCCTGGCCGACCCGCAGGACGCCCTGCAGGTCCTCGGTGAGCTGAAGGCCCTGGAGAGACAGGGGCTGCGCTGCGTCTGGCCCGAAGGCGGGCAGATCCACCACCGGGGGCGTGCCGGTTTCGGGCAGTTGCGCCTGGGCCTCAAGCAACAGGGCAACTGGCTGCGCCTGCAGGGCGAACTCCGCCTGGACGACGGCAAGGTCCTGGAGCTGCGCAAGCTGCTCGATCTGCTCAAGGATGCTCCGGGACGCTTCGTGCACCTGGGTGAGCGCGATTGGCTGGCGCTGGACGATCGCCTGCGCAGGCAACTGGACGAGCTGCGGCACCAGGCCGAACGGCTCGGGGAGAACGACCTGCTGCTCTCCCCCCTCAGCGCCCCCCTGCTGGAAGCACTGGCCGGGCAGGTCGAGGACTTCAAGGCCGACCGCCACTGGCAGAGCCACCTGGATCGGCTCGCCAGCATGCGTGCGCACCAGCCGCAGGTTCCCAGGACCCTGCTGACGCAACTGCGTGAGTACCAGCACGAGGGCTTCTGCTGGCTCTCCCGCCTGGCGCACTGGGGCGTAGGGGCCTGCCTGGCCGACGACATGGGCCTGGGCAAGACGGTGCAGTTGCTCGCGCTGCTGCTGGAGCGCGCCGGGCAGGGGCCGCAACTGGTGGTCGCGCCCACCTCGGTCACCCTCAACTGGCAGGCCGAATGCGCGCGCTTCGCCCCCAGCCTGAAGGTTCGCCTCTATCACGAGGATCGCCGCCTGGAGGCCCTGGGGCCCCGCGACCTGGTGATCGTCAGCTACGGCCTGCTGCAGCAGGACAGCGAGGCCTTCGCCGCCCAGCACTGGACCAGCGCGGTGCTGGACGAAGCGCAAGCCATCAAGAATGCCCAGACCAAGCGCTCCCAGGCGGCCATGGCCCTGCAGGCCGACTTCCGCGCGGTCGCCACCGGCACCCCGCTGGAGAACCACCTGGGCGAGCTGTGGAACCTGTTCCGCTTCATCAACCCCGGCCTGCTGGGCAGCCAGGAGAGCTTCGACGCACGCTTCGCCACCCCCATCGAGCGCGGCGACGTCTCCGCCCGGCGCGCCTTGCGCAAGCTGATCCAGCCCTTCCTGCTGCGCCGCCTCAAGAGCCAGGTACTGGAAGAGCTGCCACCGCGCACCGAGATCACCTACCGCGTGCCGCTGTCCACGGAAGAGACCCACCTCTACGAAGCCCTGCGCCAACAGGCACTGAGCAACCTCGAAGCCCCGGAGGGCGCTAGCGCCAACCCGGTGCAGATGCTCGCCGAGATCACCCGCCTGCGGCGCTTCTGCTGCCACCCGTCGCTGTCGGTGCCGGGCAGCACGCTGGAGGGCAGCAAGCTGCAGGCCTTCGCCGAGATCACCGAGGAGTTGCTGGCCAGCGGTCACCGCGCCCTGGTGTTCAGCCAGTTCGTCGACCACCTGCAGATCGTGCGCCGCTGGGTCGAGCACAACGGCATTGCCTACCAGTACCTGGATGGCGCCACACCGGCGAAGGAGCGCCGCTCCCGCGTCGAGGCATTCCAAGCCGGGCAGGGTGACCTCTTCCTCATCAGCCTCAAGGCCGGGGGCAGCGGCCTCAACCTGACGGCAGCCGACTACGTGATCCACCTCGACCCCTGGTGGAACCCGGCCGTGGAGGACCAGGCCAGCGACCGTGCCCACCGCATGGGGCAGCAGCGGCCCGTCACGGTCTACCGGCTGGTGGCGGAACACACCATCGAGGAGCAGATCGTCGCGCTGCACCAAAGGAAGCGCGACCTGGCGGACAACCTGCTGGAGGGGGGCGAGATGAGCGCCCGGCTGGATGCCGAAGCGCTGCTCAGGTTGTTGCGAGGCGAATCAGCGTAAGGCGGCTCAGCGCCGCTCCCACACCTGGAAGGTGTATGCAGGGGTGGTGTCGCTGACGGGGTACTCGATGCTGGAGGCCAGGTGCCAGTCGGCGGCGGGCACCTCGGGGAAGAAGGCATCGCCTTCCGGCTCCAGCTCCACCTGGGTCAGGTACAGGCGGTCGCCATGGGCCAGACCCTGGGCGTAGAGCTGGGCGCCGCCGATCAGCATCACTTCCTCGGCGTCCTCCTCGCGGGCCCACACCTCGGCGCGGGCCACGGCCTCTTCCAGGCTGGGGAACACCTCGGCACCCTCCAGTTGCAGGCCGGCCTGGCGGCTGACCACCAGGTTCAGGCGCCCCGGCAGCGGGCGGCCCAGGGAGTCCCAGGTCTTGCGGCCCATGATGATGGGCTTGCCCAGGGTCAGGGCCTTGAAGTGCTTGAGGTCCGCCGGCAGGTGCCAGGGCAGTTGGTTGTCGCGGCCGATGACCCGGTTGCGGGCCTGGGCGGCTATGAGGGCGAGGGGGAGGGTCTTTTTCATGGCGGCGAGAATACCAGAGGCCATGGCCACCGCCAGCCGGCCTTTCCTTCTGTCACCGCCAACAGCGTCACGCCCGGCAACACATGCCCGGGCGGCGCACGACAAACCGTCATCTATCCTGCCGCAGGCTTGCGCTTCCCTACCGCAAGGAGACGCCCCATGGCATCCACCCCGACCCTGCGGCATTGGCTGGCGGCCTGCAGCCTGACGTTGCCCCTCTGCACCTTCGCCGCACCGGACCCGGTGCAATCCGCCCTCGACTGGGCCACCCGGCAGCCCCAGGCCACCCGCGCCCCGGCGCGCGCCCAGGGCCAGCCCCTGGTGATCGGCCATCGCGGCGCCAGCGGCTACGTGCCGGAACACACCCTGGCGTCCTACGCCCTGGCCGCCCTGCAAGGCGCCGACTACGTGGAGCCGGACCTGGTGATGACCCGCGACGGCCACCTGGTGGCCCGCCACGACAACGAGCTGGGCCTGACCACCGACGTCAGCCGCCACCCCGAGTTCGCCGACCGCAAGCGCACCCAGAGCGTCGACGGCGTGCCGCTCACCGGCTGGTTCAGCGAGGATTTCACCCTGGCCGAGCTGAAGACCCTGCGCGCCATCGAGCGCATCCCCCAGGTGCGCCCCGGCAATGCGCGGCTGGACGGCACCTTCGAGATCCCCACCCTGCAGGAGATCATCGACCTGGTGAAGAGCCTGCAGCTCAGCCAGCAGCGCCGCATCGGCCTGTACATCGAGACCAAGCACCCCACCCACTTCCAGCAGCTTGGCCTGGCCATGGAGAAACCGCTGTTGCGCACCCTGCAGCGCAACGGCTACACCGACCGCCGTGCGCCGGTGTACATCCAGTCCTTCGAGGTGGACAACCTGCAGCGCATCGCCCGGCAGAGCAGCCTGCGCCTGGTGCAGCTTTACGGCAGCGGCCAGCCCTACGACCAGCAGGTGCTGGGCACCGGCCTGACCTACGCACGGATGGCCAGCCCCGACGGCCTGCGCGCCGTCGCCCGCTACGCCGCTGGGGTCGGGCCGGAGAAGGGATACATCCTCCCCCGCGACAGTGCCGGCAACCTCGGCCAGCCCACCCGCTTCGTCGCCGACGCCCATGCGGCGGGCCTCAAGGTGCACCCCTACACCTTCCGCGCGGAAAACGCCTTCCTCCCCACCAACCTGCGCAACGGTGCCGACCCGCAGGTGCGCGGCGACATCAAGGCGGAGATCAACGCCTTCCTCGACGCCGGCATCGACGGGCTGTTCATCGACCAGCCGGACGTCGCCGTGCAGGTCCGCGACGCGCGCGCGACGCCTTAACGCACACGCGGGCGGGCGGTCCGCTGGCCGCCCGCTGCACCACCCCAGGCATCAGCGGTTATGCTTCTGCCTCGTCCCATGGGAAGAGAAGCCGCGTGACCGACTCCGCGAACCCCACCCTCACCGATCTGCAACGCCTCTGGCTCACCGAAGCGGTCCGCCTGCGCGAAGAGCACGCCGGCCCGCTGGAGGACAGCGAAGCCAACCGCCGTGCCAACGCCGGTGGGGGCGACCTCGGCCAGCGCATCCAGGCCCGCGCGCTGTTCCTCGCCCAGCGCGACGGCCAGCTCGGCGCCCTCATCCACTGGCTGCAAGGCGCCCGCCTGGCAGCCTGGGCCCTGGTGCTGCTGGCCCTGGCCAGCGGCGCCACCCTGGCGGCAGCGGCCCTGGGCGACGGGCAGCGCCCGGTCAACGTGTTCTGGGCCCTGGGCGGGCTGCTCGGCCTGCACCTGCTGACCCTGCTGGGCTGGTGCCTGGGCCTTCTGGCCGGCGGCCATGCCAGCGCCCTCGGCCGCCTGTGGTGGTGGCTGTGCGCACGCCTCTCGCGGGATGCGGCAGCCGCCCAGCTGGGCCCGGCGCTGCTGGTGATGCTGCAGCGCCGCCGCCTGACGCGCTGGGGCCTGGGCGTGCTGGTCCACGGCTTCTGGGCGCTGGTGCTGGGCACCGCGCTGCTGACCCTGCTGGCCCTGCTTTCCACCCGCCGCTACGGCTTCGTCTGGGAAACCACGCTGCTCGGCAGCGACACCTTCGTCGCCCTCACCCAGGGCCTCGGCGCCCTGCCGGCGCTGCTCGGCTTCAGCCTGCCGGACAGCGACACCATCCGCGCCAGCAGCGACATGCTCGCCGACGCCGCGCCCCGCCAGGCCTGGTCCGGCTGGCTGCTGGGGGTCACCCTGGTCTACGGCCTGCTGCCACGCCTGGGCCTGATGCTGCTGTGCCTGTGGCGCTGGAGCCGTGGCCGCGCCGGGCTGGCGGTTGAGCCCGGCCTGCCCGGCTATGCCCTGCTGCGTGAACGCCTCAACCCGGCCAGCCAGCGCCTGGGCGTGGTGGACGCCGACCCCGGCCCCCAGGGGCCGATGAGCGAGGCTGCGCTGCCCTTCGAAGGAGTGGGCGCCCTGCTGGTGGGGATCGAACTGGACGACAGCCGCCCCTGGCCGCCCGCGCTGCCCAAGGGCGTGGGCGACGCCGGGGTGCTGGACAGCCGCGAGCAGCGCCAGCGCCTGCTGGACCAGCTCAGCCGCTTCCCGCCCCAGCGCCTGGCAATCGCCTGCGACCCGCGCCGCTCGCCGGACCGGGGCACCCTGGCGCTGATCGGCGAACTGGCGCGCAGCACTGTCGAGGCACGGGTCTGGCTGCTGCCGGCACCGACCGGCGAGGCACTGGACAGCCGGCGTCTGGAGGAGTGGCATCAGGCCCTCGACCGCCAGGGCCTGCGCCACGCCAACAGCGCCCCCTTCCACTGGCTGGAGCATGGCCATGACTGAGCCCCTGCGCCTGGCCGTGGTCGGCCACACCAACGTCGGCAAGACCTCGCTGCTACGCACCCTGCTACGGGATCGCAGCTTCGGCGAGGTCTCCCACCGCCCCAGCACCACCCGCCATGTCGAGGGCGCGCGGCTGTCCGTCGACGGTCAGCCGCTGCTGGAGCTGTACGACACCCCCGGCCTGGAGGACGCCATCGCCCTGCTGGACTACCTGGAGCGTCTAGACCGCCCCGGCGAGCGGTTGGACGGCCCGGCGCGCCTGGTCCGCTTCCTCGACAGCGCCGAGGCGCGCCAGCGTTTCGAGCAGGAAGCCAAGGTGCTGCGCCAGTTGATGGCCTCCGACGCCGGCCTGTACGTCATCGACGCCCGCGAGCCGGTGCTGGCGAAGTACCGCGACGAACTGGCGGTGCTGGCCATGTGCGGCCGGCCGCTGCTGCCGGTGCTGAACTTCGTGGCC